>JAHEMW010000032.1 GCA_024643505.1 Demequinaceae bacterium
GCTTTGACCATCGACATTGCATCCCCCTCGCACGCCGTGACTGAGGACATCGTAGGCGCCTGCGCTGAAGGTACGACTCGACCCGGTGCGGCGATTTCGCAGTTGCCCGCGGAAGGCGCCATTGATTGCGACGTAGGTCAGAAGTCGACGACCGCCGTGCCCATCACGGCGTGAGCCACGCGGCGCGCGTCCGCCGCCGGTCCCTCGAGAGGGCGACAATGAGGCGTGCCCCTCTACCGCGACGACGCGATCGTCTTGCGCACCCACAAACTGGGTGAGGCGGACCGCATTGTCACGATGCTCACACGGCACCACGGCAAGGTCCGCGCCGTCGCGAAAGGTGTGCGACGAACGTCGAGCCGCCTCGGCGCGCGCGTCGAGCCATTCATGCTGGCCGACGTCCAACTGTATGAGGGCCGCAACCTCGACGTCATCAGCCAGGTGGAGATGCGCGAGCCGTACGCCCGAAGGATTGCGGCCGACTATGCGCTGTACACGGCCGCGACCGCGATGGTGGAGCTGGCGGACAAGCTCGTGGATCTCGAGAAGGAACCCGCCAACCAGCAGTACCGGCTGCTTCATGGCGCACTGGGCGCGCTGAGCCGCCGCGAGCATGACCCCGGCTTGCTGCTCGATTCGTTCCTGCTCCGGTCGTTAGCGATCGCAGGCTACGCGCCGAGTTTCGACGAGTGCGCGACGTGCGGAGCGCCAGGTCCGCATCGTGCCTTCGCATTGGCGGGCGGAGGTGCGGTGTGTGAGTCCTGCCGACCCGTGGGCGCCGCTTCGCCGGCTCCTGAAACCTTCGTGCTGCTCGCCGCGCTCCTCGCCGGAACGTGGGAGGTGGCCGACGCGTCGGAGTTCAGGCATCGGCGGGAAGCGGCAGGGGTGGTCGCGGCCTACACGCAGTTTCACCTCGAGCGCAGGGTTCGAAGCCTTGGTATGGTCGAGCGCTCGGACCCCAACGGCAGAGAGACAAGTTCGGCATGACGCCCTCGACGCCCATCGCGCCTCCCGCGCACGAGCACGGCGCGCGCCCTCCAGCGCTTCCGCGCGACCTCGTCCCGAAGCATGTCGCGGTCGTGATGGATGGCAACGGTCGATGGGCACGGCAGCGGGGGCTGCCGCGGACCGCCGGGCATGAGCGAGGCGAACTCGTGCTGCTCGACGTTGTTGCCGGCGCCATCGAGATCGGCGTCACGCACCTGAGCGCGTACGCGTTCAGCACTGAGAACTGGAAGCGGAGCCCCGACGAGGTGCGCTTCCTGATGGCGTTTAACCGCGATGTCATTCGCCGCCAACTTGGCACGATGTCCTCGTGGGGCGTGCGGATCCGTTGGGCGGGGCGTCGAACCAGGTTGTGGAAATCGGTGGCGTCTGAACTCGAGCGTGCCGAAGCTGCGACGACGGGCAATACCACGCTGACCCTCACGATGTGCGTGAATTACGGTGGCCGCGCCGAGATTGCCGACGCTGCGAAAGCGATCGCCCGCGAGGTCGCAGCCGGGCGTCTCAGCCCCGACCGGGTGACCGAGAAGACCGTTGCGGCTTTTCTCGATGAGCCGGACATGCCGGACGTTGACCTCTTTTGGCGCTCGAGCGGCGAGCAGCGGGCGAGCAACTTCTTGCCATGGCAGGCCGCCTACGCCGAATACGTCTTTAGCGACGTGCTGTGGCCCGACGTAGACCGCACGCACCTATGGTCCGCTATTGAGGAGTACGCGCGCCGGAACCGGCGTTTCGGCGCAGCGCGGTAGCGCCCCACGCCAGCGCAATGATGCCCGCGATGATCGCGAGCACCAGCCACGGCGAGCGGCTCCACGCCTGAATGAGGGAGAGCCCTAAGAGCGCGTACATGGTGGCCCATGCTGCGCAACCGGGGAGCATGGCCACCGTGTAGAGGTCCCACCGCATGCGCCCGAAACCCGCGGCGGCGTTCACCATCGTCTGGAAGCCGATAGTGAGGAACGACAGCGGCACCCCAAGGTAGCCCCAGCGGTCGAGGAAGCCCTGCGCACGTTCCATCGCCGGCCCCGAGAGGCGGCGGCTCATGCGACCGCGTCGGCCAGGCTCGTCCGACTCAGCGCGCATCGCGCCGCTGCGGACCCAGCGCGCAGCCCAGTACGTCCCCTGGGCGCGCACAAACACGACGACGAAGAGAAAGGCGAACAGCGCCCACCCCGGGCCCTGCTCGATCCAGCCTGGAACCCCGGCCACCTAGTGGTCCAGTTCTGTTGAACACGCGTGGCACAGGCCCGTCAGTTCGACGGTGTGTTCAATCTCTGTGTAGCCGCGGGCCGACGCGATCGCGCGGGACCACTGCTCGAAGGAGGGCAGGTCGATTTCCTCCGCAGTGCCGCAGGATCGGCATCGGAGGTGGTGATGGTGGGTGGTATGCGCAGCGCACCAGCGGTAGAGCGTCTCGCCAGATTCCGACACGACGGTGTCGACATCTCCGTCGTCGGCGAGCGACTGGAGCGTCCGGTACACGGTCGCGAGTCCGATCGCCGACCCTGCGCCACGGAGCGATTCGTGCCAGGCCTGGGCGGACCGGAAGTCTCCGTCGGAAATTGCGTCAATAATCGCTGCCCGTTGGCGCGTCATCCGAGCGGGGGTCACCGCGCGCTCCGCGCGCGTCGCATCGATGCCACCAGTGAGACGGCCACGTAGGCGCCGACTCCGAGCACAACGATGAGCGCGCCCGGTTGCACGTCATAGGTGACGGTAATGATCGTTCCTGCTGTCGTGAGGGTCGCGCCGATGACCATCGCGACGTTCATGGTGCGCGTGAAGGAGTGCGTGAGTACCTGAGCGATCGCGACGGGCAAGATCATCAGCGCGCTGACGAGTAGGACGCCGACGACTCTCATGGCCACCGTGATCGTGACGGCGGCGAGCACAGCCACCACCATGTTGAGGGCTCCGACAGGCAGCCCAGTCGAGCGCGCAAACTCCTGGTCGTGCGTCACGGCGAACAACGACGGACGCAGGCCAATCCCCAGCAGCAGGACGACGGCCGCGAGTGCGCCGGTCACCCACACGTCGGTCCACGTGACCGTAGAGATTGATCCAAACAGGTACCCCAGGAGGTTCGCGTTGGTGCCGCCGGCCGCGCCAATGAGGAGTACGCCGACCGCGATCCCTCCGTAGAAAAGAATTGCCATCACGACGTCCGCGCCGGTCGTGCCGCGCGTGCGCAAGCGCTCAATGATCGCGGCGGCGCCGATCGCAAAGATCACGGCGCCGGGCACGGCGAGCGCGTCGCGTTGCGTGAGGCCAGCGGCCGAGCCTGCGAGCCAGCCAGCCGCGACTCCCGCGAGCGCAACGTGACCAATCCCGTCACCGAGCAGCGCCATGCGACGTTGTACGAGGTACGTCCCGACCACCGGTGCCGCGAGGCCAACAAGCACACCGACGATGAGCATGCGCTGCACGAGTGGATCGGCGAGTACCGTCACGGCGTCACGTCCATCGGCAGCGGCCCCGAGGCTCGCTCGGGAGGATCGGGGTGCGGGTGGACGTGGTCATGGCCAGGAAGGGCATGCACGCCGAGGGCGGCGGGTGGCTCACCTACGTGCACGACGCACCCACGTTCGAGCACCACCGCGTGATCGATCAGCCGCGTGAGGGCGCCTAGCTCATGGAGCACGATGACGATGGCCGCGCCGCGCTCCTTTCGGTCCGCCAGCGCTGCTGTGAGTGATTCTTGGCTCGGGAGGTCGACTCCGGCCATGGGTTCGTCGAGAATGACGAGGCGCGGGTCACGCACCATTGCTCGCGCGATCAGCACGCGCTGCTGCTCGCCGCCGGACAGTGTGCCGACATCTCGCCGGGCGAGCGCACCGATGCCGAGGTCGGTCAGTGCCCGCTCGGCGCGTTCGCGTGCGTCGCGCACAGGCCGCAGCCGGCCCGCGCCGAGTAGCCCTGACATCACCACTTCCCGCGCTGTGGCGGATACCCCAGCCGACGCCGTCACCCGCTGCGGCACGTACCCCAGGTTTGCGCGGTCCGCGGGCGACGGCGCGTGGCCGAACATTTCAATGGAGCCGCTCGACAGGGGCAGTGCGCCGACGAGCGCGCGCACAAATGTCGACTTGCCCGAGCCGTTGCCGCCCATCAGCGCAACGACCTCTCCAGGGGCAACCGAAATCTGCACATCGTGGAGAATTTCGACGCCACCTAGCGTCACACGCACATCTCGCGCCGAGAGCGCCGGGGCCTCACTCACAGCCGAGCGCCGTGCCGAGTGCGACGAGATTGCGACCCATGACAGCACTGTAATCGTCGCCCACGATCACGCTTTCGACCGGGTCAAGCACGGCCGTCGTCACGCCCGCGTCTGCGGCGAGTGCTTCAGCCACGCGTGCGGTGACGAGCGACTCCGTGAAGATCGTGGTGACGCCCTGCGCGCGCACCAAGGCGCTGATCTCCCGCAGGCGCGCAGGCGACGGCGCGGACTCCGGGTCAATCCCCGCGAGACCGATTTGCGCGAGGCCGTATCGTGCGGCGAGGTAGCCGAAGGCCTCGTGGCTCACGACGATCGTGTGGCGATCGCAAGACGCCAGCCCCGCGGTGAAGTCCGAATCGAGCGTGGTGAGGTCTGCGACGACGGCCGCGGCGCGGGACGTGTATCCGTCCGCGTTGGCGGGGTCGAGCTCGGCGAGTCGTCGGCCGACCGCGTCGGCGTACATCGCAAGCAGAGTCGGGTCGAGCCAGAAGTGGGGGTCTTCGCCGTCAAGTGTCACGACGCTCGCCACGTCAAGAGCGACGGCGCTGGTCGACGCCACCGCGTCATCGACGGCAGGCTGAAATCTGGAGAGGTACAGGACAAGTTCCGCGGAACTGATGGTGCGGACAGCGGCGGGGGAGAGCTCAAGGTCGTGCGGTTCGACGCCGGGTTTCGCGAGCGCGACCACCCGCGCATCGGGTCCGGCGACGCCTGTTGCGATGTACTCCAGCGGGTAGAACGCGGCGACAACGGTGGGCTCGCCCGCCGATGGCGTGTCGGTTGCGCACCCTGCGAGGCTGGCGGCGATACACGCGATCGCGACGGCTACGGATCCTCGCGCTGCATGCCTCACCACAGTTCAATGTTATTGCTACTGATAATCATTGTCAATAAGGTTGGACGTCTGCGGATCGAGGCCCGGCGTGCGCGACCGCGCCCGATACACTGGCCCGTGCACAACTGACCACCCCAAGGAGCGCCACGTGGCCGATCCCAGCCGTCTCGATAGCGTCATCTCCCTCGCCAAGCGGCGGGGCTTCGTCTTTCCCTGTGGCGACATCTATGGCGGTACTCGTTCCGCGTGGGACTACGGACCTTTGGGCGTGGAACTCAAGGAAAACATCAAGCGTCAGTGGTGGCGCGCCATGGTCTCCTCCCGCGACGACATCGTTGGCCTCGACTCATCGGTGATTCTTCCCCCGGCCGTGTGGGAGGCGTCCGGCCACATCCAGGCGTTTGTCGACCCGCTCGTTGAGTGCCTGTCGTGCCACAAGCGCTTTCGCGAGGACCACCTCATCGAGGAATTCGAGGAGCGCAAGGGGCGCGCGCCCCAAGGCGGGCTTGCTGAGGTCGCGTGCGCCAACTGCGGTACGCGTGGCCAGTGGACAGAGCCGCGCATGTTCAACGGCTTGCTCCGCACCTACCTCGGCGCGGCGTCGGACGAATCGGGCCTGCACTACTTGCGGCCCGAAACCGCGCAGGGCATCTTCGTCAACTTTTCGAACGTGCTTGCTGCGTCTCGCATGAAACCGCCTTTTGGCATCGGCCAGATCGGCAAGAGCTTTCGCAACGAAATCACGCCAGGCAACTTCATTTTCCGCACGCGCGAGTTTGAGCAGATGGAGATGGAGTTCTTCGTCGAGCCCGGCACCGATGAAACGTGGCACCAGTATTGGATCGACACCCGCATGGACTGGTACGTCGGGCTCGGGCTGTCGCGCGACAACCTGCGCCTGTTCGAACACCCCAAGGAGAAGTTGTCCCACTATTCCAAGCGCACGGTGGATATCGAGTACAGGTTCGGATTCCAGGGAAGCGAGTTCGGCGAGCTCGAAGGCATCGCGAACCGCACCGACTTTGACCTCACCACGCACTCGCAGCACTCCGGCAAGGACCTCAGCTATTTCGATCCGTCCAAGGGCGAGCGCTGGGTTCCGTACGTCATCGAGCCCGCCGCTGGTCTGACGCGCTCGCTGATGGCCTTTCTCGTGGAGGCCTATGCGGAAGACGAAGCTCCCAACACCAAGGGCGGCGTCGACAAGCGGACGGTGCTGCGCCTCGACCACCGCCTTGCTCCAGTCAAGGCGGCAGTTCTGCCGCTGTCGAAGACCGATGCGCTGCTCCCCACCGCGCACGCGCTCGCCACTGAGCTACGTCAGTCCTGGAACGTCGATTATGACGAGACGCAAGCGATCGGGAAGCGCTATCGCCGCCAGGACGAAGTCGGCACGCCCTTCTGCATCACGGTCGACTTCGACACTCTCGATGACCAGGCGGTCACGATCCGCGACCGCGACACGATGACGCAGGAACGCGTTGCGCTGTCTCAGGTCGCCAGCTATCTCGCACCGCGTTTGCTCGGTTCGTAGCTGCGTCGCACTCATGCGGGAGTGCGACTCGGTGTGTGAGCGCGGTCGAAGCGACCTGGGACAATGGCACGTATGACTACGTCGACGCGTCTGTTGCCGCCGCTCGCGCTCGGGTCGCTCGTCGTCGACACTCCGGTGGTCCTCGCGCCGATGGCGGGGATTACGAACGCCGCCTTCCGACGCCTGTGCCGCGAATATGGCGGCGGGCTCTATGTCGCGGAAATGGTGACATCGCGCGCGCTCGTTGAGCGCACCCCTGAATCTCTGCGGATCATCGCGCACGACCCGGACGAGGCGCCCAGGTCGGTGCAGCTCTACGGCGTGGACCCTGCCACGATTGGTGCGGCGGTCCGCATGATCGTTGATGAAGACCGCGCCGACCACATCGACATGAACTTTGGTTGCCCGGTGCCAAAGGTGACGCGGCGCGGCGGCGGCGCGGTGCTCCCGTGGAAGCGCGACCTCTTCCGCGACATTGTGCGCGCCGCAGTGAGGGAGGCTTCTCGGCGCGACGTTCCGGTCACCATCAAGATGCGCAAAGGGGTGGACGACGATCACCTCACCTACCTCGACGCCGGAACGATGGCCGAGCGCGAGGGGGTCGCCGCCGTCGCCCTGCACGCGCGCACCGCGGCCGACTACTACTCGGGACACGCAGATTGGGAAGCGATCGCGCGTCTGAAGGACGCCGTGCGGTCAATTCCCGTGCTGGGCAACGGTGACATCTGGGCGGCCGAAGACGCGATCGCGATGGTCGAGCGCACGGGCTGCGACGGCGTTGTCGTCGGGCGCGGATGCATGGGCCGGCCATGGCTTTTTGCGGACCTCGAGGCCGCCTTCGACGGGCGCACGGAGCGCGCGCAGCCCGGACTGCGCCTCGTCGCCGACACCATTTTTCGCCACGGCGAACTGATGGTGACGCACTTTGGCGATGACGAAAACAAGGCCATGCGCGAGATTCGCAAGCATATGGCCTGGTATCTCAAGGGATATCCCGTCGGTGGCGACCTGCGGCGGTCGCTCGCGCTCGTGGAGACTCTTGCGCAGTTGCGATCCTTGCTCGACAGCCTCGACCTCGACACGCCCTATCCGGGCGACGCCGCAGAAGGCGCGCGAGGTCGCCAGGGCACGCCAAAGACGCCATCATGCCCGGAAGGCTGGCTCGACACTCGCGAGATCACGCCGGACATCGAGGCGCGCCTCAGGGAGGCCGAGCTCAGCGTCAGCGGCGGCTGATGGGCGCGAGGGTGATCTGAACCAAGCCATCGCCGTATTTGGCTACCTTGGCGACTGAAAAGTCAACGGGTCCCGCGATCGAGGCAAATAGTGCAATCCCTGCACCGAGCGCGGTCGGCACGAGCGTCACGACCAACTCGTCGATGAGCCCAGCTTCGAGCGCGGATCGCACGGTCGTCCCGCCGTCGACGTATACGTCCCGTCCGCCCGCACGGGCCCGGGCCGACGCGACGATCGTCTCGATCGGGCCCGCGGCGGGAACCACCGTCGCGTGGTCGGTGACGAGCGGACGCGTCGTGGTGACAAGCACGGGGGTGTCGCCGTAAGGCCACGGACCGTCGAAAGCCGCGACGACGTCGTAGGTGCGCCGGCCCATCACGAGGCACCCGATGGTGCTCAAGAAATCTGCGAACGTCTCGCCGTCAGCGGCCGTCACCGCCCAGTCGCCGACCACGAGCGGCGCGGTCGCGGGGCGCTCGGCCGTGAGCCAGCCGAGCTCATCGCGCGGCCCGGCAATGAAACCGTCAACCGACATGGCAAGGTATGCGCGGACTCGAGACATGAGTTCACCGTAGCGAGCGGCGCGGTGGCGGTGGGGGATCGGACCGGCCGACGGCTAGCATCGGATCGTGACTGATGCGACCGACGGCTACTCCGATGCCGATGCGGAACGCTACGTGCCGGAGCCGCCTAAGCACTCGAATCGAACTCCGTTTGAGCGAGATCGCGCTCGCATCGTGCACTCCAGCGCGTTACGGCGCCTCGGCGCGAAGACGCAAGTGCTCGGCGCGGGCACCGGCGATTTCGTCCGCACGCGCCTCACGCACAGCCTCGAAGTGGCCCAGGTAGGGCGGGGTCTTGGGACGGTGTTGGGGTGCGACCCCGACGTTGTCGACGCAGCCTGCCTCGCTCACGACCTCGGGCACCCACCGTTTGGCCACAATGGCGAACGCGCACTTGACGAAGTCGCCAAAGACATTGGCGGATTCGAGGGCAACGCGCAGACGTTGAGATTGCTCACGCGCCTCGAACCGAAGTCTGTCGATCCCGTGACGGGTGAAAGCGTCGGCCTCAATCTCACGCGCGCCACCCTTGATGCGTCGGTCAAGTACCCGTGGACTCAGGCAGAGGCGCCGGCGGCGTCTGACGGCCGCATCGCGCGCAAGTTCGGCGTGTACGCCGACGACCTTCCGGTGTTTTCATGGCTTCGCCTCGACGCGCGCGATCGCGAGAAGAGCTTTGAGGCGCAAATCATGGATCTCGCCGACGACATTTCGTATTCGGTGCACGACGTCGAGGACTCGGTCGTGCACAACGGCGTGTCGCTGAGCGTCCTGCGTGACCGCGGCCAGGCGGCGGCGGTCGCCGATCACGCGATCGCCTGGTACGGCAAGGGCGAGCGCGGGCAGTTGTTGGAGGCGCTCGACCGCCTCCGCGCCGAGTCATGGTGGGTCGACGAGTTCGACGGCTCCCACCGCGCGCTCGCTCACCTCAAAGACATGACGAGCCAACTCATCGGACGGCTGTGCGGCACAGTCACCGACGCCACGCGCGCGCGCCACGGCGATGGCCCGTTGACCCGGCACCACGCGACATTGGTGATCCCCGACGCCACCGCGAGCGAGATCCTCATCCTCAAGGGCATCGCCGTGCACTTTCTCATGGCGCCGAGAGAGAAGAAACCCGCCTATCGCCAGCAGCGCGAGCGTCTCGCGGGCCTCGTTGGCGCTCTGACGACGCTCGGCCCGGACGCATTCGAGCCGCACTTCGCCGCCGCATTTGTGGACGCGTCCACAGACGCCGAGCGGCTCCGCGTGGCCGTCGATCAGGTCGCGTCGCTCACCGATAAGTCCGCCCACGATTGGCACCACCGATACGTGGACCGCTGGCGCTAGTGGACACCCGCTTTTCGGTAGCGGAGCAGGAAGAACAGCGCCGTGACCGGCAGCAGCACTGGTACCCAGCCATACGCCGAGCCGTACCCCGTCCACACCGTCTCGTCCGGCCACCAACTGCTTTCCAGGTACCCCAACGCTCCCACGCTCAATACGCCGATCAGTTCGATGCCGGTGCCAACGATCGCAACTTTTCGCCACCCTCGCCACAACGCCACCGCGATGGCGGCATACAGCAGGGCGGCGACGGCCGACAGCGAGTACGCGACGGGCGCGTCTGAGAACTTCTCGAGAATCTGGACCGTGGCGCGGCCCGTCGCGGCGAGGCCCAGAATCGCGTAGAGCGCGATGAGAATGACGCGAGCGACAGGGTTCATGACGCGGCTCCGAACACTTCAGTGAGTCGCCACGACACGACCGCGAGTGCGATGGCAACCGCCACGGCGACTGCGCCGTCGACCCGTGCGATTTGGTCAGGTTGCAGGACGGGACGGTCGGGGTCGACATCGGCCCGCTTGGCTTCGGGCGCGCCGAGGCGCGCGATGCCGAGCAGTGGCAGCAGGCCGAGCGAGGCAAGCAGGTATCCGGCGGTGATGACGAGGTCGACATCCGGGCCGCTCAGCAGCCCTGCAACGACCGCGACGAGGTGAGCGCCGACCACGACGTATATGCCGGTCACCACCCACGTGAGGACGCGGTGCGCCCGTACGACAACGAGCGACGCGACGCCAGCGAGCGCGAGCACCGCGGAAGCGGCCAAGACGACGGGGTAGACCGTCGCGGCGTAGTACTCCATCGTCGCTATTGGGCCGCGAGCTGAACGCGCATCGGGACCTGCGCTACTTCATCGCCGTCGATGCTGACGCTCCACGAGAACTTGCGTGCCGCGTCGAATCGCATCGCGTCGAAAGTAAACGCGAAACAGGCGACCTGCTCGTCGCCATCGACCAGGTGGGCCGGGCGCCCGAGCGTGAAGTCCCCGCCCATCGCACGGACCGGTACGGGCTTGCCTTCCGCGTCAGGGCGCACGCCGACCGGATACTCAGCGCCGTCCTCGGTGAGCAGGCGCACCTCAAGATGGTGCGACACGTTCGTCGCGGTGAACGGTACGTGGACGGTCGCCGCGATGGCGAGGCGCCGATGAACGGCGGGGAACTGGCGCACGAAGATCGTGTTCCACCCCATCCCAAGGGCATAGATCTTGCCGTTTACCACCTCGGCGGAATCTGCCAAGAATGCGTCGACTCGCACGGTCAGTGTCCTTTCGTAGGGCTCTCCAAGCCTAGACCGCCAACAACTAGAGTGAGTGCGTGCCCGGGACGATCAACCGCGATGACATTGCGGCAGTCCGTGAGCGCGCGCCGATCGAGGACATCATCGGCCAGCATGTGGCGCTCAAGTCGGCGGGCGTCGGCTCCCTCAAGGGCCTATGCCCGTTCCACGACGAGCGCAGCCCGTCGTTTCATGTGCGGCCCGCTGCGGGCCGCTGGCACTGTTTCGGGTGTGGCGAGGGCGGTGATGTGATCGAGTTCATCATGCGTATCGACGGGCTGCCGTTCGCGGAGGCCGTTGAGTACCTGGCAGACAGGGCTGGGGTCACGCTGCGTTACGAAGCCGGCGGGGCGCGGCCCGAGTCCGGAGGTGGCCAACGCAAGCGTCTCATCGACGCGCATCGGGTCGCCGCTCAATACTTTGTCGATCAACTCGAATCGGACGAGGCAAGGGCGGGCCGTGACTTTCTGCGGGAGCGCGGATTCGATCGTGACGCGGCGGCGCGCTTCGGGGTCGGCTACGCGCCAAAGGGCTGGTCTCACCTCACCGAGCACTTGCGCGCGCGCGGCTTCACCGAGCCAGAACTGCGCGCATCCGGTCTCGTGTCAGAGGGCTCTCGTGGAATCTACGACCGGTTTCGTGGTCGTCTCGTGTGGCCCATCCGCGACGTGACAGGCGATGTCATCGGCTTCGGGGCGCGCAAGCTCTTCGACGACGACCAGGGCCCGAAGTATCTCAATACCCCCGAAACCGCGCTGTACAAGAAAGCGAACGTCCTCTACGGCCTCGACCTCGCCAAAGGTGCCATTCGCACGGAGCGCACGGTCGTCGTCGTCGAGGGATACACAGATGTCATGGCGTGCCACCTTGCGGGTGTCGCGACCGCTGTGGCGACATGCGGCACGGCATTTGGCGAAGATCACGTCAAGATCGTGCGCCGCCTCATGGGCGACACCGGCGGCGCAACGCTCAAGGTTGGCGCCCACGGCGCAAAGGTCGTGTTTACATTCGACGGTGACGAAGCAGGCCAAAACGCCGCGCTTAAGTCGTTCGCCCTCGACCAACAATTCCTCGCGCAGACCTTCGTGGCAATCGGACCAGACGGTCTCGACCCTTGCGACCTCCGACTGCAACGGGGCGACGCGGCCGTCGCGGCCCTTATTGATAACCGCGTGCCGCTGTTCGAATTCGTGATCCGCACCGTGCTGCGGTCACACGACCTCGACACACCGGAGGGGCGAGTTGCAGCCTTGCGCGCGGCCGCGCCGGTCGTTGCCGGCATCCGTGATCGGGCACTCCAGCCCGAATATGTGCGGCTCCTCTCGCGGTGGCTCGGTACCGATACCGACGTAGTACGGCGCGCAGTGGCGTCCGCCGCGCGCGGTGCGCAGGGCGAGGCCGCGCCGCCCGGGGTGGCGGAGCGCCCGAGCCCCCGCGATCCCGTGGTGCGGGCGCAAGCCTTGTCGATCGGGGTACTCCTGCAACTCACCGACTCCATTCGTGAGGATGCAACGTCGCTCGCGATCGTCGCCGAACTTTCCCCCGAGGCGTATGGCGTCGACCAGTACCGGGCCATCTTCTCCGCCATCGTGGCCGCAGGCGGACCCGCCGCAGCCGGGCCAGATTGGGTGTCGCGCGTCGAGGAGCAAGCTGGCGAGGCACTCGCGCCGACGGTGTCTCAACTCGCCGTCACGCCGTTGCCCCACGATCGTCCCAACGACGCGGGGCGTTACGCGCGCAGCGTCCTCGCTCGGATCCTCGATCTCGACCTGACGCGACGCATCGCCGATCTTCGAGGTCAGATGCAACGCGCTGGCGCGGGCACCGATGCGTCCGACGACACCTTTGCGCGCATCATCGCGCTAGAACAGCGCCGGCGAGCGCTGAGGGAGGAGTAGCCGATGTCGCGTGAACGCGTCTCACTTGTCACCCTAGGAGTGGACGACTTAAGACGTGCGCGTGCCTTCTACGAGGCATGGGGATGGGTCGTGAGGCAGGCGGCGGATGACATCGTGTTCTTTCAGGCGAACGGGCTCGTCTTGAGCCTGTACCTGAGATCCGCGCTCGCGCACGAACTCGGACGCGACGCCGCCGAACTAGGCACCGGTCGATCGACCCTTGCGCAGAACTTCCACACCGAGGGTGAGGTCGACGAGCGATTTAAGTCGGCGGTGATGGCCGGTGCCGCAATGGTGCGACGACCCGCGCGCACCGAGTGGGGTGGCTACAGCGGGTACGTCGCCGATCCGGATGGGCACCTGTGGGAACTCGCCACGAACCCGTTTTGGCATCTCGACGACGACGGATCGGTGACGATTCCCCACAACCTGCCGGGAGCCTGACGGAACGCCTCGAAAGCGTGGTCTTTCGTGTGGCTCCCCCGACTGGACTCGAACCAGTAACCTGCCGATTAACAGTCGGCTGCTCTGCCAATTGAGCTACGGAGGATCGCGCTCACGTACTTTACAGGATGGTGCGGCTGGGCCGTGAATCCGGATTGGGCACGCCCTCCGCCCTCGATAGACTGTCCGACGGCCGTGCGCGAGCAGGTCGCGGGCCAGTAGCTCAGCCGGTTAGAGCAGCGGACTCATAATCCGTCGGTCGTGGGTTCGAGCCCCACCTGGCCCACCCTCGCATTAGCCTGTCACGGTGGACATGTACCGGTTCGAGGCGGCCTTGTGGCAGTGGCAGGGCAAGGGCGACTCGTGGGCGTTCGTCACGCTTCCCGAGGACGTCACCGACGAAATCGATGACCGTCAGGTGGGTCCCCGACGCGGTTTCGGCGCTGTCAAAGTGCAGGTCACGGTCGGCGCGACGACGTGGACGACGTCACTATTCCCATCAAAGGAGCACGCCGCGTATATCCTTCCTGTCAAAGCGGCCGTTCGACGAGCAGAGTCCCTGTCCGTCGGCGCGGCGGCACTTTTCGAAGTGGAGTTGATTGCGCCGTGACGACGTCAGAGCGGACAAGCGGGCTTGTCGGGAACTTCACCGAAGCGCGCCTCGCGTGGGCGATCGGGGTTCCGATTTACGCGGTCCTCGCCATCGCACTTCAAACCCCGGGCTACGCCGCCTTCACGGCCCTCGCAGGCGACGGTGCGCAGGGCTCGCTGCTCAGCGCGACGGGTGCCGCGGTCGCGATCACGAACATCACCATCGCGACGTTTGGCCTCGCGCTCGCGACGCACACCGTCGGCATGACCGTGAGCAAGCGCACGCTCGACGCTCCCAACGCGACTGCAGTGCGCGCGTTCGCGCTCATGGGAGCAGCGTTGTCCCTCCTTCCTGCCGCATACATCACGTGGGGGAGCGGACACCCGGGCGCCGGAGCCGTGTTTGCGTTCATCGCGATCGTCGTGCCGTCCACGATCACGGCAGCCCTCACCCGTGCGCTGCTTCCGCGCGTTGTCGCCTCTCGCGCTCTCGCGCGTGCCGTGATCGCTCTTGCGGTTGTCGTCGGCGTCGTGCTTATCGGGTGGCTCGTCGCGATCGCGTTCTAACGTTTAGACGTTCGCGCCTTCGCGGGTGCGCTCTTCGTGGAGCGCCGGGATGTACCGGAATGCAGCCCAGGCTGCCACCGAGATCAGTCCGAACCCGGCGCAGATGACGAGCCACGTGCTGACCGGAGCCGTCGACTCCTCCCAGGACGCGCCCGTTGGTACCGCAATGAACACGAAGGCGGCGGCAGCCACGAAGTACATCCCGGCCCAGATTCGCTGATCCCAGTCGTGGAGCGCTTTGCCCTCGAGGTATTGGAACGGCAGGAGCCCGACGAGCAGCACCGACAGCGCCTCGAGCGCGGTCGCCGCGAGGCTTTCTTCAAGGAGGCCAGACAGGAACCCGCTTCCTCGGCCAGTCACGTCGACGAGCAGGCTGAAGAGCACCCACGAGACAATGCCTATTCCAAAAATAGACATGACGCCAACGAGCGCTAACTTGCCGTTCACTTCCTTGGACTGCGCTCTCGCGAAGCTCACGCCGACGACGAGGCCGAACAGCAGACTTGGACTGATGTCCATGGCGCGCGAAACGAGCACAGATACGGCGGCGACGATCAGTGCGCCCGGCATCGGCGTCAGGTGCCCTGGGAGTCGCAGCCGACGCTCCGCGAGAGAGATCTTGATGGCGCCTACCGCGACGTTGAGAAGGAAGAGCGACAGGTAAAGGGCGAGGAAGGTGCGCACCGATGACGCGTTGAAGCCGAACGTCGGATCGGAGAATCCCAGGATGAGTGCGGCAGTACCGACGGCAAGGGAACTTCCGACCCACGGGTTGTTGAGCACACGCGGCTTTCGAGCCTGCCAGCGTGCGACCCGACGGCGTACTGGCGCGAGCCATCCAAACGCGCGCCCGTAGTTCTCCGTCAGCGTCGATTCGAGGAGTTCTGCCGGCAGCGCCGCGAGGAGGACGAACGCCGCGGCGAGGCCTCCGGTAGTCGCTACCTTCCACGGCTCGACTTCGATGTCGAAGATCGTGGGAAGTGAGTCCGCGATTCCGTTGTGCTCGTCGTCAAACCCTCGCGTGTCCTCAGAGGAAGGTTCCGCGACAGGCGCGGGGGTGGGCGGGCCAGCGGCAAGCGTCCCTTCGAGCTCCACGACCTCCTCGATCGCGATCGGCACCGACGCCATTGACGGCTTGATCGTCGGCGCGGTCAGTATTGCCACAAGATTGTGGCTCCCTGCCTCAATGTCGAGCGGCACCGTCACCGTCAGCGACAGGTCGCCGCTCGCGTCCGCGATCGCGCTTCCGAGGCGCACGGGCGTGGAGTGAAGTTCCACG
>JAHEMW010000002.1 GCA_024643505.1 Demequinaceae bacterium
GAGGCTCTGAGTCAGCGGGCTTTCGCATCGGTGCAGGGGACGAGATCGTGGTGACGGAGACTGAGCACCACGCGAACCTCATCCCGTGGCAGCAGCTCGCGGCGCGAACGGGCGCGACGCTGCGCTGGATTCCGGTCGATGATGACGGCCGCATGATTCTTGATGACCTCGACGCCATCGTCGGACCGCGCGCAAAGGTCCTCGCATTCACGCATGCGAGCAACGTAACGGGAATCGTCACCGACGTTCGCCCGCTGGTCGCGCGCGCGCGCGACGTCGGGGCATTCACAGTGCTGGATGGCTGCCAATCCGTGCCTCACGTGCCGGTCAATGTCGAGGCGCTCGGAGTGGACTTCATGGCGTTTTCGGGCCACAAGATGCTCGCACCGACCGGCATTGGAGCGCTCTACGGGCGCAAGGCGCTCCTCGACGCGTTGCCGCCGTCGCTCTTCGGCGGATCAACGATACGCACAGTGACGATGACCGAGACGACCTGGCTCGACGCCCCACATCGCCACGAGGCCGGCTCTCAGCCTGTGGCCCAAGCGATTGGCATGGGTGCAGCAGCCCGCTATCTCACGGAAATCGGGATGGACGCGGTTGCCGACCACGAGCGCGAGCTTGCGGTGATTCTCCGTGAGGGTGCGGCGGCGATTCCCGGCGTGCGGCTGCTGGGGCCATCGGGCACGGCTGATGACGTCCTTGGGCTGGCCTCGGTGGTCGTCGACGGCGTGCACTCACACGACGTCGGTCAATTTTTGGATGACGCTGGCATCGCGGTGCGCGTGGGGCACCACTGCAATCAGCCGCTGCATCGGCGCTTCGGCATCACCGGCTCTACGCGCGCTTCTGCTCACGTGTACACGCGCCCTGAGGACGCCGACGCGTTCGTCGACGAGTTGTCGCGGGTGCGGGCCTTCTTCGGAGTAGCAGCATGAGCCAACTCGAACAGATGTATCAGCAAGTCATCATGGACCACGCGCGAGAGCGTCACGGACGAGGGCTCATCCCGATCGAGGGTCTCGATGTCGGCGAATCGCACCAGATCAACACCTCGTGCGGCGACGAGGTCACGCTACGAGTAGGGCTCGACGGCGACACGATCGAGTCGCTCTCGTGGGAGGGATCTGGGTGCTCGATCTCGCAGGCATCGGTGTCGATCCTCAGCGACATGGTCGACGGAGAGAGCATCGAGCACGCGCTCGCAACGATCGATGCCTTTCGAGACCTCATGCGCGCCAAAGGCGAGCCATTGGGAGACGACCGTGAGGACTTGCTTGGCGACGCGACGGCTTTCGTTGGGGTGGGAAAGTACCCCGCCCGCATCAAGTGCGCGCTGTTGGGATGGATGGCATTGACAGACGCTTTGGCTCAGGCACAAGGAGGACGACCATGACCGAGACAGCAACGGCCAATGCCGCGGATGTTGAGGAGGCGCTGCGCGACGTCATCGATCCCGAATTGGGAATCAATGTCGTCGACCTCGGCCTCGTCTACGGCGTGGCAATGGACGCAAATAGGCATGCGGTCATCGACATGACGCTGACGTCCGCTGCCTGCCCGCTTACCGACGTCATCGAAGATCAAACGCAGCAGGCGCTCGACGGGATTGTTGACGGTTTCCGCATCAACTGGGTATGGATGCCGCCGTGGGGTCCAGACAAGATCACCGACGACGGTCGCGAGCAACTTCGGGCGCTCGGGTTCAACGTCTAACCTTTGTCATGGGCTCGACTCACGTCGTGCTCGTGCGCGGCATCAATGTCGGCGGGCGCAACGCGGTGCCGATGGCTGCTCTGAGGTCTGCGCTTGAGACCGCGGGGCTACGGGGCGTGCGCACCTACATCCAGTCTGGCAACGTGCTTGTCGACGCGCCGGGACTGACCCACGAGGAAGTCGGAGCGGTCGTCGTCGAACGACTCGCGACGGACTTCGCGGTAGACACCGTCGTCGTTACGGTGACCGCTGACGCACTGCGAGCGACCGTGAGGAACGCACCACCTGAATTCGGCTCGGCGCCGCACACCTACCACTCTGACGTCGCGTTTGTTCGAGCAGGCGTCACCACTGCGACCGCAGTGAAAGCGTTCGCGGTTCGCGACGGGGTTGACACGCTGTGGGAAGGTGACGGCGTCGTCTATTTCCAGCGCTTGAGCGCTCAGCGAACCAAGAGTCGGCTGTCTGCAGTCATGGCTTCACCGGTGTATCGCGACATCACGATTCGCAACTGGGCGACGACGACGCGCCTCGCGGCCATGCTTGACGTTGATTGACGCCGTCACAGTGCGCGCGGCGCGGCCTCGTCGGCGATGCCGCGGGCGTGGAGCGCCTGGCCCATGTTGATTGCGAAGCCCACCGTTCGCGTGGCCGAGGGGATGAGGATCGCGCGCGGACTGCGCTCAAGCCCGCGTGCGCGCGCAGCCGTGCGCGCCTCGTTGAGAATCTGCGCGGCTTCGGGTATCGCCCGGAGCATCATCGAGAACATGAGCCCGATGGTCTCGGGTGGGAGGACGCGTCGCAGCGGTCGCGCCAGCGTCGAGACGAGGTCGAGCACCTCCTCCATCGGCGTTGATGAGGTGACTGCGAGCGCCAGCGCTGCAATCGCAATGATGTCCGCGGATGTATCAATCGCGCGGAAATACTCGCCTTGCCACATTTGGTACCCCGAGGTCGCGGCCGCAATGATCGCGATGCCCGCCATGCCCCGAAACGTCGCCCGAGCAGGTGGTGTCGTGCTCGCAAGCAGGAGCAGGCATGCTGCCGCGATCCCGACGGCAGACACCGGATCGTTGGTAAGGATCGCCGCGATAGAGGTCACGAGCAGCAGCGCCATCTTGAATGCGGCTGACGAGTTGTGCAGCGGGGTGTCACGGGGCCGGTAGATACCCAGCAGCGTGATCATTCGTCCACGCCCTGTGACGCCCGCCCGTACATGAGGTCGCGATACATGTGGACCGCCTCAGCCGGATCGCCGTCGAATACGACGGCGCCACGGTCAATCACGATCGTGCGCTCGGCGCGGGCCGCGGAGTCGAGGTCGTGCGTCACCTCGATTAGTTGTACGGGCAGCGACCGCAGGAGAGCGCCGACGTGGGCACGCCATCGTAGGTCGAGGAGCGTGGTTGGCTCATCCGCGACGATGATCGACGGCGCCACCGCGAGCAGGCCAGCAATCGCTAGCAACTGGCGCTGACCACCTGACAATGCGTTGACCGACACGTCGGCCTTCTGCCCAAGTCCGATGTCCGTCAGAGCTCTGAGAGCCGCCGCGGTCCGCTCATCCCGATTCCGAATCGTGCGTCTGAGCGACAGCGTGACATCCTCGATCGCCGTCGGCATGATCAATTGCGCTGACGGATCGGTGAAGAGGTAGCCGACCTTCTGGCGCACCTTCGCGCCATCGCGCATGGTGTCGAGGCCCTCGACCTCCACCGAGCCAGAAACCGGCAACACGAGCCCATTGATGAGTCGCGCGAGCGTCGACTTGCCGGAACCGTTCGCCCCGATCACGCTGATGCGCTCCTCGGAGAGCGTCAGCGTCGTCGCGTCGAGGATCGGCACCCCCGAATCAGGGGCGGTGACTACCGCCGCCTTGAATTCGATCATGGGGTAAGGCTAGGCGGTGACGACGCTCTTCTCACCTTCGACAGCTGGGGCGCTCGCCACCGTGGCCGACGTGCCGAGCAACTGCGGGTACGCGCGGTGCACGGCGGTGGCTACCGCCGCGGCGATAAACACCTTGATGATGTCCCCGATGACGAAGGGCGACGCAGCGACGATCGTCTCCTGGAAGCTCAGCCCGACCTTGAACGCGAGGTACGTCCACCCAATCAGATTGAGGACCACGAGCGACCCGACAGCGCAGGCGCCGAGGATTCCTGCAAACGTGAGCGCGCCGTGCTTACGCAACCGCTCGACGATGACTCCCGTCGCGAATGCGGCGGCGACAAAGCCGGCGAGGAATCCCGCGGTTGGCGATGCCCACACTGCGGGGCCGCCAACATGCCCAGCGAAGATCGGAGCGCCTGCGGTGCCGACCACGAGGTAGAGCACCACGGCGGCCGCGCCGCGCCAGGCACCGAGGCATGCGCCAGCGAGTACGACGGCGAGGGTCTGGAGCGTGACCGGAACGCTTCCGATCGGGATGCCTCCCCACAGCGTTGACGCGGCGATAAATCCCGCGAAGACGGACACCAGGGCGATGTTGTTGGCAGATAGGGCCTTGCGCATGGGGGACAATCCTCCTGGGATAATGGTTGGCCGAAACCTTATCGTCTTGGCAACCCATCCCGACCCGCGCGTCCGCTATTGGTGCAAACGTTGTGGGACGCCGACAAACAGTCGTCACAGCCCGCGAGGAGAACCCGGTGATTGTCGCCAAGGACGTTGAGGTGCGCATCGGCGCGCGCGTGCTGCTGCGACCCACGAGTTTTCATGTGAACCCCGGCGATCGGATCGGCCTGGTGGGACGCAACGGTGCCGGTAAGACGACGCTCACGCGCATGCTCGCGGGCGAGGCGCCACCGACGACGGGCGCCATCTCGCACAAGGGTGCGGTGGGCTACCTCCCTCAGGATCCTCGCACGGGTGACCTCGGTCAGGTCGCGATGGACCGCATTCTGGAAGCCCGCGACCTCGCGGCGCTGGCGCGCAAGATGCGCGACGCGGAGCACGCGATGGCAGGTGACGACGAGGCGGCCCGCGACTCCGCAATGTCGCGCTACCCGCGTCTCGAGGAGCGCTTCCGCGCGGCTGGCGGCTACGCCGCGGAGTCCGAGGCCTCGCGCATCGGCGCGAATCTTGGGCTTGACGACCGAGTGCTGACCCAGCCACTCGAGACCTTGTCGGGCGGGCAGCGGCGGCGTGTCGAACTCGCGCGCATTCTGTTTTCCGATGCTCAAACACTCTTGCTCGATGAGCCGACCAACCACCTCGACGCGGACTCAATCGTGTGGCTGCGGTCGTTTCTCGCCAACTACACGGGCGGACTGATTGTGATTTCGCACGACGTCGAGTTGTTGCGTGCGACTGTCACGCGCGTGTTTCACCTCGACGCGAATCGCGGCGAAATCGACCAGTACGCCATGGGTTGGGATCTGTACTTGCGCCAGCGCGAGACGGACGAGCGGCGTCGGCACCGTGAGCGTGACAATGCCGAGAAGAAGGCGGCCGCGCTGTTGTCGCAGGCCGACAAGATGCGCGCGAAGGCGACCAAGGCCGTCGCCGCTCAGAATATGGCGAGGCGGGCGGAGAAACTGCTGCAATCGGTGGAAGGCGAGCGCGTGCAGGACAAGGTGGCTGCACTCCGGTTCCCGACGCCCGCTCCGTGCGGCAAGACACCGCTTCGGGCTTCGGAGCTCTCCAAGTCGTACGGATCCCTGGAGGTTTTCACCGACGTCGATCTCGCGATCGATCGCGGCTCACGGGTGGTGGTCCTCGGACTCAATGGCGCAGGCAAGACGACGTTGTTGCGGCTGCTGTCCGGCGTGGAAACCGCCGACACCGGCGGCGTAGAGCCCGGGCACGGTCTCAAACTCGGGTACTACGCGCAAGAGCACGACATGCTCGACATGGACGCCACCGTTGTCGAGAACTTGCGGCACGCCGCGCCCGATCTCACGGATACCGATGTGCGAAAGGTGCTTGGTTCTTTCCTCTTCTCTGGTGACGACGCGCTCAAGCCTGCACGTGTGCTGTCGGGCGGCGAGAAGACTCGTCTCGCGCTCGCGACTCTCGTGGTGTCGCAGGCAAACGTGTTGCTCCTCGACGAACCGACGAACAACCTTGATCCCGTCTCTCGGGCGGAGATCCTGCGGGCGCTGCGCGCCTATGAGGGAGCCGTCGTGCTCGTCACGCACGACGAGGGTGCCGTCGACGCGCTTGAGCCAGAGCGAGTGCTGCTCTTGCCCGACGCGGTCGAAGACCTGTGGAATTCGGGTTATCGCGATTTGATCTCGCTGGCGTAGGTACGCGCTAGAGCGCGTCTTCGATTTCCTCGTCAGTGCGGGTGGCACGTCGCGGCGCCCGCGCAGGCTCCGCCGAGGCTTCCTTGCCTTTCGCGTCGTGCCTGATGAGGAGGATTGCTCCCGTTGGCGCGAGTGCCGCGAGCAGCCACCATTGCCACGCGTATGACAGGTGTGGCCCGAGCCCAAGGGTCGGAAGCGGCGTCGGGGTGAGCATGCCTGACGCGGTGCACGACGGTTCGCACGCCGCGACGACGCCATAGCCGGGCAGTGCCGACGCCGGAGCGGCAGGCATCTGCGCGGACGCGATGCGAGTAGCGCCGTCGTCGCGTCGGCCGTCGTCCGGCTCCTGCTCGCGCAAGGTCAGCGACAGCGTGACAGGCGTTGTCGCGAGCGTGACGCCGTTGGGCTCCGTAGGCGCGTAACCGGCGTCGACGAGCAGCGCGACGCCTTCGTCGGTGACGAACCAGGCGAGCGCGTGAACCACGCGCGCGCCGTCGACCGGACGGTTACGCAGCCAGGTGAGGGACTCAGCGTCAAACGAACCTGATGCGGTCACCGCGCGCCAACGCGCAGCGTCAGGGAGCGGGTCTGCTGGACCAGCGACCACGTCGGCGAGGGGAACGCTCTCCACGGCCGCAGCCGCATTGAACGCCCGAAGTTCATCAGCGCGTTCGAGGTGTCTCCCGTACTGCCAACGGCCGAGCAGCACAGCGACGACACTCACCGATAGCGCCACCACGATCACGGCCGCCGTCCGCAGCGCCGTCGTGACGCGGGTGGAGGTTGGCACCTTCCGATGCTAGTGGGCGGCCGGGCGGCGCCTGTCGACAACGTAGTGGCGCTAATTTTCGCGCGGGTGCGGCCGGTCGGATACCGTTGCCACCATGACACGTCACGTGGTGGTCACCGGGGCGAGCCGCGGCATTGGCCGTGCGATCGCCGAAGCATTTGTCGCCGCGGGGGATACGGTGTCGACGATCTACCGCGGGGGCGACCTCCCCGACGGTGTGACAGGGGCGATCGCCGACGTGACCGATTCGGACGCCGTCAACGCCGCGTTCGATGAACTCGAGGCGCAGCACGGGCGGGTGCGCGTGCTCGTCGCGAATGCGGGCGTGACTCGCGATGGCCTGCTGATGCGGATGTCGGACGACGACTTCACGTCAGTGATCGACGTCAACCTCACGGGAACATTTCGGTGCGTCCGGCGAGCGGTGCAGTCGATGATGCGCGAGAAGTACGGTCGGATCGTCCTCATCGGATCAGTCGTCGGGCTGATGGGCAATCCCGGGCAAGTGAACTATTCGTCGTCAAAGTCCGCCCTCGTTGGCATGGCTCGCTCGATCACGCGTGAAGTTGGCTCGAGGGGAATCACGGCAAACGTCATCGCACCGGGATTCATCACCACGGCGATGACCGACGCGCTCGCCGACGATGTCATCAAACGGTATGAGGACTCGATTCCCGCCAAGCGGTTCGGCGGCACCGACGAAGTTGCGGCGGCCGCCGTCTATCTTGGTTCCGACGCCGCCGGGTACGTCTCTGGAGCAGTGCTCCCGGTCGACGGCGGACTTGGCATGGGTCACTAGCGCGCCACCCGGCGCGACAGAAGGAGAGGTTTGACATGGGCATGCTCGACGGCAAGAACATTTTGGTGACCGGGGTCCTGACGGAGGGGTCGATTGCCTTCTCAGTGGCGCGCTTGTGCCAGGAGCAGGGCGCGACGGTCGTGCTGACCGGCGTCGGTCGAACGTTCAAGATCACCCAGGCGATCGGTGGCCGCCTGCCGTCGAAGCCGCCTGTTGTCGAGCTTGACGTCACCAACGAGGAACACGTCGCACAGTTGGCGGACCGCGTGCGCGAACACGTGCCGCACCTCGACGGCGCTGTGCACTCGATCGGCTTTGCGCCGCAGTCGGTGATGGGCGGCAACTTCATGTCCGGCGAATGGAACGACGTGTCGACTGCGCTCCACATTTCCGCGTACTCGCTGAAGGCGCTCGCGGCAGGGGTCGCGCCGCTCATGTCACACGGTGGCACGATCGTCGGCCTGACCTTTGATGGCCGCTACGCGTGGCCCGTCTACGACTGGATGGGTGTCGCAAAGGCCGCGTTTGAGGCGACGTCGCGCTACGTGGCGCGCGACCTCGGCGCGCAAGGCATCCGATGCAACCTGGTCTCAGCCGGACCGATCAAGACGACGGCGGCCAAGCACATTCCCGGCTTCGATCAGATGGAAAGCAACTGGAACACGCGCGCCCCGCTCGGCTGGGACAGCGACGACCCCGAGCCGACCGCGCGCACGGTCACCGCACTGCTCAGCGACTGGTTCCCCGCAACCACCGGTGAGATTGTGCACGTCGACGGCGGCGTTCACGCTATGGGCCAATAGCGCGTGAGACACATCTACCTCGTCCGGCATGCGAAGGCAGAGGCCCCAGGGCTCGGCAAGAGTGACCACGACCGCGCCCTCACCCTCGCGGGGCGTTCGTCGGCCTCGCAGCTTGCCGCCGCGCTCGCGGAGCGCGGTGCGACCATCGACCTTGCGCTCGTGTCGTCGTCGACGCGAACACAGCAAACGTGGAAACTCATGGCGGGCGCTTTTTCTGACTCCGAGACGCAGGTGGTCGCGGCCCTGTACGAGACCCATGAGCAGGGGATCGTTGCGAAGCTTGCGGCCCTCGCTGATCGCGTGTCGAGCGTTGCGGTGATCGGTCACGAGCCCACTATTTCCGCAACGGCGTCGTGGCTCGCAGGTCCGGGCTCCGACACCGACGCTCTCAAGCGCGTCAGCCTTGGCATGTCGACTGGCACTGCCGCAGTGCTCGAATTCGATGGCGACTGGGCCGACCTTGAGTCGCGCACCACGCGCCTCACCGGGGTAGTGGCGAGCAAGGCCCTCTTCTAGGTGGCGATGAGGCCTGCTGGCCGCGCGTCGAGCACGCTGCGCATCGCTAGAGTTCGATCAACTCCAGGACCGTATCGAGCCGCTCGGCGTTGACGGCGATGTCGGCCTGCTCCTGCACGAGCGGCTTCGCGTTGAAAGCGATCCCTAGCCCGGCGATTGCCATCATGTCGAGGTCGTTGGCCCCGTCTCCAATGGCGACTGTCTGGCTCAACGTGGCGCCCACCTGGTCGGCGTAATCTCGCAATGCGGTCGCTTTCGCTGCCCGGTCGATCACGGGGCCGACGGTGCGGCCAGTCAGCACGCCGTCGATCACCTCGAGCCGGTTCGCGCGAACGAGCGTGATGTTGAGCCTCGCGGCAAGCGGGTTGACGATCTCGGCGAAGCCGCCAGACACGAGTCCGACCGCCCACCCGTTCGCTTGCAGGGTGCTGACCAGTTCTGGGGCACCGGGCGTGAACTGCACGACGTCGAGCACCTGCGCGAAAACAGTGGACGGCAGGCCCGCAAGCGTGGCAACGCGACGCTCGAGCGACCCGGCAAAGTCGAGGTCCCCCCGCATCGCGGCGTCGGTGATTGCCGCGACTTCGGCGCGCGTTCCCGCGTACTCGGCGAGCAGTTCGATAACTTCTGCGGTGATGAGCGTGGAATCGACGTCAAGCACGCACAGGCGCGTCATGGGGTGACGATGGTTCCCTTTGCCACGACCGTGAGCCCGCTGTCGGTCACGGTGTATCCCCGTGCGATGTCGTGATCACGGTCGATGCCGATCCGCGCGCCCTCTTTGACAACGACGTTCTTGTCGAGGATCGCGCGGTGGAGCTGCGCGTGCCGGCTTACCACGACGTCATCGAGCAAGATCGAGTCAGAGACCGTTGACCATGAGTGCAGGCGCACTCCGGGCGACAACACGGATCCGGTGACCGTTGCTCCGGAAACGACGACGCCGGGGGAGACGACCGAGTCCGCGGCGTGCCCGAGCCGTCCCTCGTCCGAGTGAACGAACTTGGCCGGCGGCTGCGTGATGAGACCTTGGTGGAGCGGCCACAAGTCGTTGTAGGCGTTGAAGACGGGTTCGACCGCGATGAGGTCCATGTGAGCGTCGAAGTAGGAGTCCATGGTGCCAACGTCGCGCCAGTAGTCACGGTCGCGCGGCGTCGATCCGGGGACGTCGTTGTCGAGGAAGTCGTAGAACCCGCATGTGCCCTTGTCGACGAAGTAGGGCACGATGTCGCCGCCCATGTCGTGCTTCGAGCCCTGCTTCTCTGAGTCGAACGTGAGGGCGGCGAGCAGCGCGTCTGCGTTGGCGACGTAGTTGCCCATGGAGGCGAGCACCTCGTGGGGCGAGTCGGGCAAACCTTCGGGGTTCTTTGGCTTCTCGAGGAACGCGCGGATCATGCCACTGTGGTGGGGATCAACGTCAATGACGCCGAACTGGTCTGCGAGGCTGATGGGTTGGCGGATGCCTGCGACCGAGAATTCGGCGCCAGAAGCGACGTGGGCGTCGACCATCTGTGAGAAGTCCATACGGTAGACGTGGTCGGCTCCGACGATCACCACAATGTCGGGCTTCTCGTCTTCGATGATGTTGAAGCACTGGTAGATCGCGTCGGCGCTGCCGAGGTACCAGTGCGGCCCGCGACGCTGCTGCGCGGGCACCGGAGCCACGTAGTTGCCGAGCAGCGGCGACATGCGCCAGGTGCGCGCGATGTGCGTGTCAAGGGAGTGGGACTTGTACTGCGTGAGGACGACAACTTGCAAATAGCCAGAGTTCACGAGGTTCGACAACGCGAAGTCGATGAGGCGGTACGTGCCTCCAAACGGCACCGCAGGCTTTGCGCGGGCGGACGTGAGGGGCATGAGGCGCTTGCCCTCACCCCCAGCGAGGACGATGGCGAGGATCTTTGGGGCTGGCATAGGGCCAGCATATGGGCTGACCTATCCGTTCGCAGGGCCAAGCTCAGGCAAGCCCACTAACGTAAGGATCATGCGAGCAGACATCCTCACCCGTGAATATCCGCCATTCGTCTACGGAGGCGCCGGAGTCCATGTGACGGAACTCGCGGGGGTGCTCCGCGAACACATTGACGTCCACGTGCGCGCCTTCGACGGTGCGCGCGATGACCCGGGCGTCACGGGTTATTCGGCGCTTGGCGGGGGCGTCGGGGACGCGTCGCTTGACGTGCTCGCGCACAACCTGCCGATGGCCAAGGATTGTGGCGGGGCGGATATCGTCCATTCGCACACCTGGTACGCGAACATGGCTGGTCACCTCGCGGCGCGGTTGCACGGCATCCCTCACGTTGTCTCGGCTCATTCACTGGAGCCGCTGCGCCCATGGAAGGCGGAGCAGCTCGGTGGCGGATACCGGGTCTCCTCGTGGATCGAGAAGACGGCATACGAGGCCGCCGACGCTGTCATCGCGGTGAGCGGCGGCATGCGTGCCGACGTGTTGCGCTGTTACCCAGCGCTCGACCCAGCGAAGGTGGCCGTCATTCACAACGGCATTAACGTCGACGCGTGGGCGGCGCCGTCGACCGATGACGAGCGCGCGGCGGCCGACGCGGTTGTCGCGCAGTGGGGCATTGATCGTGACCGTCCGGCGATTGTGTTCGTCGGCCGAATCACTCGTCAGAAGGGGCTTCCCTACTTCTTGCGCGCCGTCGAACAACTACCTGCAGACATCCAAGTGGTGCTGTGCGCGGGCGCTCCCGACACGAAGGAAATCGCGGCGGAAGTCTCCGGCGCCGTCGCGAAACTCCAGGAAACCCGCGACGGAGTCGTGTGGATCGAGAAGATGCTTCCACGCGCGGAGCTGGTGGCGGTGCTGGACGCCTGCACGGCGTTCGCGTGCCCGTCAATCTACGAGCCGCTCGGGATCGTCAACCTGGAGGCCATGGCCGTGGGACTTCCCGTCGTTGCGTCCGCGACTGGAGGAATCCCCGAGGTCGTCGTGCCTGGCGAGACCGGCTCTCTCGTGACGCTCGACCAAATGACCGACGGCACGGGAACGCCCTTGCGCCCAGAGGAATTCATTGCGGATATGGCCGCCGCGCTGACTGACATGGTGTCGGATGTTGACCGTGCGAGGTCCATGGGAGCGGCCGGCCGCGTCCGTGCGATGGAGCACTTCTCGTGGGAGGCGATCGGCGAGCGCACGCTCGACCTTTATCGGTCCGTCGTCAGATAGGCTCGCGGCATGACCGAGGTGCTGTCGCTTGACGACGTGTGGTTGCGTCGCGGGGATAACGACATCCTGCGCGGTATCAGCCTCGTCGTCGATTCCGCAGACCGATGGGTTGTGCTTGGCCCGAACGGTGCCGGCAAGACCTCGCTCATGACCATCGCGTCTGCTCGCGCGCATCCGACTTCTGGCTCCGCCCGCATTCTTGGCGAGAAGCTCGGCGATGTCGATACGCAGGAGCTGCGGATTCGCGTGGGACTGTCGAGCGCAGCGCTCGCCGACAGGTTGCCTCCAGAAGAAACCGTCCGCAATGTCGTCATGACTGCGGCGCACGGCATTACGGGGCGCTGGCGCGAGGAGTACGAGCAGCTCGACGAGGACCGCGCGGATGCGCTGCTGGCGGCATTCGGGATGGAGGCTTTCACGAGTCGACAGTTCTGGACGCTCAGTGAGGGAGAGCGCAAGCGCGTGCAGATCGCCCGCGCGCTCATGCCCGATCCCGAGCTGCTGCTGCTCGACGAGCCCGCAGCCGGCCTCGACCTGGGTGGGCGCGAGGAGCTCCTTGGTGCCCTGACCGAGCTTGCCGGGGACCGGCGCTCGCCGGCGATGATGATGGTGACGCACCACGTCGAGGAGATTCCGATCGGGTTCACTCATGCGCTTCTCGTGCGGGACGGCCAAGTTGTGGCCCAAGGCCCGCTCGCCGAGGCGCTCACCTCGCAGACCCTCTCGACGACCTATGGCATGAACGTCAACCTCTTTGAACACGGCGGCAGGTATAGCGCGCGCCGTGCGTAAGTCGCGCGAATGACGCGCGGCGACCTACTGTCCTTCGCCAGGACGATGTGCCCCCGCACGCCTGCCTGATAGCGTCACTTTCAGGAGGCACTCATGCAATCGTTCTGGTGGTTTGTCGGCGCCATGGTGCTCGGCATCGCCGAAGTCTTCACACTCGACCTGACGTTCGCGATGCTGGCAGGCGGCGCCCTTGCGGCGGGAGGCGTCGCGTTGCTTGGCGCCCCGTGGTGGGCGCCCATCATCACGTTCGTCGTCGTGTCGACCGCGCTGTTCTTCATCGTCCGCCCGCCCATGTTGGCGGCAATGCGACGCCGTTCTCCCGCGATGGACACCAACATGGCCGCGATGGTCGGTCGCCAGGGCGTTGCGCTCGATGACGTCACCGAGTCGTCGGGCCGCGCGAAGGTGTACGGGGAAGTGTGGACGGCTCGCACGCGCTCGGGGACTATCCCTGAGGGCGCACACGTTGCGGTCGTCGCAATAGAAGGCGCGACGGCGATCGTCGCGCCACTGGAGGTGTAGTCATGGAGCCATATCAAATCGCCGGACTCGTCGTCCTCGGGCTGTTCGCGCTGTTCGTGATTATCGCGATCGCACGCGCGGTCGTCGTGGTGCGCCAAACGCAGGCGTACATCGTCGAGCGGCTCGGGCGCTACAAGAAGACCCTCGACGCCGGCATGCACTTCCTCGTGCCGTTCATTGACGCGGTGCGTCACAAGGTCGACCTCCGTGAACGCGTGTACTCGTTTCCGCCCCAATCCGTCATTACGTCTGACAACCTGGTGGTCGACATCGACTCGGTGATCTACTTCCAAGTCACCGACCCCAAGGCCGCGGTCTACGAGATCGCGAACTTCATCACCGGCGTTGAGCAACTCACCACCACAACGCTCCGCAACATCGTCGGCACCATGGACCTTGAGCAGACGCTGACGTCGCGCGACCAGATCAACGGTCAACTGCGGGGAGTGCTCGATGAGGCCACCGGCAAATGGGGCATCCGCGTGAACCGTGTGGAACTCAAGGCGATCGAGCCCCCAATGTCGATCAAGGATTCGATGGAAAAGCAGATGCGCGCCGAGCGTGATCGTCGTGCGGCGATCCTCACGGCCGAGGGCGTCAAGCAATCCGCGATCCTCACCGCGGAGGGCGCCAAGCAGTCCGCCATCCTCACCGCGGAGGGCGAGGCGCAGTCGAAGATCCTTCGCGCTGAGGGTGAGGCGCGCGCGATCTTGCAGGTGTTTGACGCGATCCACGAGGGTGACGCTGACTCCAAGTTGCTCGCCTATCAGTACCTGCAGATCCTTCCCGAGATCGCGAAGACCGACTCGAACAAGATCTGGTTCGTCCCGACCGAGTTCACCGGCGCACTGAAGGCGGTTGCCGCGGGTTTCGGCGCCGATATTGCTTCGGAGCCGCTCGAGCGTGACCCCGAGAAGGCCGGCCGGAAGTCCCGCATCACATCTGCACTCGCCGATCCGCGCGCCGCGCTCGAGGAAGCAAAGCGCCAAGTCGAAGAGTTCACCGCCGACGCGAACGAGGCCGGGAGTGGCTCCGGCCGCCCATTCGACCCCAACGCGGAAAAGGGCCAGCGCTGAATCCGCAACAGCGATGACACGCATTGACGTTGACTCGCCGGACGACCCGCGGCTCGACGCCTATCGCGACCTCACGGACGTCGCACTTCGGCGCATCGTTGAGCCTGCCCAGGGGCTCTATATGGCCGAAGGCGAGAAGGTGATTCGACGTGCCATCGCCGCGGGGCATCGCGTGCGTTCGGTGCTGTGCGCCGCGCGATGGGCGCCTTCCATGGAGGACGTCGTCCCGTTCGCGACGATCTACGTTGCACCCGATGCCGTGCTTGAGTCCGTCACGGGTTACCACGTTCATCGTGGCGCGCTCGCGGCGATGGAGCGGCCCGCGCTGCCCGCGCTGGCGGACATGGTGGCGAACGCGCGACTCGTCGTCGTCCTCGAGGGAATCGTGGATCACGCGAACGTCGGCGCGATCTTTCGCTCAGCGGCCGGGATCGGGGCCGACGCTGTTGTGGTCACGCCAACGTGCGCCGACCCGCTGTATCGGCGCGCGGTGAAGGTCTCGATGGGCACCGTGTTTCAGATTCCCTGGACCCGTGCCGAACAATGGCCGGGCGCGCTAGACACCCTGCGATCGCTTGGCTTCACGATCGCCGGTCTCGCGCTGGCCGACGGCGCCCAGCCCCTGCGAGAGTTCGCCGCAGCCGGCCACGAGCGCGTTGCGCTCGTCCTTGGTACCGAGGGCGACGGCCTGTCTCGCGAGAGTCTTGCGCATATCGATATGCCTGTGGTGATCCCGATGCGCGGGGGTGTCGACTCGCTCAACGTCGCCGCGGCGTCGGCGGTGGCGATGTGGGAGTTGCGACGAGATGGCCCAGGGTGAGTTCCGCATGGGTGATCGGCAATATCTGCCCTAAGCGATGCGCCACACCTGCGACGTCGGTCCTTCGCCGGGGATCACGGCGACACCGCCCTCAACCCTGATGTCCATGTCGCCAAACACGTTCACAAGTTCCGACACGGTGCGGCCGAGCGGAATGCGCGCGCCCGGCCAGCTGCGGCGGGCCACAAGCACGAGCATGCGTTCGTCTGCGCTCTCGCGAAGGTAGGCGACCGCGTCGTCGGTCGCGACCGCCCAGCGGATTCCGCCATGACGCAGGGCGCGGTGCCGCGCACGAACGGCCAGGAGCTGGCGGTACGCCGCGTTCACGCTCGCGTCCCAGACGCCGCCCCCGTTCTCGATGTCGTGCCACGGCATGGGGCTGCGCGCCTGTTCGCCGCTGACCGCGGGAAGCGAACCCTCGTCGCCCGCCAGCATGAACGGCGTTCCTGGGTAGGTGAACAGGAGCGTCGCGCCCATGATGTGGCGCTCTGCGCTGCCGACGACCGTGCGAATGCGCGCGGTGTCGTGTGTGCACAGCAGGTTCCAGTTGCGGGAGGAAACGGCCCACGGAATCGACGCCGCGACGTCGCGCATCCAGTCGACTGCGGCTGTTCCCGGTCGGGACTGAATGGTGACTGGTGCGTCGAGAAAGCGCATGTCGCTGTCCTCGCGCGTAAGCCACGACCACACGGGGCGAAGAAACCCGGAGTAGTTCATGGCGCCGTCCCACGTGTTCTGAGCCAGGTCGTAGGAGTAGTCGTGGCAATGCTCGGCAAACAGCGCGCCAGCTGGGTTCATCTCCGTGATGGCGGAGCGGATCGCGCGGGCCACGTCGGTGTTGAAGTCGTCGGCGCCATACCGGCCCGTCATGTTCGCGACGTCGATGCGCCACCCGTCCAGTGAGTAGGGGTGCGCGAGCCAGCGTCGGACCGTCGAATCGGGTGCGTCGATCATGCGTCGCCACACTTCCGTGCCAGCGAAGTTGAGCTTGGGCAGCGACTTGTGGCCGAGCCAGCCGATGTAGTCGTCGCGGGCCTTGTTCCAGTAGAAGAAGTCCGCTTCAGTGCTGTTGGCGTCCGACTGAGAGGTCGTGAACCAGTCGTGGCCAGCGCCCGTGTGGTTCGAGGTGAGGTCGCCCATGATGCGCATGCCGCGGGCGTGAATGGCGGCGCTCAGTGAAGCGAGTGCGGCGTCCCCGCCGAGCAGCGGATCGACGTGGTCGAACGTGCTCGCGTCGTAGCGGTGGTTGGAGCGGCCGGGGAAGAACGGAGTCAGATAGACCGTCGTAGCGCCCAGCGACTGAATGTAGTCAAGACGCGACTCGATTCCCGCGAGTGTTCCGCCGAACAGCTGCCGCCCCGTGTCAGGGCCGAAAGGTACTGGCGTGTCATCCCACGCGGCAGGAATTGCCCAGTCGGGAAGTTCGCCAACGAAGCCGTTCGTTCCCGGCGTCGGCGCGAAGCGGTCGGGGAAGATCTGGTAGACGACGGCGTCGCGCACCCAGGCGGGCGCGTGGTCCTCAGTGGAGATCCGGAAGTCGTGAGTGTCGGTGCCGTCGCGGTGCCGGATTCCTGCAGCGTTGAGCCACGTGTGGTGTTTGCCTGAGCCGAGCAGGAACCGATAGCTCGTGCGTGGGTTGTGGAGGTCGAGGTCCGCGACGAACCATCGCTCACCATCCGCTTCGCGGTCGATGCGCGCCTGCTCGTAGTACGGCTCGCCGTCCCGGACCGAGCGTACCCAGACGGTGTCGATGCCAGAGCTTGCGCCTGTGCGGACGCGCAAGGGGATGGTCTCGCCGAGGCGAGGTGTGTCCTGGGGGGCGTAGAGCTCCGAGCCGTCGTGGTGGGCGTAGGTGAGGTCGTCTTCGTCGCTCATACGCTCGAACATATCCGGTGGGACGTGCGCGTGCCGTTCGGAGATGGGGAGCGTCATCGCGTGGTTGCCGAGCGTCGGACCTCGGTGACATACTCGAACATATGTTCGAATCAGAGTCTGTCGTGACGGGCGTGGAGGCAACCCACGTTCGTCTCGCGCGCGCCAGGGCCGCACTCACTGCCGTCGAGTCGCGCGTCGGCAGCGGCAGGGAGGGCTGGGATTCGCCGACTCTGCCGTTGGCGACATCGCTGAGCGAGGTGCTTCCGGGGGGGCTTCGGCGGGGGCAGGTGGTCTCCGTTGAGGGTTCGACGTCCCTGATGCTTGCGCTCGCCGCGCGGGCGTCTGCCGAGGGGTCGTGGACCGTAGCGATCGGGATGCCGTCGCTCGGTATCGTCGCTGCCGCCCGGCGGGGGATCGAGTTGCACAGGCTCGCCCTCGTCCCGCACCCCGGGGTGAACGTTGCCGCAGTCGCTGGGGCGTGCGTTGACGGCATGGACGTCGTCCTGTGTGGGCCGGGTCTCGCGCTGTCCGACGCCGATCGACGTCGCCTCGTCGCCCGGGCGCGCGAGCGGGGATCGGTGATCGTCGCGGCGGGGTCGTGGGCGGGGGCGCATGCGCGGCTTGTCGTGGAAGCGTCGCGTTGGGAAGGGCTCGGTGCCGGTGACGGTCGGCTGCGCTCGCGTACGCTCACGGTGGCGATCCGAGCCCGCGAGGGTTCGCCGGTGAGCCGGGTTGTGCTCACGTTGGACCAGCAGCGTTCACTGCCTCGTGTGCGACCCTCTGGTTCCGGGCAGGCGCGCACGGAGCGTGCGGGCCTGGAGGGTGCCGCATGAGCGCGGTCACCGGCAGCTCCGTCACGACTGTGCGCCGCGCCGTGCTGTGGGTGCCAGATTGGCCGGTGGTTGCGGCCATGGCAGAGGCGGGTCTCAGCGCAGACGCGCCTGCCGCAGTCCTTCACGGGCGCGGCATGGTTGCGGTTTCGGCCGCGGCACGTGCGGCGGGGGTGCGGCGCGGTCAGCGCAAGCGACTTGCCCAGCGCGCCTGCCCCCAGCTGGCCATCCTTACCCATGACGAGGGCCGCGACTCCCGCGGCTTCGAATCCGTGGCCGCCGCCGCAGAGCAGGTGGTGTCCGGCGTCGAGATCTCTCGGCCCGGACTGCTGATGATTCCGGCGGACGGCGCCGCCCGCTTTCACGGCTCAGAGGAAGCGCTTGCCGAGGCGCTCGTGGGTGCCATCGCCGATCTCGCGGGGTGCGAATGCTCCGTTGGGGCAGCGGACGGACTGCTCGCTGCGATTCTCGCCGCCCGAACGTCGTCCCTGATACCGCTGGGAAAGAGTGCGGATTTTCTCGCCGGGATGGGGATCGAGACGCTGTCCTTCGCGGCGATGGAGCGCGTGCAACGCGACGCCGTCGAGGATCTCGCGAGCGTGCTTGTGAGGCTCGGCATCCACACGCTCGGGGAGTTCACGGCGTTGCCGCTCAGCGATGTGGTGGCTCGTTTTGGGCCCGTGGGTGCGTGGGCGCATCGAATCGCCAGGGGAGAGGATGTGGCCCCGCCCGTGCTGCGGCGCAGCGAGGAGGACATCGCCGTCGAGTACGTCTTCGAGGAGCCCGCGCAACGTGTCGAGCAGCTCACGCTGGTGGCTCGCCACGTCGCCGAACTCCTCGCCACCGCCCTGCTTGAGGCGGGGATGCGGTGCGCAAAGGTGCGCATTGTGGCCCGCACCGAGCGCGGTGAGGAACTGGAGCGAGTGTGGCGCACCGACGTCGGCTCGCGCGCCGGCGCCTTCGCCGCTCACATGACGGACCGCGTCCGTTGGCAGCTTGAGGGGTGGCTGTCAGGAACGTCGAACGGACCTGAGCGGGCGGCACTGTCCTCACTTGGTGTCGTTGCCGAAGACGTCGTGCCCCTCGGCGCAGAGCAGAGTTACCTGTGGGGAGGAGTGTCTGGGGCGGACTCCCGCGCCCAGCGCACTCTCGAGCGCGTGCAGGGTCTCCTTGGGCTCGAGGGCGTGCTCGCGGTGCGGGAGCAGGGTGGGCGCTCACCCCGTGATCGAGTCCTCGCGCTGCCGTGGGGACAGGAGCTCACCCCTGTGCGCCCGCCCGCCCATCCGTGGCCGGGACAGATCCCCGATCCTCCTCCCGCGACCGTCCTGCCATCACCTGAGCGAATCCAACTGCTCGATGCCGGGGGAACGGTCGTGAGCGTCGGGCGGCGACTTGCCATGAGTGCGCCGCCGACGTGGGTGCGTCACGAGGAAGACCCCGGCGCCGAACGCACGGCGGCCATGCGTCGGCATCCGTCGTCGCGTCACAACGCTGGTCCCGTGTGGGGCGCGCCGCTGCCCATCGACGCGTGGGCAGGCCCCTGGCCAGTTGCCGAGCGGTGGTGGTCCTCAGAGGCGTCGCGGCGTGCCTACCTGCAGGTGGCGCTACGCGACGGTCCCGCCTTGCTCGTCGCATTCTCCGACGGTGGCTGGTGGCTGGAGGCGATCTATGACTGAGTGCGTCGATTACGCGGAACTCCACGCACACAGCGCCTTCAGTTTCCTCGACGGCGCGAGCCAACCGGAAGAAATGGCCGCAGAGGCGGGGCGGCTCGGCCTCAGCGCGCTTGCCCTTACTGACCACGACGGCCTCTACGGCGTTGTGCGGTTCGCGGGGGCGGCCCGCAGCGTCGGACTCCCGACTGTGTTTGGTGCAGAGCTGCACCTCGAGGTGCCAGACGGCACAGGCGGCCGCCCAGTGCTTGACGCTCCCACCGGCGTACCCGATCCCCGCTCTAGCCATCTGCTCGTCCTCGCGCGCGGTGCATCGGGCTACTCCCGGCTCAGTCACGGCATCGGGATGGCCCACCTCGCCACAGGGGAGAAGGGCAAGGCGCACTACTCCCTCGAGGCGCTCTCCGACGTTGGCGCCGGTCAATTTCTGGTGCTCACCGGGTGCCGCAAATCCACCGTGCGGCGCGCACTCACCGGGCCGGCGGCCGGCGCGCCAACGGCGACTGGAATGGCGGCAGCACGAACGGAACTCGATCGTCTCGTCGCCCTCTTCGGCGCAGACAACGTCGCGGTAGAGATCACCGACACGGGGGCGCCGTATGACTCCGACGTGTGCGACGCGCTCGCCGACCTCGCCTTCGACGCTTCACTCCCGCTCGTCGCAACGACGAACGCCCACTACGCGACGCCGCGGGACGCGGACCTGGCCGCAGCCGTCGCCGCGATTCGTGCCCGCTCGTCCCTTGATGACATGGATGGCTGGCTACCGGGATCTCCCGGTGCACACCTGCGTAGCGCGGGGGAGATGCTGTATCGACATCGGCGCCACCCCGGTGCCGTCGCCGCGGCCGCGCGCCTCGCCGCAGAGTGCGCGTTCGACCTCGCACTCGTCGCCCCCAACCTGCCGCCATACCCGGTACCACCGGGGCATACAGAGGCCACGTGGCTGCGGGAACTGACGTATCGCGGCGCGCGCGAGCGATACGGTCCCCCAGACGCGGAGCGGGTGAAAGGCGCGTGGCGTCAGATTGAGCACGAGCTCGCGACGATCGAGGCACTCGACTTTCCCGGCTACTTCCTCATCGTGCACGACATCGTTGCGTTCTGTCGCAAGGTGGACATCCTGTGCCAGGGTCGCGGATCTGCCGCCAACAGCGCAGTCTGCTACGCGCTGGGTGTCACGGCGGTCGACGCCGTCACGCACGGGCTGCTGTTCGAGCGTTTCCTCGCCCCCGAACGCGACGGCCCGCCCGACATCGACGTCGACATCGAATCAGACCGCCGCGAGGAGGTCATTCAATACGTGTTCTCACGGTTCGGCCGCATCAATGCCGCCATGGTCGCCAACGTCATCCAATACCGACCCCGGTCGGCGGTCAGGGATGCGGCGAGGGCGCTCGGCTTCGACGTCGGCCAACAGGACGCCTGGTCAAAGTCGATCGACCGCTGGGGAGCGCTGCGTACGCCGCCTGAGAAAGAACAGGAGTGGGCGGCGCAGCAGCGCGACGCCGTCTGGCCGGAACCCCCGCCCACCCAAGACCTCGACCACATTCCCGAGCCGGTGCTCGACCTCGCCGACCGGCTCATGCGCCTTCCGCGCCACCTGGGCATCCACCCAGGTGGCATGGTCCTGTGTGACCGGCCCGTCATCGACGTGTGCCCCGTCGAGTGGGCGCGCATGCCAGGTCGCACCGTGCTGCAGTGGGACAAGGACGACTGCGCCGATGCCGGACTCGTGAAGTTCGATCTGCTTGGCCTCGGGATGCTCTCCGCGCTTAAGTACGCGTTTCGCTACGTGAGCGATACCGAGCGCCAGGAGTTCGGCCTCCACTCACTCCCGCACGAGGACCCTGCCGTCTACGACCTGCTGTGCGCCGCAGACACGGTCGGGGTATTCCAGGTGGAATCGCGCGCCCAGATGGCCACGCTCCCACGCCTTCGGCCGCAACGCTTCTACGACATTGTCATCGAGGTCGCACTGATCCGGCCGGGTCCTATCCAGGGCGGATCAGTTCACCCCTACATCAATCGCTCGCGCGGGCGCGAGGAGGTCACCTACCTCCACCCCCTACTCGAGAAGTCACTTGGCAAGACCCTCGGTGTGCCGCTGTTTCAGGAGCAACTCATGCAGATGGCGATGGACTGTGCGGGTTTCGACGGATCCCTCGCGGACCAACTACGCCGCGCGATGGGCTCCAAGCGTTCACCCGAGCGTATGGAGGCGCTCAGGGCGCGCTTCATGGTCGGCGCGAACGAGCGCGGCATCTCCGCTGACGTGGCGCATCAGATCTTCGACAAGCTCAAGGCGTTCGCCGACTTCGGTTTCCCCGAGTCCCACTCGTTCTCGTTCGCCTACCTCGTGTACGCGTCGAGCTGGCTCAAGGTACACAAGCCCGCCGCCTTTTACGCGGGCCTGCTCGCGGCCCAACCGATGGGGTTCTACTCGCCGCAATCTCTCGCGGCCGACGCCCGGCGTCACGGTCAGGTTGTGCTGAGGCCGTGCGTCTCGCGCTCCCAGGCGCTCGCACAGGTGGAACGAGTCCTCGAGCCGTTTGCGACCCCCGACGAGGCGCGCGCCGACATGATGGCACTCACCCGCGTCGACCGCACTCTCGCGGTGCGCATGGGACTCGCGGCCGTGCGGGGGCTCGGCACCGACGCGGCGCAGGCGATCGTCGATGCTCGTGCAGCTAGTCCCTTCACGTCCCTGACCGACATGGCGCGACGAGTGCGCGTCGGCGAAAAGGGCCTCACGACCTCGCAGTGGGAGGCCCTCGCGACCGCCGGCGCCCTCGAGGCCCTCGGGGTGACGCGACGGGAGGCGCTGTGGGCGTCGGGCGCGCTGTCGCGCGAAGGCCCTGACACCCTGCCAGGCGTGAATACGGGAGTCGAGGCGCCCACGTTGCCCGGCATGAGTGCCGTCGAAGAGGCGGTCGCCGACGTGTGGGCGTCAGGGGTGTCGGCCGACTCATACCCCACGATCTTTGTGCGCGAAGGACTCGATCGCGGGGGAGTGCTGCGCGTCGCCGAGGTCCTCACCCACGAGGCGGAACGCCGCGTGAGCGTCGCCGGCATCGTCACGCATCGGCAGCGGCCAGGAACCGCAAAGGGAGTCACGTTCATCTCACTCGAGGACGAGACCGGATTCCTCAACGTCATCTGCTCGGTCGGCGTGTGGCGGAGGTTTCAGGCGGTGGCGCGCCGCTCGCCGGCGCTCGTCATCCGCGGGCGCATCGAGCGTGCCGATGGTGCGACGAACCTCGTCGCCGAGCACCTCGCGCCACTCAGCCTCAAGGTGCCGGCAAAGAGCCGCGACTTCCGCTGACCCGGCAGTGAACGACCTCTCCACGCAAAATCAGACTCGAAGCGCGCAATCCGGACATTTCGCACCTCGAACACGGCGTGTCTCGACCCCTCGTGTGGAGGGGTCGCTCGCGGCGCCTAAAGCAGGTGGATCGCGACCGTCACCCCGGCCACCACAATCGCCTCCATGCTCATGAGCTTCACGAGGATGTTGAGACTCGGCCCGGACGTGTCCTTAAACGGGTCGCCAACCGTGTCACCGATGACCGCCGCCTTGTGAGATTCAGACCCTTTGCCCCCGTGATGTCCCTCCTCGATGTACTTCTTGGCGTTGTCCCATGCGCCGCCAGAGTTGGCCATGAACATCGACAGCGAGAAGCCCGTCACCGCGCCGCCAGCCAAGAGTCCGAGAACCCCTGGCACGCCGAACACCATTCCCATGACGACTGGAGCGGCGATCGCGAGGATTGATGGCAGCATCATTTCCCGCTGCGCCGCGCGCGTTGAGATCGCGACGCAGCGCGCGTAGTCGGGTTCGGCAGTGCCCGCCATGATCCCCGGTATCTCTCGGAATTGGCGCCTTACCTCGTCGACCATCATTCCGGCGGCGCGGCCGACCGCCTTCATGGTGAGGCCCGAGAAGACGAACGCCAGCATGGCGCCGGTAAACATGCCCAGCACGACCTTCGGATTGATCAACACGACCTGGAAGTGGGTCATCATGTCCATCAGGCTCAGGTCTTGTAGCCAGTTCGCGCCGTCGGTCGGCACCAGGGTGCCGTCAGGAAACACGAAGTCCCTCCCTCGTTCCAGTACGTGCTCGATCCCGATCTTGACTTCTTCGAGGTACGACGCGAGGAGCGCAATACCCGTGAGTGCCGCCGACCCAATCGCGAATCCCTTTCCGGTGGCTGCCGTTGTGTTGCCGAGCGCGTCAAGTGCGTCGGTACGTTCGCGCACCTCGGGCGGAAGGCCGCTCATTTCCGCGTTGCCGCCCGCGTTGTCGGCGATGGGACCATACGCGTCTGTCGCGAGCGTGATGCCGAGGGTGCTGAGCATGCCGACGGCGGCGAGGCCGATCCCGTAGAGCCCGGCGCCCATGGTGTCCGTCGTGAACGCGTAACCGGAGCCAAAAAAGTACGCGAGAGCCGTTCCGGTCACGATCGCGAGCACCGGGATCGCGACCGACATCATGCCTTCGCCGAGGCCCGCGATGATGACGGTTGCCGGCCCGGTCTTGGCGCTGACGCCAATGCGCTGCGTCGGCCCGTATGCCTGCGATGTGAAGTACTCGGCGGCGCGACCAATCGTGATCCCAGTCAGTAGCCCGACGACGAGCGCGAGCCACGTTCCCCACAGGTTTGGCACCTCCATCAGGGTGAGCACCCCGATCGACGCGACGGCGATCAGCACAGCTGAGCCATTCACGCCACGTGCGAGCGACCCGAGCAGTTGCCTGGACGTCGCGCCCTCGTTCGTGCGGACGAGGAACACACCGACGATCGACAGCAGCGTGCCGAGCGCGCCGATGACCATTGGGGCGATCACCGCGCGTAATTGCACATCCGCGCCGGCGTGAAAATACGCCGCGGCGCCGAGCGCCGCGCTCGCGAGGATGACGCCGACATAGGACTCGTAGAGGTCGGCGCCCATGCCCGCGACGTCGCCAACGTTGTCACCGACGTTGTCCGCGATGGTCGCGGGGTTTCGCGCGTCGTCTTCAGGAATGCCCGCCTCGATCTTCCCGACCAGGTCTGCCCCAACGTCGGCCGCCTTAGTGAAGATGCCGCCGCCGACGCGCGCGAACAGTGACTGCACTGCGGCGCCCATACCGAACGTCAGCATCGTTGTCGTGACGATGACGACGTCGCGGGAGTCGTCAACCGAGTAGAAGCGCGTGAGTACGAAGAACCACACCGCGATGTCAAGTAACCCGAGTCCGACGACGACGAGCCCCATGACTGCACCGGAACGGAACGCGACGCGAAGTCCGTGATTGAGCGAGTCCCGCGCTGCGTTGGCGGTGCGGGCCGACGCGTATGTTGCGGTGCGCATCCCGATGAAGCCCGCGAGGGCCGAAAACAGACCGCCGGTCAGGAACGCGAACGGAACCCACGGATTCTGCATGTGCAGCACGTACGCGAGCACACAGAACACCGCGGTAAGCGAGACGAGAACTATCCCGACGACCTTGTACTGCTGTTTGAGGTACGCAAGTGCGCCCGAACGCACGTGTGCGGCGATCTTCGCCATCGTTGGCGTGCCCTCGGACTCGCGCATCATTTGGCGGAAGAAGTATCGGGCGGCCCCAAGCGCGGCGATCGACGCGATGGGCACGATCCAGAACCACACAGGCATGTCGGACGCCCCTAATGCCCGAAAGTCGATTGGGCGGAGCGCCACCACGCGAGATGTTCGCGTTCGAGCGTGTCGTGGGACGGCATGGGAAAGGACGCGATTCCGGTCGCGTCGCCGACGAAGAAGCCGTTGCGGATCGTCCGGAACAAGACCTCCTGCGTCATCTGCCGCATGACTGTCTTGGTGGGCTTGTCTGGTCCAGCGGCGAGTTGTCGCAAGCAATCCCGCAGGTGGCCGATGTTCGGGTACGGCAAGTTCTCGACGTCAGTCGAATCGGGGTCGGACTTCAAGGCACCGAGAGTCAGTTCCGCGAAGACGATTCGAGGCACGTGAATCGCCTGCTTGGTGTTGGTGATGAAGGTAGTGAACTCGGCGGGATCAAGCTGCGTGACAATGCGTGGCGTGGTCGGACAGAACTCTTGATAGAGGTGCGTGCGGTCCTCACCGTCGGCGACATACGGGGCCGGCGCGAGGGTCAGCACGCGCCCGTCGTCGGTGGCGAGGTGCAGTGCGGTGAGTGCGTCGAGCGGCACCTTTTCGAGGACGCGGTAGATGCTCAGGTACACGGACATCTTTGGGCGACCGTCGACGTGCGGCGCGCACCGGGCGTCGAGGTCGTCCAGCTCGAAGTCGGTGGAGGACAACAGGTCTCTGTTCACCGAGAAGAAGATGGCCTGCCCCCGCGCGCGCTTGGCGCTGCCGATCGCGTAGTAGAGCCCGAAGTCCGCAGGATCCAGCATGGAGGCGACGAGCGCTTCCGGGATGAGCGACAGATACACGTGGGTCGTCATGATGTCCCTCCGTCGTCGACGACGATGAGCGCTAAGTCGAGTACTTCCGACGCTACCCACGTCAACGCGACGTGACGCGAGACGTACGTCCCGAGGTTGGGGGTGGCGACCCCTCCACACAGGAGGTCGCGACACGCCGACGGTTCGGTCCGACACGCCGCATTCGAAGGCGGCTCGCGGCCGGTTTGCGTGGAGAGGTCGCTCGCCGGCGGGGGCCAGTGGCGGGGTTCCGTCATGCTACGATAACCGTCGCGCTGAGGCGCTCCCCGGAGCGTCGCAGCCCACTCGTCCGGGTGGCGGAAATGGCAGACGCGCTAGCTTGAGGTGCTAGTGCCCGTAAGGGCGTGGGGGTTCAAGTCCCCCCTCGGACACGACGCAATGACGCGCCAACCGCGCGGAGGATCACAGCTTGCCTGGGCTTCGACCCGTGGACGAGGGGGTGCTCGTGGCTCAGCCCGAAGGCCGCCGAAAGCTTGTGGGTCCGGGCCAGTGGGTCGCCCGCTCCGAAGAATGGGCGGCGAGTTTTCGAGACTCGACTCGCAGCCGTGTGTGGATCGCGTTGATCTACACCGCCCTGTCTGCCCTCATCGTTATCCCCGTAGTGTTCGGCCCCGGAACCGCGTGGTCGCGCATCGACGAACCCACGCACGCTGACTATGCCTGGCAGGTCGCGCATTTCCATCTTCCCGAGGCAGGCTCGGAGATCGCGCCGGAGATCCTGGACCTGTGGGCATGCGCCGGCCAACAGGGCTATGACCTGCCGCCGTGCGGATCTCACGCGCCTGCCGCGGCGTTCCCGTTTGACGGCACGAATTACAACTTCGGCCATCCGCCTCTGTACTACGCCGCGGTCGGTTTGCCCGCGAGACTCGCAAGCGCCGCGATCCCGGGCCTCAATTTCGTTCAGGCCGCACGACTGACGGGCGTGCTGTGGCTCGCCGGCGGCATGTTCATGATGTTTGTCGCGTTACGGCGATGGAAGATTGATCCGGCGGCCGCCATAATTGCGCCGCTCTTGCTGCCAGCCTTTCCGCGCATTCTGCACGCGTCCACGACAGTGAACCCCGACGCCGCCGCCGCATTGACCGGAGCCGCCGCCGTTTGGCTCGCGGCGCTTGTGTTCAGCGAGGGGTATCGCGATTGGCGCCTTCCTGCGCTCCTCGCGGGGACGGCGGGAATGCTGAAGACGATCGGCGCGGTTCCCTTCATTGCGATTGGCGTGCTGATCTTGGTTCGGCTCGTGCGAGATCGCCGCACCCATCCCCCGGCTTGGAGCGACCTCGCGATTCCGGCAGGTATCGCGGGCGCGATCCTGGTGCCGTACTTAGCGTGGCAGGCGTACCAAAGCGGGCGGGGTGACCCCAACTGGGAAAACCCGCTGGTCGGGCTCAACACGCGCGACGTTCAAGGTCTCCCGGGCTCCGAATGGCTCGAAACGGCCTTCGGCGGCATCAACCTGGCATCGGACTATTACCTCCAACGGCCGCTGGACGTCGCATTGATGGTCTCGTGGACGCGCCTGCTCAACGTGCTCGTCATCGGCGCCGTCTTTGCCGTGATCGTCGCGTGCGCCAAGGAGCCCGCACGGCGATCGCTCGGCTGGATGATGGTGACGGGCGTCGTGCTCTACCCGACGATCGTGCAGGTGCAGGCGTTCTTTAACACGACTGTTCCGCAGTACTTCCCGAACGTCACCGGACGCTACGGTCTCGCGCTCATCCCTGGTGCGGTCGCGTGCATCGCGATCGCCGCGTGGAAAGCTGGTTATCGGCGATTCGTGTATCTCCTCACTGCGATTGGTCTCGCGGTGCTCGTCATCGTCATTGCGAACGGTTTCGGGCAGGCGTGACGTCGAGAATTTCTCTGACTCTCACGCGCTAGCCTGGGCGGCATGACCGACGTCGTCGACCTCGCGCAGGCGCTCATCCGGATTGATAGCTCAAATTACGGAGACGCCGACGGCCCGGGCGAGCGCGAGGTCGCTGAATTTGTGGCGACGTACTTGGCGGACCTTGGACTCGAACCGGTCATCCGCGAGTCCGAGCCCACGCGTGCATCGCTGACGGCGCTGTGGGAGGGCGTGGACCGGACTCGACCGCCGCTCGTCGTGCATGGGCATCTCGACGTCGTGCCCGCGTTTCGCGAGGATTGGTCAGTCGACCCTTTCTCGGCCGACATCCGTGACGGGATGATCTGGGGGCGCGGCGCCGTCGACATGAAGGGCATCAACGCGATGTACCTCACCGCTGTCGCCCGGATGATCCGCTCGGGCGTGAAGCCTGCCCGCGACATCGTGCTCGCGTTCTTCGCCGACGAAGAGCACGGTGGTGCGCGCGGCGCCAAGTGGATGGTGCACAACCATCGAGACGATTTCCGCGGCGCGACCGAGGCGATCTCGGAGGTCGGCGGATTCTCGGTGCAGGTGGGGGATCGGCGCGTCTATCTCATCCAGACCGCGGAGAAGGGCATCCAGTGGCTGCGGCTCACGGGAACGGGCGTCCAGGGGCACGGCTCGCTCATCCACCCGGACAACGCGGTGACGCACCTTGCTACCGCGATGTCACGAATCGGCACCCACGTGTGGCCGCTCGACGTCACGCCAACTGTCGATCGCCTCTTGCGCGGCGCTGCGGAGATTCAAGGCATTGACTACCGCGCCGACGAGGAAACAATCGCGAGGATCGTGCACGGGCTTGGCAGCATCAGCCGCATGGTTGAGGCGTCACTGAGAAACACCTCGAATCCCACCATGGTCGACGCGGGTTATAAGACGAACGTCATTCCGGACACTGCCGAGGGTTACGTTGACACCCGCTTCCTGCCTGGCCAGCAGGAGGACGTGCTGCGCACCGTCGAAGACCTCGCAGGATCGAGTGTGAAGGTTGAGCCGTACATCACCGAACGGGCGCTCGAGGCGCCGTTTGACGCACCGTTGGTCGACAAGATGATCGCGGCGGTCACCGCGGATGATCCCGACGCCGTGGTGCTGCCGTATTCGCTGATGGGCGGCACCGACAACAAGCACCTCGCGTCCATCGGAATCGCGGGGTACGGCTTCGCGCCGCTGCGGCTCCCGGCTGACCTCGACTTCTCCGCGTTGTTCCACGGGATCGACGAGCGCGTGCCGATTGACAGTCTCACGTTCGGCACCGCAGTGCTTGAGCGCTTCTTGGTCGACTGTTAGGCCGCGTCAGTCCGCATCACGTGGATCGTTCGCCGACGCAGCCACACGCGGCGGGCCCCACCCAGGTACGTCACCGATCTGGCGAGTTCCCACTGCCCATATTCCGCGTGGCCGGTGAGGAGCGCACGCGCGTCGGATCGCGTCATGTCGCGCGGGATGTCGACGACGCGCCACTCGAACCGCGAGGGCCCGCGCGGTCGTGTCGTCGGCGAGATGACGTGGGGTTCCGTGCGTCGCGTGTTTTCCTTCATATCCCCTCCCATTTAACTCACTTGGCCGGTACCGTCATAGTCATGACCGCACAAGCGCGTGACGCGCTGCGCAATCTCATCGCCGCGCTTGAAGAACACCTCGATGCCGTGTCCTCACGCCGTGCGCCTGACGATGCCGCCGTGGACGACGCATACGAGGGCGTCGCGCTCGCGTTTGAGAGGTATGAGGACGCTCTCGACATAGAGTTCGCTGAAGGGCTGCCGATGGTGCTCGACGAAGACGACGAGTTCGCGGCCGACGCGGACGCCCATGACGATGACGACGCTGATGACGATGACGACGCTGATGACGACGAGGACGAAGAGCTCGACGCCCACGCAGTCGAGGACGACGACGACATGGACGACGACCTGGAAGAGTTCGACCTCCGCCGGTAATCGCCCCGCACGTTACCGACGCTCCGGATATCCGAACGTAGGCTCGGTGACCGACGTGAGTGCGTCGAGGATGGCGTCGGGCAGCGGGTAGTCCGTCGCGGTGAGGGAGGGTTCAAGTTGTGCGGCGGTACGCGCCCCGACGATCGCGCTGCTGACGTGATCTTGGGCGAGCACCCACCCGAGCGCGACCTCCTGCGGTGAAATTCCGAGGCCGTCAGCGGCCGTAGCGACTGCGTCGACCACGGCGAGCGCGCGCTCAGAGAAGTACGGCTCGACGAATCCGGCGAGATGTTCTGAAGCCGCGCGTGAGTCGGCGGGAATCGCCGTTCTGTACTTACCAGTAAGCACGCCGCGACCGAGGGGCGACCAGGCGATCACTCCAAGCCCGAGTGCCTCGGCGGCCGGCACGACTTCGCGCTCGATCCCACGTTGAAGGAGCGAGTACTCCATTTCGGTCGCGGCGATGGCTGGACGCCCCGTCGCCAAGGTGGCGATTGCCGCGGTCGCCCATGCGGGGAAATTCGACACTCCGATGTAGCGGGCACGTCCGGAGTTCACCGCAATTTCGAGCGCATGCAGCGTCTCCTCCAGGGGTGTCGAGGAGTCGAAGACATGCACGAGCCAGAGGTCAACGTGGTCTGTTCCGAGACGCTCGAGCGACGCGTCCAGCGTGTCAAGGAGGGAGTCGCGCGACGCATCGACAATTCCACCGTCCTTGGTCCTGCGGATACCGGCCTTGGTGCAAATCTGCACCTGGGAGCGCGCGACCGATCCTCCAATCAGGTCGCCCACCAATGCTTCAGATCCGCCGTCGGCGTAGGACGCCGCCGTATCGATGAGGGTCCCTCCCGCGTCGAGGAACGCATCGAGTTGCGCGCCGGCTTCATCCTCGTTGGTGTCGCGGCTCCAGGTCATCGTGCCAAGTCCGAGGCAGGAGACTTCGAGCCCCGTCGCACCAACCTTTCTGCGCTGCATGGGGCGACGCTATCGCGGCGCGTCCAGGCCTTCGGGGCGGCGCGCGGTAGCGTTGCGGCCATGACATGGTGGGATGCGATCGTCCTCGGCCTCGTTCAAGGACTCACCGAGTTTCTTCCCATCTCTTCGAGTGCTCACCTGCGAGTCGTTGGGCCGCTGCTGCTCGACGGCACGGACCCCGGCGCGGCCTTCACCGCGGTCATTCAGATCGGCACGGAGCTAGCGGTACTGCTTTTCTTCCGTCACGACATCGCTCGCATTCTTGGCGCATGGTGGCGAGCGCTCGTCGGCCGCGATGGGTCCGACGCCAGGGCTCGGCTTGGTGCCCACAGTGCCGACGCGCGGCTTGGCTGGTGGGTGATCATCGGCACCCTTCCGATCGTGATCTTGGGAGTGGCGCTCAAGGACGTGATTGAGACGTCGTTGCGCAACCTTTATCTCACCGCGACCGTGCTCGCGCTGTTCGCACTCGTGCTTGGCGCCGCGGATCGTTGGGGAGCAAAGCGTCGGGAACTCACCGAACTCCGAGGGCGCGACGCCGTGTTGCTTGGCATCGCGCAAGCCGCGGCGCTGATCCCAGGAGTGTCGCGATCCGGCGGCACGATTTCAATGGGGCTATTCCTGGGGCTCACACGCGAGGCCGCGGCCCGCTACTCGTTCCTGCTCGCGATACCGGCCGTGCTGGGATCGGGTGCGTACGAGTTGGTCACGAGCTACGGGGACCTCAGCGCGCCGGGCGGGCCGGGACTCGTGAACACACTCGTGGCGGCTGCGGTCGCATTCGTTGTCGGGTACTTCGTGATCGTGTGGTTCTTGCGACTTATCTCGCACCACTCGTTCTGGCCGTTCGTGGTGTACCGCCTTGGATTCTCAGCGGTCATCTTCGCCCTACTCGGCGCTGGCGTCGTCGCCGCGACCTAACTGGACGATTTGCCGCCGTCGCGGCGCCGCAGGTACTTCTCAAACTCCTCAGCGATCGCGTCGCCAGATGCCTCAGGCAAACTGACCTCGTCCATGACCGACTCGAGCTGCTCGACGTGCGCGGCGACCTCTTCGTCCTCCTCGGCAAGTTCGTCCGCTCCGCGCTGCCACGCCTCCGCCTCGTACGGAAGTTCGCCGAGTTCAATCGGCTCTCCGAGAAACCGCTCCAAGTTCGACAGCAGTGCGATCGTGGCTTTGGGGCTCGGCGGGTGCGCGATGTAATGGGGAACGCCCACCCACAGGGACAGCACGGTGAGGCCGCGGAGGGCAGCCTCGTGCCCGAGCGCCCCGAGGATGCCCGTCGGGCCTTCGTAGTCGGATCGCTCAAGGTCGTAGCGAATGCGCGCGGCGGCGTCCTCACTCGTAACGAAAGTCGGCAAGGGACGCGTATGCGGGGCGTCCACGAGGAGCGCGCCGCACGTAATGAGCGTTTTCACGCCTTGGTCCTCGGCGTGCTCGAGAATCTCATCGCAGAAACTGCGCCACCGCATCGATGGCTCAATGCCCCGCACGAGCGTGACTGAACGGTTTGTCACCCACGGCCCTTGTGCGGTGTAGATCACCGTTCCCGGCCACGTCAGGACTCGCTCGCCAGTCGTTTCGCGTGCGATCGTCGGACGATTGACCTGGAAGTCGTGATAGTCCTCCGGATCGAGCGTCGCGCGCCCTTCGGCATCCCACACGTCGATGAGATGGTCGACCGCCGCCGAAGCCGCGTTGCCCGCGTCATTCCACCCTTCGAAGGCCGCGATCATGATCGGATCGTCGGCGTCGAGGGCCGCGGGCTCGTGCTCAGCGCTCATTGGCCCAGCCTAGACTCATGGGCTATGAATCAACGCCCCGCTCGACCGGCGGCAGTCCTGTGGGACATGGATGGAACCCTCATCGACTCGGAGCCGTACTGGATCGCCGCGGAAATGGAGCTTGCGACCCGGTTTGGCGCTCGGTGGACGCACGCGGACGGACTTACGCTCGTTGGTCGTCCGCTGCCGGACTCGGCGGCGATCTTGCAAAGCCGAGGCATCGACATGGAGGTCGGAGAAATTGTCGACTACCTCGTGGGGCGGGTCACCTTGCAGGTGCGCGCTCGTGCACCGTGGCAGCGCGACGCCGAGGACCTGCTTCGTGCCGTTCTTGAGGCGGGCATCCCGTGTGCACTGGTGACGCAGTCCTACCGGCCGCTCGTGGACGCCTTGCTCGCACGAGTGCCCGACGCCTTCGCGGTCGTTGTCACTGGAGAGGACGTGAAGCGAGGGAAACCTGACCCTGAGGCGTACCAACTCGCGGCCACCCGGCTGGGCGTCGACGTGACGCACTGCGTGGCGATCGAGGACTCACCCGCGGGGATCGCGTCGGCACGTGCGGCTGGAGCGGCGACGATCGGTGTGCGCCGGCTCGTGGCTGTTGCGCCGCAGCCGGGTCTGAGTCGGGTGCGCTCGCTGGCGAGCGTCACGATCTCGACTCTGCAGGCAATCGCGTCCGGCAGCGTGCTTGACGAGCTCGGCGCGGAGGTTTAGATCGGGCGCACGCCGATCGCCCGTTCGACGGCGTCCGGATCCAGCTCCGGGGCGTCGTGCCCGAACTCCGGGCACAGCTCCTGAAAACTGCACCACCCGCACAAAGGGCCTCGCCGCGGCCGAAAGGTGCCGCGCCTGGCGGCGTCGCAGATCTCATCCCACAATGCCCGCACTTCGTGTTCGATGGCCGCGATGTCCTCGTCGGTTGGATGCACGTCAAGCTGTTGACCGTCGCGCAAGAACAGCAGCCGCAGCAACGCGGGACGACGCGCACGGAGTCGCTCGACCACAAGCGCGTAGAACCGCATTTGGAAGCGCTCCTTGGTCGCGCCAAACCGGGGGTCGGGCGACTTGCCAGACTTGTAGTCGACGATTCGAATCGAGCCGTCGGGAGCGACGTCGATCCGATCGATGACTCCGCGCAAGAGCGGGCCATCGTCGAGTTGGAACTCCACAAAAAGTTCGCGGGCCTCGGGTTCGAGTCGCTGCGGGTTTTCAAGCGTGAAGTACGTTCCGAGCCGACCGCGCGCGTCCTGAAGCCACGCTTGCTCCGCGTCCGCTCCGCCGTGAAGTGTCGCGAGCTCGGGTCGTCGCGCGATCATCGCTCGCCAGTGTGGTTCGACCATCTCCGCAGCTACCGCCTCGACACGTTCAGGCGCCGGGCGGTCGAAAAGGGCTTCGAGGACAGCATGCACAAGCGTTCCAAGAGTTGCTGCAGACGACGGCGGTTCAGGAATCTGGTCAACGACGCGCAGCCGGTAAAGCAGCGGACATTGCTTGAAGTCGGCAGCACGCGACGGCGACAGGGCGGGGGGTCGCTGGGCCATGCCTCACCCTAATCCGCCGCGCCGACACATGGCACGAGGGTCCGCGGCGAGCAGTTACGGTGGTGGCCATGAGCGAGGCGCCGCGGCAGACCAAGGGACTGGTCGTCGGCCGCATGCTCGGCGCGCGTGTCGTGATCCAGCCATCCACGGTGCTGATGCTCGTCGTGCTCGCGCTGATCTTCAGTTCAAGTTCCGAGGGCGGGATTACTCAACGGGCCTTCTCGCTCGGAGTCGTGCTCGCCGTGTTGCTGTTCGTGTCGGTCTTTCTGCATGAGGTCGCGCACGCGATCGCCGCTCGCGCGTTCCACCGTGACGTGAGCGAGATCGTCCTCACGCTGTGGGGAGGTCACACGTCGTTCGACGCGAGGGGCATGACTCCTGCAATTTCAGGAGTGACGGCGATCGCGGGGCCACTCGCAAACGTCGCGCTCGCCCTTGCTGGGTGGGGGCTCCAAACGACAGGGGTGCTGACGGGCACGGCCGACGGTGTTCTTACGTGGGTGATTTACGCCAACGTGCTGCTCGCCATCTTCAACGCGCTTCCAGGGATTCCCATGGACGGCGGGCGAGTGCTCGAGTCGATCGTGTGGGCCCTCACGCAGGACCGCTACCGCGCTACGCTCATCGCTGCCTGGGCGGGCCGCATCATCGCGGTTGGCATGGTGCTGTATGTCATTCTCACGCCCGTTGCGCGCGGAGACCGACCCGACCTGGTGCAGGTCGTCTGGGCCATCCTCATCTTTTCCATCCTGTGGCCAGCCGCCTCAAGCGCCATCAATGTCACCACGGCGATGCGCAAGCGGGAAGGGACGTCCGCAGGCGGCCTCATGGCGAGGGCAGTGGGCGTTCCGTATTCGGTGAGCGTCGCTGAGGCGCGCGACCTCGCAAGCGCTGTCGACGCCACCGAGGTAGTCGTGCTCGCAGCTGACGGCGAACCGGCTGGTCGTTTCCCGGTGTCGCTCACTGACGAGGTCCCTCAGGCGTTGCGCGTCACGACGAACTTGCAGGCGGTGACGATTCCGCTTGCGCGCGGCGCCACCGTTCCGGCGTCAATCGCGGGCGACGCGCTCGTGGCGGCCCTCCGGCAGTGGTGGGGACGAGCAGATGCCTGGGTCGTGCTCGAATCCGGCGAGGTCGTCGGTGTGCTCGAGCTCGAGATCGCGCTCAAAGCGCTGCGGTAGCGCGCCCTAGACTGGCGACATGACCTCAATATCGCCCGTTGCGACCGGCGCAACGGAGCGGCGCGGACCTCTGCGGCCGGGCGACCGAGTGCAGCTCACCGATGCTAAGGGCCGGCATCACACGATCATTCTGGTGGCGGGCAAGACCTTTCACACTCACCGCGGCCAGTTTGCTCATGACGACCTCATCGGTTCTCCGGAGGGCTCCGTCGTTCGCAATACGGCCGGCGTCGACTACCTCGTGTTGCGCCCATTGCTCAGTGACTTCGTGATGTCCATGCCGCGTGGCGCGGCGGTCGTGTACCCCAAAGACGCCGCGCAGATCGTGCAGATGGGCGACATCTTCCCTGGCGCGCGTGTCATAGAGGCGGGCGTCGGATCAGGGGCACTCACGATGTCGCTGTTGCGAGCCGTGTCCGACGCGGGCGCGCTGCTCTCTATCGAACGCCGCGCAGACTTTGCCGATATCGCGCGCGCGAACGTCGAGACGCACTTCGGTGGCGCGCACCCGGCGTGGCGGCTCGCGATCGGCGATTTCGCCGACGTGGTTGAGGCGGAGGTTGAACCTCACAGCGTCGACCGAGTTGTCCTTGACATGCTGGCGCCGTGGGAGAACGTCGACGCTGCCGCTCACGCGCTCGCGCCAGGCGGGGTCTTTCTTGCGTACGTCGCCACCGCGACGCAACTGTCGCGGATCGCCGAGGACTTGCGAAGCCACGGAGAATTCACCGAGCCGCACGCCTGGGAAACGATGGTGAGGACGTGGCATCTCGAGGGCCTCGCCGTTCGCCCCGACCACAGGATGATCGGTCACACGGGATTCCTCATTACCGCGAGGCGCATGGCGCCAGGGGTCGAAGCACCGCTTCGGCACCGCAGGCCTGCCAAGGGTTCGTACCCCACGGAAGAGGCGTGGTCTCCCGAGGAACTTGGCGAGCGCGCTGTGAGTGAGAAGAAGATCCGACGCGTGCAGCGTGACGTCAATTCGCGGAGGGAGGATGACGCCTAGTGGTGGCTGAAGGCCAGGACCAGATCGCGGGGCTGACGCGCCAAAACGCCGAGTTGCAGCGCCTGCTCACGCTCGCGCGGGACCAGCTCGGCGAGATGAGGGTGAAACTCGCCGAGGCTTCTGCGCCCCCCCAGACTTTCGCGACATTCGTGCAATGGGTCGGCGAGCACGCTGACGTCGTCGCGAACGGCAGGCGAATGCGTGTCGCGGTAATGCCGTCAGTCGAAGCGACCCTCGCGGCAGGCGACGAGGTGCTACTCAACGGCATGAGCGTCGTTGTTGGCGTCGCCGAGCCTGAGCGCACCGGCCAAGCGGCGATCGTTCGCGAGGTCGTCGACAACGACCGAGTCCTCGTTGTCGCCCGCGGCGAGGACGAACGCGTGGTTGTCTTGATCGGTGGCGACGCGGCGGCGCGGCTGCATGAAGGCGACACCGTCATCATCGATCCGCGCACGGGTTTTGCGTCCCAGAAGGTTGAGCGGACGGGCATCGAGGCGCTGCTGCTCGAGGAGGTGCCTGACGTTGACTATGCGTCGATTGGCGGCCTCGCTCCACAGATTGAGCGCATCAGAGACGCGATCGAGTTGCCGCTACGGCACCCCGAGTTGTATCGAGAGCATGCGTTGCAGCCTCCGCGCGGGCTCCTGCTGTACGGCCCCCCTGGGTGCGGTAAGACCCTCATCGCCAAGGCCGTCGCGCACTCGCTTGCGGACGCTGTCGGCGCCGATCGCTCGTATTTTCTCTCGGTCAAGGGCCCCGAACTGCTGAATAAGTACGTGGGAGAGACCGAGCGCTACATTCGCACGATCTTTGAGCGAGCGCGTAGCAAGGCGCATTCCGGGGCGCCGGTTGTCGTGTTCTTCGACGAGATGGAGGCGCTGTTTCGCGCTCGCGGGTCCGGGGTCAGTTCAGACATGGAGACCACCATCGTTCCTCAGCTGCTCACGGAACTCGACGGCATCGAGGAGCTCGGAAACGTCATCGTGATCGGCGCGTCGAACCGCGAGGACATGATCGACCCCGCAATTCTGCGGCCGGGTCGCCTTGACGTGAAGATCGAGGTGTCTCGCCCGGATCGACAAGGGTCGCTCGACATTTTCAGCATCTACCTGACTCCCGACCTGCCTATCGGGGAAGGCGAATTAACGGCCTCCGGCGGCAGCCGCAGCGCCGCCGTACACGCCATGGCAACCGCTGCCGTTGACCGAATTTTCTCCGAGGGCGACGCGCCCCGGTACGTGTCGGGCGCACTCATTCGCAATGTGGTTGACCGCGCGAAGACGCGGGCGATCAAGGGCGTCGTCGCGGGGGGCGTCAAGGGCATCACCGCAGCGCACCTCGTCGCCGCGAGCGATCAGGAACTTGCAGAGGCGCGTTCGGTCGCGGCCGGTAACCTCACCGGGGCCTGACGTGCGCATCGTCGGGATCGAGACCGAATACGGGATCCTTGATCCGGTTGACGCCTACGCCAACCCGATTCTGCTGTCGTCGTTGCTCGTCGATGGAGCGCGCACCTGGGCGGGAGGGCGTTCAACGCGGTGGGATTACGGGGGTGAGGATCCGCTACAGGATCTGCGGGGCACGCGGAGAGCTCGCGCGAACGCCACTGCAGACATGCTCACCGATGCGGTAGAGGCCGACGCCGACACCGGTACGGTCTCGCTCCGTCGCCGCCGAGGGTCGTGGGAGGATCCTGCCCATCTCAACGCCGTGCTCTCCAACGGCGCGCGCTTCTACGTCGACCATGCGCATCCGGAGTACTCGGGTCCGGAAGTCTCAAATGCGCGAGATGCCGTGATCTGGGATCGTGCCGGTGACCGCATCGCGGTGGCTGCAGCGGACGCGGTGACCCGCGGCGACGGTCCCGCGATCGCGTTGTACAAGAACAATGTCGATGGCAAGGGCGCCAGTTACGGCACCCACGAGAACTTTCTTGTGCGTCGTGACGTGGACTTCGACGGTTTGGCGCGACGCCTCACGCCGCATCTCGTGACTCGGCAGATCTACACGGGCGCGGGACGCGTCGGCCTTGGGCAACGCGGCGAGACCGCAGGCTTTCAGATGTCCCAACGAGCCGATTACATCGAGGCTGACATGGGGCTCGAGACCACACTCCGGCGCCCAATCATCAACACTCGTGACGAGCCTCATGCGGATCGGAGTCGCTGGCGGCGCCTCCATGTGATCCTGGGCGATGCCAACTGCCTCGAGGTGCCCACCTTCCTCAAGATTGGCGCGACGTCGCTCGTGCTGTCGGCTGTCGAGGCGGACGACGAACGGCTCGACGCGCTGGAACTCGCAGAGCCGGTTGGTGACGTGCAGCGTGTCTCGCGCGACCTCACACTGCGTGCTCCGCTCACGCTGGCCACGGGCGAGCGCGCCACCGCCCTCGACCTCCAGCGCGCCGTGCTGGAGGTCGCACGAGACTACGCGACCGACGCGGTCGACGTTCTCGTGATCGCGAGGTGGGAACGCGTTCTCGAACTCCTCTCGCGTGACGTGTTCTCCGCGTCTCGTGACGTTGAGTGGGTCGCGAAACTTGAACTGCTCGGGCGAATACGCACCAAGTATTCGGTGGCAGGCGTCGCATTGCCGTGGACGGACGCTCGTCTCGCCGCCGTCGATTTCCGATGGAGTGAACTGCGCAGCGGCATGGCCGCGACGCTTGCGGCGCGCGGCGCGTTCGAGACGGTCGCCGACCCCGAGCTGATCGCCGCCGCGATGACGACGGCCCCTCGCGATACCCGCGCGGCCGCGCGCGGCGACATCGTCGCCTTGAAGCCGGAACTCGTCGACGCGGCCGGGTGGTCGACCGTCGTCATTGATCGCGAGGCCGACCACGGCGCGCTCGAAGTGGTGCATCTTGACGACCCTTCGCGGCCTTCCCACCCCCTCCTCGACGCTTTGGCTCGCGAGTAGAGTGGGCGCATGCCGCAGACCCACGCCACCTCCGACGCGTTCGAGGACGACGCATCTGAGCCGACGCCACCTCCGGCGCAGGCCGCGACAACCGACGCGCTCGACGACCTACTCGACCAAATCGACGGCTCTCTGCAGGTAAACGCCGCACAGTTTGTGCGTTCCTTCGTGCAAAAGGGCGGCCAGTAGGGACGTGATCAGCTCCGACATTCCCGCGCCGCTGGAGGTCGAGGCGAGTCGCCGCATCTTCGGTCTCGAGACCGAGTTCGGTCTGCACCTCGATGCGCCGAACGCTCGGCACGTGACGCCTGAAGAGGTGGCAGGTCACCTGTTTCACTCGGTCGTCCAGTGGGGGCGCAGCTCGAATGTGTTTCTCACCAACGGTTCTCGCCTGTACATCGACGTGGGTGCTCACCCCGAATATGCGACCGCGGAGGCGGACTCGATCAGTGATCTCATCGCGCTCGACAAGGCCGGCGAGCGGATCGTGCAGGACCTCGTGGTTGGGGGCCAGCAGCGACTCCGTATGGCGGGCATCGACGGCATCATCCACCTGTACAAAAACAACACTGATTCAGCGGGCAACAGTTACGGCTGTCACGAGAACTACCTCGTGCGCCGCCGAGCCGACTTCGCCGCATTCGGCTCGTCGCTTCTCCCGTTCCTCGTGAGTCGTCAAATCGTGACAGGCGCCGGCTGTGTGACGCGGACACCGTCCGGTGCGCACTACTCGTTCTCGCCACGCGCCGATCACATGTGGGAGGGAATGAGTTCCGCGACTACGCGCTCGCGCCCCATGATCAATACGCGCGACGAGCCGCACGCCAATGCCGACCTTTATCGGCGTTTGCACGTCATTGTCGGCGACTCGACGATGGCGCAGCCGACGACGTTGCTCAAGGTGGGGGCGACGGATCTGATCCTCCGGCTCGCGGAGGCGCGGGTCGCAATGCCGAATCTCACGCTCGCCCGCGAGATGCACGCCATTCGTGAGATCGCTCACGATGTGTCTGGTCGAGCGACCGTCGAACGTGCAGACGGACAGACAATCACGGGGGTCGAACTCCAGGAGGCTTACCTCGAATTCGTGCTCACCCACATCGACGGGCTCATTGAGCGCACCGAAGAAGTGGAAGCGATCGTCGATCTGTGGGAGCGGGGAATCGCTGCCGTTCGCTCGGGAGACTTCTCCGCAGTCGCGACAGAACTCGATTGGGCGATCAAGCATCGACTCATCGAGCGATATCAAGAGCGACTCGGGTGTGGGATGGACGACCCGCGCATTGCACGCCTCGAACTCGCCTTTCACGATGTCTCGCCCGAGTTGGGTCTCGTGAGAAAACTGGAGTCCGCGGGCCTGATCAAGACAGTCGTGGCGGAAGAACGAATCGTTCGGGCGATGGGCGAGCCTCCCGCGTCCACACGTGCGCACCTGCGCGGCGCCTTCGTGCGTGCCGCCCTCGAATCAGGACGCGACTTCACGGTCGACTGGGTGCACCTGAAGATCACCGGTTCGCAGTCGCGCACTGTCTTGCTCAAGGACCCCTTCAGGAACGAAGACGCTCGTGTCGACGTTCTGATCGAGGCGCTTGGCGCCGACACGTAGACTCACGTGTTGCTCTCGGATGAAAGGACGCCCATGCGCCGCCTCGCCGCGATTGCCGCAGCCGTACTGGTGCTTTCGGCCTGCGCCCCTGCCGGTCCCGGCGCGTCCCCGTCAGCCTCGGCCGTAGGAACCCTCGACCAGATCGAGGTGGGAACGTCCGACACTGGGGCGCCAACGATCTCGTTTCCGGCGGGCGTTCCGTTCACCCGCGCTGACAGCACCATGGTGTGGGACGGCGAGGGGACCAGGCTTGAGAATGGTCAGCCGATCTTGCTCGATATCTACGGCACGTCGCTGATCGACGGCACGGTCATCATCAACACGTACGACGGTCTTCCCCGCTCGTACGTGTTGGCTCGGGAGGTCCTTGGTGACGGCCTCTACGAGAGGCTTATCGGGGCCCACGTGGGCGCGCGCGTCCTCCTAATCGCGCCACCAGCCGACCCGGCCGGGACCGAACCTCCCGTGGTGATGGTTGTCGACGTGTTGTCGGAACGAGCGTCAGGAACGGCCGTGGCCCCGCGCTCCGACCTCCCCAGCGTGCGCCTCACCCAGACGGGTGAACCCGTCATCACCATCCCGAAGGGCGCAAAGGAGCCAACCGAACTGCAGATTCAAACCCTGATTCAGGGCGATGGTGAGCAGGTGAAGGAGGGATCCTTCATCATCGCGAACTACAAGGCCGTCTACTTCAAGGACGGGAAGCTCTTCGACTCGTCATGGCCGGAGGGCAAGGCGCCGTTCGAGACGCGGATTGGGACGGGCCAAGTGATTCTCGGGTGGGACGAAGGCCTCCTTGATCAAACCGCCGGGTCGCAGGTGCTGCTCGTTGTGCCACCGTCCTACGCGTACCCCGACAAAGGCGCGCTGGTCTTCGTCGTGGACATTCTGGATGTCTGGAGCCCGTAGGCGATGCCGGTTTCCGTGAGAGTGATCCCGTGTCTCGACGTCGACGCCGGTCGGGTCGTCAAGGGCGTCAATTTCGAGAATCTTCGCGACGCTGGGGACCCTGTCGAGCTCGCCGCGGCCTATGGGTCCTCCGGTGCGGACGAGATTACGTTTCTCGATGTGACGGCATCGTCGGCCGATCGTGCCACGACCTACGACGTGGTGAGCCGCACCGCGGAGCAGGTCTTTGTGCCGCTCACCGTCGGTGGGGGAGTGCGCTCGCCCGACGACGTCGACAAACTCTTGCGTGCTGGCGCAGACAAGGTTGGCGTGAATACCGCCGCCATTGCGCGTCCCGAACTGATCTCAGAAATTGCGCAGCGGTTTGGCAATCAAGTGCTGGTTCTCTCGGTAGACGCCCGACGCTGCACGGGCAGCACCACGACGGCGTCTGGCTTTGAGGTCACGACGCATGGCGGTCGCCGCGGTACTGGGATTGACGCCGTCGAGTGGGCGCACCGCGGGCAGGCGCTCGGTGCAGGCGAGATCCTCCTTAATTCCATGGACGCGGACGGCACGACCGGCGGTTTTGATATCGAGATGATCGAACGAGTGCGGGCGGAGGTGTCCATACCGCTCATCGCATCCGGTGGCGCCGGCGAATCTGCTCACTTCGTGTCGGCCGCCCACGCCGGCGCTGACGCAGTCCTCGCGGCGAGCGTCTTTCACTTCGGCGCCCTCACAATCGGAGAGGTGAAGGCCGCCATGCGCGAGGCGGGAATTGATGTGCGTTGAGCCGCACCGGTTCTCGCACTGACGACTATCAGCTGAACGGATCCTTCGCTCGCCGGTCCGGGCACCTGCTTGCGCACGCCGTGCGAACCGAGCCGCGACGGTTCGCGGTCGCCATCGTGACTGCAGGCGTCTTTTCCGTGATGACCGTGGTCTTCGGGCGGCTGCTCGGCCAGATCACCGATCAGGTGGTGATACCGGGAGTGAGTGGCAGCCCGATCGAGGGGTGGTGGGGCGAGCGTACGCAGGACCCGCAGACGGCGATCATCATTGCCGGCGCGGTGTTCCTCGCAATCGGTGTGGTCAACGCGAGCCTCGTTGGCGTCCGACGTGCGACCCAGGGTGCCGCGGTCGCGGGCGTCGGAGCCCGACACCGCACCGTCGTCGCCGACGCGATTGCTTCGTTGCCACTCGGATGGCACCGATCGAATCCCTCCGGGCGAATACTGTCGGCGATGTCCTCTGATTCGGAAACTGCCACGAACGTGCTCCATCCGTTTGCGTTCGCGATCGGGTCGTTCGTGATGATGATCGCGGCCGGCGTCGCGATGTGGCGCATGGATCCGTGGTTGGCCGTCACGGGGTTGTCGGTCGTCCCGGTGATTTTTGCGATCAATCTTGTGTACGAGAGGGTGATTACCCCCCATTGGGATGCGGGACAGTCGCTCCGATCGGACGTCTCCACCATCGCGCACGAGAGCTTCGAAGGCGGCACGATCGTCAAGGCCTTGGGCGCGGAACGGCTGGAAGGGGAGCGGTTCGCCCGTGCCGCGCGAGCGTTGCGAGACGCGGATACGCGGGTCGGGCGCACGTCGGCGTGGTTCGAGCCCATGATGGACGTCGTCGTGCCCCTCGGTGCCACCGCACTCATGATTGTGGGGGCGTATCGTGCCCAGGCTGGCGCAGTTTCCGTCGGCGACGTCGTGTCTGCGATCTACCTTGTGGCCCTGCTCGCGGTTCCCATCCGGGGGCTGGGATGGGTCCTGGGGCAGATGCCATCGGCGCTCGTGGCTTATCGCCGGATTGGCCAGATTGCGGCAGCGGCAACGGAGATGGACGAGCCCGGTCATCGAGTGGTGGCGAACGTGGGCGCGGGTGCGATGCAGTTCGTGCGCGCTGACATAGGCGCCGACGACGGCGACGGCGGCCTCGCCCAGATACTGACGGACGTCTCACTCGACCTTGCTCCCGGCACCATCACTGCGCTTGTCGGGGCGACCGGATCGGGCAAGTCGACCGTCGCGCTCGCCGCATCGCGGCTTGCTCGCTCGATGTCCGGCACGATCACGCTCGACGACACTGCGATCGACACGGTCGCCGACATGGGATCCCACGTCGCGCTCGTGCCACAAGCGGCGTTCGTCTTTTCCGGAACGGTCCGCGACAACGTCACGCTCGGCGAACCGTTCCCGGACGCGGACGTGTGGGAAGCGCTTGCCCGGGCCAACATCGCAGACGTGGTCGAGTCGCTGGGCGCGGGGCTCGACGCAGTTCTGAGCGAGCGCGGAATGAATCTTTCGGGCGGGCAGCGCCAACGTCTCGCTCTCGCGCGAGCCCTCGTGCGGCGGCCCCGCATCCTCGTGCTCGACGACGCGACGAGCGCGGTTGATCCGCGGGTAGAACAGGAGATCTTGCGCGGACTTGCGGCCGACGGCGCTGGCCCGACTGTGCTCATCATCGCGTACCGACTCGCGTCGATTCTGCTTGCGGACAGTGTGGTGCACGTCCATCGTGGCCGAGTCGTTGATACCGGCTCGCATGAGGAGCTCCTCGCCCGCGACCCCGGCTACCGAGAACTCGTGCTCGCGTACGAGCAGGACTCCCAACGTGCAGCCGCCGAGAGCGCGGGCGTCGTCGGATGAGCGGTCCGAGCGTGCGGGAGACCTTCACTCGCGGATTTGCCATCAGTCCCGAACTTCGCCGCGGTCTTGGGGTCACCCTTTCCCTTGCGGTCGGGGCCGCGATCGGTCGCGTCTGTCTCCCCTTCGTCACGCAGCGCGTCATCGACGATGGGCTGCTTGCGCCGGGCGGTGTCGATACCGCGGTCGTCGGTCGGTACGCGCTTGCGGGCGCCGCGCTCATGCTCTTCTCCGCCGTTGTCGCGTGGCGAGTCCGCACACGCATGGTGACTGCGGCCGAGGCCGGACTCGCGACGCTTCGAATCCGCGCCTTTGACAAAGTCCACGAGCTCTCTGTCCTGACCCAGAACGAGGAGCAGCGCGGCAGATACGTGTCTCGAGTCACCGGCGACGTCGAGACCATGCGCGATCTCATGCAATGGACGGGCGCCGCGATGATAGTCAGCGCTCTCGAGGCCATCGTGGTGTTCGGCGTCATGACGCTGTACTCATGGGTCCTTGCGATCGTCGTCGCGCTTGCGTTCATCCCCGTCGTGCTCTCCCTCCTGTGGATTCAGCCGCGCGTGCGGGAAGCACTCCAACGCGTGCGAGCGCAGATGGCCGATCTGCTCGGCCGCACCTCCGAGCAGCTCGTGGGGATCGCGACGATTCGCTCGTACGGCGTGCAGCAACGGATGCGCGATGACCTTCATCGCGAGATTGAGGAGATTTGCGAGGCGGAGCGACGCGCGAGCCGGCTCGCGTCAACGAACTTTGCGTCAACGGTGCTTGGACAATCTCTCGCGACCGGGCTCGCGCTGATCGTCGGCACGATCCTGGCGATTCGCGGGGATCTCAGCGTCGGGACCGTCGTGGCGTTCGCGCTGCTCGTGTACATGTTCTCTGGCCCCCTGATGTGGATCATCGAAATGCTCGCCGAGGGGCAGCGCGCGATGGTTGGATGGCGCCGAGTTCTGGACCTCTGCGATGCGGAGGTGACCGTCGCGGATCCCGGTGAAGGCGGCATCGATATCCCGCACGGGCACGGAAATCTCGACATCAAGCAGGTGAGACTCACGTATCCGGGGGGTCCAGAGGTGCTCAAAGGCATCGACTTGACCGTGGCCCGCGGCACGAGGATTGCGCTCGTCGGTCAGACGGGGTCGGGAAAGACGTCGCTCGCGAGACTCATGTCCCGATTCTTTGACCCAACGGCCGGTGAAATCCGCGTCGGCGGCGTGAACCTGCGCGATGTCCCCTCGTCATCGCTCAGGCGCGCCGTTGCCGTCGTGCCGCAGGAGGGGTTTCTCTTCGACGGAACGATTCGGTCAAACCTCGCCTACGCCCTTCCGTCGGCGCCCCCAGATGACCTCGAGCTGCGAACGCTCGCCGCTTTCGAGTCGCTCGGCCTCGACGCCTGGCTCGCCACACTGCCCAACGGATTAGACACGGCGGTCGGCCCGCGCGGCGAGTTGCTCAGCGCCGGCGAGCGGCAACTTGTCTCGATTGCCCGCGCGTACCTGCGCGACCCGGATCTGTTGGTGCTCGATGAGGCGACCTCCGCCGTCGACCCAGCCACCGAGGTGCGAATCTCCCGCGCGCTTGAAGGGCTGATGCGGGGGCGAACGGCGGTTGTCATCGCCCACCGGTTGTCGACCGCTGAACGCGCCGACATCATCGGAGTGATGCACAACGGGGAACTCGTCGAACTCGGCGCCCATCGCGAACTCGTTGCTGCGCGCGGGGCATACGCAGACATGTATGCCGCGTGGATGTCGCAGACGCGTGACGACGTCGAGTGACATGGAAGGATAGGCGCGTGCCTCTCGACCCAGCCATTGCTACCTCTCTCAAACGCGATGCTGATGGCCTTGTGTGCGCGGTCGTGCAGGAACACCACACCGGTGACGTGCTGATGGTTGCGTGGATGAATGACGAGGCGCTCGCGCAGACGCTCTCGTCAGGACGGGCCGTGTATTGGAGCCGGTCTCGCCAAGAGTTGTGGCGCAAGGGAGACACCTCGGGGAATGTGCAGCACGTCGTGTCGGTCTCGATCGACTGCGACGGCGATGCATTGCTCGTTCGCGTCCGGCAGCATGGACCAGCGTGCCACACCGGAGCGCACTCGTGCTTCGACGCGGGTGGAGACCTCGGCGCACAGGGAGTAGGCCCGGCGTGAGCTCTCCTCGTGCGATTCCGTGGGGCCAAACGTGGCCATCGCGCGACGAGTTCGTCTCCCTGGGGGCGACCCGACGCGTCGTTCCGGTCGTGCGTCGAATTCTCGCTGACTCGCTCACTCCGGTCGCGGTCTATCGCGCCCTGGCGCAGGACCGTGCTGGCACGTTCATTCTCGAATCGGCCGAGCCTGATGGTGCGCGCGCGCGCTTCTCGTTCGTGGGAGTGCGCTCACGGGCGACTCTGACCATCGACGGCGACGAGGCGCGGTGGGCGGGTGACGTGCCGGCTGGACTGCATGATGGGTCGCCGCTCGCGACGATTCGCCACGTGCTCGCCGAGCTGGAGTCGGAACCGATCGACGGACTGCCGCCTCTCACCGGCGGAATGGTCGGCGTCATCGGGTGGGACATCATCCGGCAGTGGGAGCCGACCCTGCCTCACAAGGCGCCGCGCGAGCTCGAGGTGCCAGATGCGGTGCTGTGCCTCGCCACAGATATCGCGGTCATTGATCACCATGAGGGCTCGGTGTGGCTGATCGCGAATGCTGTCAACGCCGACGGATCTGCGGACCGCATTGACGGCGCGTACGACGACGCCGTCGCCCGGGTCGACGCCATGACGAATGCTCTCGCGCGCGCTCTACCCGGTGATGTCTCGGTCACCGACCCTGCGGTTCCCGCTGCGGTGGTTCGCCAGCGTAGCGCGCCCGGCGAGTACGAGCAGGTCGTCGATTTCGCGAAGGAGGCGATCCGCGACGGGGAGGTCTTTCAAGTCGTTCCGTCGCAGCGTTTCGACGTGGATTGCCCGGCAAGCGCCCTCGATGTGTACCGCGCTCTGCGAACGCTCAACCCCAGTCCGTATATGTACTACTTCGCGATTGACGACCCTGAGAATGGCCCATTCGCACTCGTCGGAGCAAGCCCTGAGTCTCTCGCGACCGTACGCGACGGACGCTTGCGCACCTACCCCATCGCGGGTTCGCGACCGCGCGGCGCGAACGATGAGGAGGATCGCGCGCTTCACGACGAGTTGGTGACAGACCCCAAGGAGATTGCGGAGCACATCATGCTCGTCGACCTCGCGCGCAACGACCTCGTGAAGGTGTGCGAGCCGACCAGCGTCGAAGTCATCGACTTCATGTCCGTGAATTACTACAGCCACATCATGCACATTTGCTCAACCGTGGTGGGAACCATGGAGCCGCAGTACGGCCCCGTCGACGCATTCGTCGCCACGTTCCCCGCCGGCACACTGTCTGGAGCGCCGAAACCGCGCGCGATCGCGCTCATTGACGAGATGGAGCCTGCACGACGCGGCTTCTACGGTGGCGCGGCGGGTTACTTCGACTTCGCGGGGAACATGGATTTCGCTATCACCATCCGCACGGCGCTCATCAAGGACGGCATTGCGCACGTTCAGGCGGGTGCAGGCATCGTTGCCGACTCTGTGCCAGCGACCGAGGCGGCGGAAACGCGCGCGAAGGCTGCCGCGATGATTCGAGCTGTCGAGCTCGCCGCCAGCCTACGAGGGCTGCCTAACCGATAGACTGCGTGCGTTCCCGACGAAGGAGTGGCGATGTCAAGCGTTCACCTTGAGCCAAGCGACCTGCCAGAGGTCGCGCCGTCCAATCACGGCCGTACGACCGCGGCATGGGTCACGAACATCGGGCTAACCGTCGCGGCGCTTGTCATCTGCTTTGGAGTGATGACCCCCAACCTCATCCTCACGATCGTCGGCTCCGTTCTCGTCGTCGCATCGCTCGCCGCGGGGGGCGCGCTGCGCGCACTCGGGCACGGCCAGCCCCTGCGCTGACCTCCCTCGACCCGGTCGGGGCTGCCATAGAGCGGCGCTACGATAGCGGCATGGGAGAGGTCGGCTCGAGCGTGCTCGCCAGCATTGTCGCCGGCGTGAGAGAAGACCTCGCCCAGCGCGAAGCCGCGGTATCGATGGACGCGCTCAAGGAGCGCGCCTCGCGGCTACCTGGCGCGATCAACGCCCGCGAGATACTCGCGCGCGAAGAGGTCGCGGTCATTGCAGAGGTGAAGCGTTCGAGTCCCTCAAAGGGCGCACTCGCCGACATTTCCGACCCCGCCTCACTGGCCGCTGAGTATGAAGCTGGAGGGGCGTCTGTCATCTCGGTCCTGACCGAGCAGCGACGCTTTGGTGGCTCGCTTGCCGACCTCGATAGCGTGCGCGGCAGGGTCGACGTTCCTATCCTTCGCAAGGACTTCATTGTTACGCCGTACCAAGTGTGGGAGGCGCGCGCTCACGGCGCAGACCTCGTGCTGCTCATCGTCGCCGCCCTCGAACAACCCGCTCTTGAGAGCCTCGTCGAGCGCATCCACTCGCTAGGGATGTGCGCTCTTGTCGAGGTGCACGACGTCACCGAAGTGCATCGCGCCGTTGATGCGGGGGCGCGCATGATCGGCGTCAACGCGCGCGATCTGCGCACCCTTGAGGTCGATCGCCACACCTTCGCGCGCGTGGCGCCGACGATCCCCGACGGGATCGTGCGCGTCGCAGAATCTGGCATCCGCGACAGTCACGACGTTGTCGAATACGCGCGCATTGGCGCAGATGCCGTGCTTGTCGGCGAAGCGCTCGTCAAGGACGCGAACCCGCGTCACGCGGTTGCCGAGATGGTCGCAGCCGGAGCTCACCCCGCGCTGCGTTCGGTGCGTCCGTGACCGATTCGCTTCAAGCGGCCACGGGGCCGTACTTCGGTGACTTCGGCGGGCGATTCGTACCAGAGGCGCTCGTCGCGGCCCTCGACGAGTTGGCCGACGCGTACGACAAGGCGCGCGTCGATCCCGCATTTTCGTCCGAACTGGAACGCCTCGCACGTGACTACACGGGCCGCCCCAGCATCGTCACCGAGGTTCCGCGCTTCGCCGCACACGCGGGCGGGGCGCACGTGTTTCTTAAGCGCGAGGATCTCAACCACACGGGATCGCACAAGATCAACAACGTGCTCGGCCAGGCACTTCTCACGAAGCGGCTCGGCAAGACGCGAGTGATTGCCGAGACAGGCGCTGGTCAACACGGCGTTGCGGCCGCGACGGCGGCGGCACTCATGGACCTTGAATGCATCGTGTACATGGGGGAAGAGGACACGGAGCGCCAGCGCCTCAACGTGGCGCGGATGCGCCTGCTTGGGGCAACCGTCGTGCCCGTGAAGACGGGCAGTCGCACGCTTAAGGACGCGATCAACGAGGCATACCGCGATTGGGTCGCCAACGTTGACACGACGAACTACCTGTTTGGGACCGCTGCCGGACCCCACCCGTTTCCCACGATGGTGCGCGACTTCCAGCGCGTGATCGGACTCGAAGCGCGCGCGCAGATGCTTGACCTCGGGGCGTTGCCGGACGCGGTCGTGGCGTGCGTCGGTGGGGGATCGAACGCGATTGGCATCTTCGACGCGTTCCTCGACGACGCCGAGGTTCGCCTCATCGGTTGCGAAGCCGGCGGCGACGGTGTTGACACGGGCAGGCACGCCGCGGCGATCGGCGGCGGGCGTCCTGGTGTTCTGCATGGGTCGCGCTCGTTTATCCTGCAGGACGCCGACGGCCAGACCATCCCGTCGCATTCCATCTCCGCCGGACTCGACTACCCCGGAGTCGGGCCGCAGCACGCGTGGCTCGCAACCCTCGGCAGGGCGGAGTACTGGTCGGTGACCGATGCTGAGGCGATGGAAGCGTTCGGCTTGCTGTGTCGCACCGAAGGCATCCTGCCCGCCATCGAGTCCGCACACGCCCTTGCTGGCGCCATGCGCCTTGGCCGGCAGTTGGGACCAGACGCGACCATTCTCGTGAATCTTTCCGGCAGGGGCGACAAGGATGTCGAGACCGCGGCGGTGTACTTCGGGCTCCTCGACGGCGGCGAGTCGTGAGCGGCGCGAGCGATCGCATCAGGCACTCGAACGCCGAAGGCCGCGCCGCGCTCATCGCGTACCTGCCGGTGGGGTTTCCTAGCGTCGAGCGATCGATTCGCGCGATGGTCGCGATGGTCGATGCCGGTGCAGATGTTATCGAAGTCGGCATCCCGTATTCGGACCCCGTCATCGACGGACCCACGAACCAGATCGCCGCGGAAGCAGCGTTGCTTGCGGGCGCGCGTGTCGCCGACTGCTTTGCCGCCGTGCGGGCTGTCGTCGCTGCCGGAGCGTCGGCCGTCGTGATGTCGTATTACAACCCACTGCTGCAGTACGGGCTCGAGAAATTCGCTGGCGAGCTCGCGGCAGCGGGCGGATCGGGAGTGGTCTTGCCCGACTTGACGCCCGACATTGCCCAGGAATGGCTTGCGGCAGCGGAGGCGCACTCACTCGACACCACATTTTTGGTCGCTCCAAGTTCCACACCGGAGCGCCTACACATGACAGTGGCCGCCACGACAGGATTCGTCTACGCCGCGTCGCTCATGGGGGTCACGGGGGAACGTGCGTCGGTCGGCTCCCAGGCAGAACGACTCGTGAGGGACTCGCGCGCCGCAGGCGCGCACCTCGTGTGCGTCGGCCTCGGGGTGACGACTGGTGCGCACGCACGTGAAGTGGCGACGTACGCGGACGGCGTCGTCGTCGGTTCGGTCCTCGTCCGGTGCCTGATAGACCACGTGAACGAGGACCAGGCTCTGGACGCGCTACGCACGAAGACGAGTGAACTTGCTCGCGGTGTCAGAGGTGAGTCGTGACTGTCGCGTCGATCCCAAGTCCTCCGGCCGAATGGTCGTCGTTTTCGCTCGGGCCCTTCACGATTCACGCGTATGCGCTCTTCATCCTCGCTGGCATCTTCTTCGCGATGTGGTTTACGACTCGGCGGTGGGTGGAGCGCGGCGGCGACGCGGAGGCGATCGGCGAGGTGGGAATCTGGGCGATTCCCTTCGGCATCATTGGTGGGCGGATCTACCATGTGATTTCGTCGCCGGCCGCCTACTTTGGACCCGACGGCAACCCGGTCGACGCGCTCAAGATCTGGAACGGCGGCCTGGGGATATGGGGCGCGGTGGCCTTCGGCGCCTTGGGAGCCTTCATCGGCGCGCGCCGCCACGGCATATCCTTCGCGACCTTCATGGATGCCGCGGCCCCCGCGATCCTGATCGCGCAGGCCATCGGAAGGCTCGGAAACTACTTCAACCAGGAGCTCTTCGGTGGCCCGACCACCCTGCCGTGGGGACTCGAGATCGACGCCGCGCACCTCCCGCCAGGCTACGCCGAGGGCACGCTCTTTCACCCCACGTTCCTGTACGAGATGATCTGGAACCTTGTGGGTGCCGCGCTGATCGTCATGCTCGACAAGCGATGGGATCTACGCGGTGGGCGAGTGTTCTGGCTCTACGTCACCGTGTACACGTCTGGCCGGCTCTGGATCGAGATGGTGCGTATCGACGAAGCCGTGCACGTGCTTGGCCTGCGAATCAACGTCCTTGTTTCTGTCGCAGTGCTCGCATCCGCCATTAGCGCATTCATCGTCCTAGGACGGAAGCAGCGGGGCGCCGACGCGTGGATTCCGCGATCACAACTGGCTGCGCCGGTGCCGGCTACCGAAGCACCCCCCGGCGAAGCAACGTAACAAATTCGAGGATGCCCATTTGCCGGGGTAGTCTGAGAACTCGCGAGTAATCCGGGTCGACGGCGTCCCGACAACCACCTGCCTGCGGCGATAGCCGTGGGCGCTGAAGGACGGTGTAATGGCCGCGAACTTTCGCGCATACGAGCCCGGTGCAGGGCTCTACGACTCTGCGTACGAGCACGACTCGTGCGGGGTCTCGTTCGTCGCCACGTTGCGCGGGTTTGCCGGGCGGGACATCGTCGAGGCGGGACTGACCGCACTCAAGAATCTCGAACATCGCGGCGCCGTTGGCGCCGAGACCGAGACTGGTGACGGCGCGGGAATTCTGACCCAAGTTCCGGACGGCTTCCTGCGCGAGGTCGTCGATTTCGAGTTGCCGGAACCCGGCGCTTACGCCGTCGGCACCGCGTTCCTCGATCCGGGGTTAGAAGCCGTACAAATTCAGGCGTTCCACGCCGCGGCTGCGCTCGAGGGTGTGACCGTCCTGGGTTGGCGCGATGTGCCGGTGAACCCGGAGCCGCTCGGCCCGTCTGCGCGCGCCGCGATGCCCGTGTTCCGGCAGGTGTTCGCTACCGCGGGCGGCGCAACCGGGATAGACCTCGATAGGCGCATGTATCGCGTGCGAAAGCGCTCTGGCAAGGCCGGCGGGCCTTTCTTCGCTTCGCTGTCGGCTCGCACCCTGACGTACAAGGGCATGCTCACCACCTACCAACTCGAGCAGGTATTCCCCGACTTGCGCGACGAGCGCTTTGCGTCAGAACTTGCGCTTGTCCACTCGAGGTTTTCCACGAACACGTTCCCTTCGTGGCCGCTCGCGCAGCCGCTGCGCAACATCGCGCACAACGGCGAGATCAACACCGTGCGCGGCAACCGCAATTGGATGGCCGCGCGTGAGGGCACGCTCGAATCCGAGTTGCTCGGTGACCTGGCGGACCTCATGCCTGTGTGTACGCCTTCCGCCTCCGACACCGCATCGTTTGACGAGGTGCTCGAGCTGCTTCACCTCGGTGGACGCTCGCTTCCGCACGCGATCCTCATGATGATCCCTGAGGCGTGGCAGAAGAACGATGAGATGGATGCGGTGCGGCGCGCCTTCTACGAATATCACTCCAACCTCGTTGAACCGTGGGATGGGCCGGCGTCGCTGACGTTCACCGATGGAACGGTGATCGGTGCGGTCCTCGACCGCAACGGCTTGCGACCCGGCCGATTCTGGGTCACGCGTGACGGCCTTGTGGTCCTCGGTTCCGAGGCGGGCGTGCTTCCGATCGACCCCGCCGATGTCGTCCGCAAGGGCCGACTCCAACCCGGGAAGATGCTCCTGGTCGATACCGCAGCAGGGCGCATCATCGAAGACGACGAGATCAAGTCGTCCCTCGCCGCGGAGCAGCCGTACGCGGATTGGGTGCGCGACTACACCATTCGTCTCGCGCAGCTGCCCGAGCGCGAGCACATCTCGCATTCGGGGTCCTCGGTGAATCGGCGCCAGCGTGCTTTTGGATACACGGAAGAGGAGCTCCGGATCCTGCTCGCACCGATGGCGAAGACGGCGACTGAGCCACTAGGCGCGATGGGCTCAGATACGCCCATCGCGGTGCTGTCCGGCCGACCGCGGCTGCTTTTCGACTACTTCACGCAGATGTTTGCGCAGGTCACTAACCCGCCGCTCGACGCAATCCGTGAGGAACTCGTCACGTCGATCGCTGGCGCGATCGGACCTGAGCCAAATCTGCTCGCGACGGTGCCGGAGCACGCGCGCAAGCTCGTGCTTGACTTCCCAGTGATCGACAACGACGAGCTCGCGAAGATCATCCACATCGACGCAGAGCCGTCGTTGCGAGGCATCTTCGGGGCGCAGCGCGTGAAGGGGCTGTATCGCGTGCACGAGGGCGGCGCCGGTCTCGACCGCCGCCTCCACGAGATCTTCCGAGAAGTCGACGAAGCCATCGCTCGAGGCGTGAGCTTCCTCATCTTGTCCGACCGCGACTCCGACGCCGAGCACGCCCCGATCCCGTCCTTGCTGCTTCTCAGCTCAGTACACCACCACCTGGTGCGCAACCACTCGCGTACCAAGGTGTCGCTTGTCGTCGAGGCCGGGGACGTGCGTGAAGTGCACCACGTCGCGTTGCTCATTGGATACGGCGCCGCCGCCGTCAACCCGTATCTCGCGATGGAGACCGTGGAGCAGCTCGCCAAGACGGGCTATCTCGGTGACGTCACGCCGCATCAGGCGGTCAAGAACCTCATCAAGGCGCTCGGCAAGGGCGTGCTGAAGATCATGTCAAAGATGGGGATCTCGACCATCGCGTCGTACCGCGGAGCGCAGGTATTCGAGGCGATAGGGCTGTCGCGCTCGCTCGTCGACCGCCACTTCGCAGGCACTCCGAGCCAGATCGACGGCATCGGGATGGACGTCATCGCTGAGGAGGTCGGCAAACGACACGCCGCTGCATATCCGGCGAGCGGCGAGCGGCCTGCGCACCAGCGTCTCGAAACCGGCGGCGAATACCAGTGGCGGCGGGACGGCGAGGCGCACCTCTTCAACCCCGAGACCGTCTTCAAACTTCAGCATTCGACGAGGACACGTCAGTTCGAAGTGTTCAAGGAATACACCGACCTCGTGGATGACCAGTCGAGGCGACTCATGACGCTGCGCGGGCTTCTCGAGTTCGCGAGCGATCGACGTCCCGTACCGCTCGAAGAGGTCGAGCACGTGCGCGACATCGTCAAGCGGTTCTCGACAGGTGCGATGTCATATGGATCGATTTCCGCCGAAGCTCATGAAACGCTCGCAATTGCGATGAACCGGCTGGGCGCAAAGTCGAACACCGGCGAGGGAGGCGAGTCCCCCGCACGTCTACACGACCCCGAGCGTCGCAGCGCGATCAAGCAGGTCGCTTCAGGGAGATTTGGTGTCACGAGCGAGTACCTCGTGAACGCGGACGACTTGCAGATCAAGCTTGCCCAGGGGGCGAAACCTGGCGAAGGCGGTCAACTTCCCGGCGCGAAGGTCTACCCGTGGATCGCGCAGACGCGGCATTCGACGCCTGGAGTTGGACTGATTTCGCCGCCACCGCACCACGACATCTACTCCATCGAGGATCTCAAGCAACTCATCCACGACCTGAAGAACTCGAATCCAGAAGCGCGGATTCACACCAAGTTGGTGTCCGAGGTCGGGGTGGGAACGATCGCTGCTGGCGTCGCGAAGTGCAAATCCGACGTCGTGCTCATCTCTGGCCACGACGGCGGAACGGGCGCAAGCCCGCTCAATTCGCTCAAGCACGCTGGCGCGCCGTGGGAGATCGGCCTTGCCGACACCCAGCAGACCCTCGTGGCGAATGGCCTGAGGGATCGCATTGTCGTGCAGGTTGATGGGCAGTTGAAGACGGGACGCGACGTCGTGATCGCCGCTCTGCTCGGCGCGGAAGAGTTCGGCTTCGCCACCGCCCCACTCGTTGTGTCTGGTTGCGTCATGATGCGGGTGTGTCACCTCGACACGTGCCCTGTCGGCGTCGCCACTCAAAACCCGGAGCTTCGTGCGAGGTTCAGCGGCAAGCCCGAGTTCGTCGAGACGTTCTTCCTCTTCATCGCGCAGCAAGTGCGCGAACTCCTCGCCCAACTGGGATTCCGGTCGATCGAAGAGGCCGTCGGTCATGTCGAGGCGCTGCACACGAAAGACGCCGTGGTGCATTGGAAGGCGCGTGGCCTCGACCTCGACCCCATCCTCGCCGCCCCCGCGCCGGGCGCTCTGCTCCACCAGTCGACGACGCAGGATCACGGTCTCGACAAGGCGCTTGACCTGTCACTCATCGCCCAGGCACAGCCGGCACTCGAAGGCGGCGAGCGGGTAGAGATCGAGGGAACGGTCCGCAATGTCAACCGCACGGTCGGCACGATGCTCGGGTACGAGGTCACGAAGCGCTTCCAAGGTCAGGGGCTGCCCGATGACACTATTCGCGTGTCGCTCACGGGAACCGGCGGGCAGTCGTTCGGCGCATTCTTGCCGCGCGGCGTCACCCTGCGCTTGATCGGCGATGCGAACGACTACGCCGGCAAGGGATTGTCTGGCGGGCGCTTGGTGGTGCGTCCGCATCCGGCCGCAACGCTCGACGATTCCGTTGACGTGATTGCTGGCAACGTGATCGGTTACGGTGCGACGTCCGGTGAGATCTATCTACGCGGGCAGGTCGGCGAACGATTCTGCGTGCGTAACTCCGGCGCAACGGCAGTGGTCGAAGGAGTCGGGGATCACGCCTTGGAGTACATGACCGGCGGTACGGCCCTGATCCTTGGCTCGACCGGACGCAATCTCGGGGCAGGCATGTCCGGCGGCACCGCGTATGTTCTCGACCTCACGACGGCGCGCGTGAACGCCGACGCCCTGGCGGCGGGGGAGTTGACTCTCGCTCCGCTCGACGCTGAGGACGAGACGATCGTCCGTTCGCTGCTTGAGCGCCACGCTTCCGAGACGGAGTCTCCACTTGCCGCCGCTTTGCTCGTCGACTGGCCTGCGGCCGTGACACGTTTCACCCGAGTGCTTCCCGCGCAATACGCACGAGTGCGCGAGGCGCTTGCCGAACTTGAGGCGACCGGCGGGGACCTCAGCGCCCCGGGTGCCTGGTCCGAATTCTTGGAGGTGACCGGTGGCTGATCCACGTGGATTCCTGACGGTGCGGGACCGGGAACTGCCACCGCGTCGGCCCATCCCGATCCGGCTGATGGACTGGAGCGAGGTCAAGGACGAACTTGCTAAGGAACCCGGCGTCCTCAAGCGGCAGGCAGGTCGTTGCATGGACTGCGGCATCCCGTTTTGCCACCAAGGTTGTCCGCTCGGAAACCTCATCCCCGAGTGGAACGACCTCACGTGGCGCGAGCACTGGGAAGAGGCAATCGACCGCCTGCACGCCACGAACAATTTTCCCGAGTTCACGGGCCGCATCTGTCCTGCGCCGTGTGAAACGTCGTGCGTGCTCGGCATCAACCAACCCGCGGTCACCATCAAGAACATCGAAGTCTCCATTGTCGACGAAGCCTTCAAGCGGGGCTACGTTCGACCGTTCATCGCGCAACGCCACACCGGTCGCACGATCGCAGTGGTGGGTTCAGGCCCCGCGGGTCTTGCGGCAGCGCAGCAACTGACGCGAGCCGGGCACACTGTCGCGGTGTACGAGCGCTCGAACCGGCTGGGCGGGCTCATGCGTTACGGCGTGCCGAGCTTCAAGATGGAAAAGCAACACATTGACCGACGCCTCGAGCAGATGGAGGCCGAGGGAACGGTGTTCCGCGCCGGCGTAGATATCGGGCGCGACATTCCCTGGGATCACCTGCGCGCGCGGTACGACGCCGTGCTCGTCGCTACGGGAGCTGGCGCGCCGCGCGATCTGCCCATCCCGGGTCGTTATCTCAAAGGCATTCACTTCGCCATGCCATACCTGACGCAGGCGAACCTTGTTGCGGAAGGCGCCGAAGTCCTCAAGCAGACGACTGCTGCAGGAAAGCACGTCATCATCATTGGCGGCGGCGACACCGGCTCCGACTGTCTCGGAACGGCGTTGCGGCAGGGCGCGGCGTCCGTGACGACGATGGCGATCGGAGTCAAGCCACCCGCCGACCGCGACAACAAGAACCAGCCCTGGCCGGTTCACCCGCACTTGTATGAGATCTCGAGTTCACACGAGGAGGGTGGCGAACGCCATTACCTCGCATCAACGGTGGAATTTGTCGGCGACGAGGATCACCACGTCACCGCATTGCGCGTGGCCACCACCGAAGTGATGCCGAATGGGATGCGAGGCCCTGCGCCGGGCACCGAGCGAGAGCTGCCCGCTGACCTCGTGCTGCTGTCGCTTGGGTTCACAGGACCAGAAGCGGACCTCTTGAGCCAGCAGCTGGGGTTGACCGTGACGGAGCGGCAGGCTCTCGTGCGCGATGAGCGATTTGCTACGCCTGTGCCGGGTGTCTTCGTCGCTGGTGACGCCGGTCGCGGACAGTCGCTCGTGGTGTGGGCCATCGCCGAGGGCCGCGCCGCCGCCGCCGCCATCGACGAATATCTCACCGGCAGCACTGAGTTGCCAGCCCCGGTTACCGCGCGAACCTCGGCGCTGAGGGCCTAATTACTACTAGGTTGGGAACCATGCGAAACGCCAAGATTGTCTGCACCATCGGCCCCGCCACTGCGTCACTGGAGATGATGAGGAAGCTCGTCGCCGCCGGTATGGACGTGGCACGAATCAATCGATCTCACGGGAAGGCCGAGGAGCACGAGCAGGTATACCGCAACGTGCGCCAGGCCGCCGAGGAACTAGGGCGCAACGTCGCCGTTCTCGTGGACCTTCAGGGACCGAAGATTCGCCTGGAGCGCTTCGCCGAGGGTAAGCACGAACTCGAGATCGGCGACGTCTTCACGATCACGACGCGCGACGTTGTTGGCACCAAAGACATCTGCGGGACGACGTTCAAGGGCCTGCCTGGAGACGCGCATGTCGGCGACCCGCTGCTCATCGACGACGGCAAGGTGCGCCTGCGCGTCACCAAGGTGACGGACACGGACGTGACGACCGTCGTCGAGGTTCCCGGGCCCGTGTCAAACAACAAGGGCATTAACCTTCCAGGCGTCGCCGTGTCCGTGCCCGCGTTGTCTGAGAAGGACGAGGACGACCTTCGGTGGGGAATCCGGCTGGGCTGCGACTTCATTGCGTTGTCGTTCGTGCGGTCGGCGGAAGACTACGAAGACGTGGCGCGA
>JAHEMW010000033.1 GCA_024643505.1 Demequinaceae bacterium
CGACGAAATGACATAATGTTCATTATCGGCGCGATGGGGAAGACGACCTCTGACGGGGTGCGGCGTCGACCCGAGGGAACAAAGGTACGGGCACTCGCGTTCCACAGGGGCAGGCACAACCCTCGCCTGCGACCAAGGGAGGCCCCACGATGGCGGATCGCACACTACGCGGCATGCGACTTGGCACGCAGAGCAAGGAAAGCGCGGCACACGCGGAACTCGCTGAGCGCGTCGACGTCCATTACGACTGCCCGAACGGCCACATTCTCACGATGCCGTTCTCCATTGAGGCCGACGTCCCGCTGTCATGGGAATGCCATTGCGGATCACTCGCGCTGCTGCGCAACGGCGATCAGCCGGAAGTCAAGGAAGTCCGCACCGCGCGTACCCACTGGGACATGTTGCTCGAGCGACGCACGATTCCGGAGCTCGAGGAGCTCCTTGAGGAGCGGCTTGAGTTGCTGCGCGCAGGTAGGCTCGGCTAGCGTCGAATCCACCGGCGCACCTGGCGCGCGCGACGAGCGAGACCCCAGATTGTCACCTTCACGAGCGCCTCGCGGATGATGTCACCGGTCATCTTCGAGGCCCCGTGCTCGCGTTCGACAAACTCGATGGGCACCTCGGTGACCGACCCTCCCGCGAGCACCACCCGCCAGCACATGTCGACCTGGAAGCAATACCCCTGCGACTCGACGCCGGTCAGGTCGAGCTCTCGCAAGACACGTGCCGTGTACGCGCGGAAGCCGGCGGTGGCGTCCCGGACCGACATGCCGAGACTCCACCTGACATAAGTATTCGCGCCGACCGATAGCGCTTTGCGATGTGCGGGCCAATTTCGCACCGAGCCGCCGGCAACCCAGCGTGAACCGATCACGAGATCTCGCTGCCCGGCGAGCGCCAACAAGCGGGGCAAGTCCCGCGCTTGATGGGATCCATCAGCGTCCATCTCTACGATCACGTCGTAGTCTCGCTCGAGCGCCCACGCGAATCCCGCGAGGTACGCCGCCCCGAGGCCTGCCTTACCTGGCCGATGCAGGACGTGTACCTGGGAGTCGAGCGCAGCACGCGCGTCGGCCCACTCCCCTGTCCCATCGGGCGAGTTGTCGTCGATGACGAGAATGTCGACGTCAGGAGTCACCTCGCGCACCGCATCGATCTGAACAGGCAGCGATTCGCGCTCGTTGAATGTCGGAATGGCGACGACGACGCGGGTCACCATTCGTACCGATCTGCGACACGCCGCCTCATCGCGAAGAACACCAGCAGCCCACTCACCGCGAGGAACGTCCAGTGCAACGGCGTACCGATGCGCGCCGCGGGCGTGAGGTCAGTACGCAACGGAACTGTCGCGTACATCTGGTCGGCCGTGAACAGTTCAGTGGACTGCACGACACGGCCCGTCGGTGTCACGACCGCGCTCACGCCAACGGTCGATGCCTGCACCGTCGCGCGCCCAAACTCAATTGCTCTGAGGCGCGTCATCGCCAATTGCTGCGTGCTTTCGGACGTCAGTCCAAATGTCGCGTTGTTGGTCTGGACGATGATCGCCTCGCCGCCGTTGGTGACCGCCTGCCGCACGATGTCGTCGTACACCACCTCGAAACAAATGACCGTACCGATCGTCACGGCGCGACCGAGCGCCTTGACAGGAACATCCATCACAGCGGGTCCTTCACCAGGGAGAACATCGGCCGTCACGCGATCGACATCAGCCGAAAAGATGCGCGCAAACGAGCGGATCGGGATGTACTCCGCAAACGGCGCCGGCCGTTGCTTGCGATACTCGGCGAGCACCGTCCCGGATTGGCTCCACAGCAGCGAGGTGTTATATCGGCCGTCTGCGGGCGAATAGTCGATCGTGCCGAACAGCAGTGGGGCTCCCGCTGTGCGCGCCGCTTCGGTGACGTCCGCCGCCGTCTGAGCGTCAACGCGCGGGTCGATGTCGGCTGCGTTTTCGGGCCACACCAGCAGGTCAACCTCACCCGGATCGGTATCCATCAGCGCATGAGTTCCCGCGAGGTGATTTTCGGTGACGAGTCGCGCCTGCGCGAAGGAGTCAAGCCCGTCGTTCGGCACGTTTCCTTGGACGATTCCCAGCCGCATCGTGCCGTCAGTGGCTTGCGACGACAGCGGAACGACTAGTCCGACGACCACGACGCCGATCGCGACGACCGGCGCCACGGCGACCGCAAGCGGGCGGCGGCCACGCATCGCCTCGAAGGCGAACCCCAGGAGTGCGCCCGCAAGGACGGTTGCTAGTGCGACGGCCGGCGCTCCACCGAGCCATGCGAGCCGGGCCAGCGGCGAATCGACCATCGCGAAGCCAACCCTGCCCCACGGGAATCCTCCGAACGGGACGACGGAACGTAGTTCCTCCATTCCGACCCACAGCAGCGCGAACACGGGCGCCTCGAGCCATCGCGATCCAAGCATGCCGGACCTACGCACGTGCGCCCACGCGGCACCGAAGAGTCCGAAGGCAACTCCCTCCGCAAGTGCGAGTGCTGCCCACGGAATCGCCCCGACGGCCTCGTGCGCCCACCAGACGTGCGGCAACAGAAAGGCGATCCCGAATGCCCAGCCTCGAAAGAATCCTCCCCATGCGCTGGCCCGCTCGAGCGCCCACCACAGCAGCGCGAGCGCGAGGATCGCGGCTGGCCACCAGCCGCGATCGGGGAAGGCGAGCGTGAGGACAAGCCCAGCGCCGGCGGCGAGACCCAGGTTGCGCAAGGCGTTCACGGCGCCAAGCCTAGGCGAACGCACGTGCACGTTCGCACGGCTCGCTCAGTAAGCCACTACTCCCCTGCGCATCGCCGTGATCGCGGTGCGCGCGGCCGCGCCGGCTCTAGCCGACATGCCGGAGTCCGCGATCTGGTCCAGCGCATCGATGACCTGCTTACACCACCGGACCATGTCTCCTGGTGACAGTTCGGTACCCGCAAGGGCGGTGCCGAGTGTCTTCCCCTGGGCCCATTGGTGGATGGGTCCGACGATCCCCCACTGCGGACTCGCCAGCGCGGCCATGCCGTATTCACGGTGCAGATCGTCAAGCGCTGACCACACCCGCATCGTCGCCGTGAGCGCTGTGCCTACTCCACCCGTTGGACCGCCCGGCACGCGCGGAGAGCGGTTGTCGTCGTCGCGTCGCCCGTTGTACAGCAGCGAGGAGAGGACGGCGGCGAGCCCCGCCGGACTGAGTGAGTCCCACACTCCCGAGCGGAGACACTCTGCGATGACGAGGTCGTTCTCGCTGTAGAGCCGACGAAGTGCAGTCCCTGCGGGCGTTGGGACGACCGCCCCGTCACGATCCTCGAGGTAGCCCATGTCGCCGAGCACCCGACACCGCTTGTCGAACAGCCGCGAAATCGACCCCGTCGCTCTGTCGATTTCTCCGACCAGACGATCCTTGTCGCGAAGGGTACGGAAATACCGTTCGGCCCAGCGAGCATGGGTCTCTCGATCCGGGCAGGCGTGGCAGGGATGGCGCCTCAGCGCTCGTCCGAGCTCGTCGATGGAATCATCCGCTCGTTCGGGCTCCGCGCGGCGCCGGGCGAGCTCGAAGGATCCCTTGGCGGCAGCGATCACTTGCCCGATCTCGCGGCGCGCGACCGCGTCTCGGGCGTTGAACCGCTTGGGCACGGCCACGGCGCCGACTACTTCAAGACCGTGATGGAGTTCATTCGCAGACAGTCGGAAGGACCGTCCCTGCTCCGAGACGACGGAAGGGCGGGGAGAGGTGGCGTCCGCGTCGGGCTCGGTGACGACGCTGAGGCCGCTGCGCTTGCCTCCGCCAACTCTCACCACGTCGCCGCGGCGCAGCCCGGCCAGTGTCGACACGGTCGCGTCCCGACGCGCCTTGCCCGCCGCCCGTGCCTGGCCTTTCTGTCCACGACTGATGTCGTTGCGCAGGCGCGCGTACTCCATGAAGTCGCCCAACTCGCAGAGCGCGGATTCGCGGTAGCCCGCGATCGCCGTTTCGAGCTCGCGAACCCTGCGGGCCTTCCCGACGACGCTCTCGTCCGCCTGATACTGGGCGAACGACATCTCCAGGACCTCGCGCGCCCGCAAGACGCCGAGGTTGGCCACCAAGTTGATTGCCATGTTGTACGACGGCTTGAAGGAGCTCACGAGCGGATACGTGCGTCGCGACGCGAGCCTTCCCAGTTGCGCAACATCGAACTGGGGATGATCGACCACGACGGCGTGTCCCTCGACGTCGATCCCGCGGCGCCCCGCACGGCCGGTGAGTTGCGTGTACTCCCCTGCCGTCAAATCCTTGTGACCCTGTCCGTCCCACTTGACGAGCTTTTCCAGCACGACGGACCGCGCAGGCATATTGATTCCCAGTGCCAGCGTCTCCGTCGCGTACACGACCTTGATGAGCCCGAGCGAGAACAACTGCTCGACGACCTCTTTGAACAACGGAATCATGCCCGCGTGGTGAGCCGCGATGCCGGCCTCAAGGTTGTCACGCCAGTGGGCGAAATCGAGCGCGCCGAGATCTTCGGGCGGCACGGCGGCGCACCGGTCATCAATGATGGACCTGATGCGCTCCCTCTCCTCGGCCGACGTGAGAACGATGCCCGCATGGCGCACCTGATCGACCGCGTCGTCGCACCCCGCCCGCGAGAAGACGAAGACGATGGCAGGCAACAGCCCGTGTTGGTCCAGAACGTCAACGACGGCGAAACGCGGCGGGCTGCGACGACTGCGTACCGGTCGCCCAGCGCGTCCCGTGTGCCCGTGGACCTTGAGCGGGCGTGCACCGTCGTGTCGGTCGCGCTTCGCTATCGCTTCCAGCTCCGGATTGAGGCGCGCGTTCGGACCCGGATCTTGGGCGTTGACGCTTGGTGCGTACAAGTCGAAGATGCCCTCGCGCATGAACACGTGCGGCCACAGCGGGACGGGCCGATGCTCGCTCACGATGACGCGGGCGTCTCCGCGCACTTCCCGCAGCCACGCACCAAACTCCTCGGCGTTGGAGACGGTCGCAGATAGCGCAATGATCGCGCAGCTCAACTCGAGGTGAATAATCACCTCTTCCCACACGGATCCGCGCTCTCGATCCGCGAGGTAATGAACCTCGTCAAGCACGACGACCGCGAGGCGGTCAAGACTCGACGAGCCCGCGTAGATCATGTTGCGCAACACTTCGGTCGTCATGACCACGATGTCCGCGTCCGGATTGACCGTCGTGTCGCCCGTGAGCAGGCCGACTGCGTCGGTGCCGTATTGCGCGCAGAGATCATTGAACTTCTGATTGCTCAAAGCCTTGATTGGCGTGGTGTAGAAGGCCTTTTCTCCGCGGTCGTGCGCGTGCCGCACGGCGAACTCGCCCACGAGGGTCTTGCCGGCACCCGTGGGAGCTGCGACGAGGACGGAGTGCCCTTGTGACACCGCAAGGCATGCGTCTCGCTGAAACCCGTCAAGCTCAAACGGCAGCGCACGCTCGAACGCCACCAGGTCCGGATGTCGGATGCGTTGCCGCGAAGCCGCGTAGCGCTCCGCAGGTGTTGACATGCGTTCAGGCTACTGGGGCCGGGCCCCGAGAACACGCAGCGCCCGAGGCGCGACCGAGATCCGCAGCGGCGCGGCGCCGACCAACTCTCCGTCCGCGAAGGCTGCCGGCATGCGGGCGCCGATCTCGCCCTGCGTAATGGTTACCTCTTCACACGAGACGTAGCGAATACGCTCGTCGTCCGCCACGGAGCCGTCGTAGAGCTTGGGAAACACGCGCAGGATGTCTCGCCGTGACATGGCGTCTGCGAGCACCAACTCGAGCTTCCCGTCGATCACGCTGGACCCTGGGGAAATGATCAGACCTCCGCCGAACACCCGCGAATTGGCGACCGCGACGAGCGTGCACGTCTGGCTCGCCACCATGCCGTCGACCGTCGTTGTCACCCCGTACGGCTTGAACCTCGGCAACTCACGCAGCGTCGCCACCTTGTACTTGAGCGGGCCGCGCGGGTACTTGAGGTTCTGCCCGTACGCCGCCACAGCGGCGTCAATTCCGGCGCTCAACACCGCGAGAAAATAGCGCGGCCGGTTGGGGTGCTCGACGCCGACGCCAGTGAGCCGACCGACGTCGATGCGCGTCACGTCCCCGCGCAAGCCATCGTCGATGCGATCAACCGCCGCCGGAATATCGTGAATAGGGAGCCCGAGCTCAATCGCAACGTCGTTTCCGGATCCCGCGGCGACGATTCCGAGCGGCAAAGAATGCTCGGCGCACACCTGGAGGCCAAGGTGCACCATTCCGTCGCCACCCACGACAACGAGGGCGTCAAGCGACCGACGTAGTCGGGCGGCGACCTCGTAGGACGCCCCCCACGAGCCGCCTGACAGGTCGCGCAGCCGGTAGCCGCGCGCCGCAAGTGCCGCAAGGGTCTCTGCGCCGAGGCGTGCACCGCGCCCCGAACCCGAGGTGGGGTTGGTGATCACTCCGATTTCTTTCACGAGGCGATCCGCTCTCGACGACGGGTGCCGAGCGCCGCGACGCCGATCGCTCCAAAATAGAGGCCGCACATGGGAATCGCCATGACGAGCATGGTGATCGCATCCGGAGTTGGAGTCATCACCGCCGCAAACACGAACACGATCATCACGGCCCACCGCCAGCCACGCAGCCACGTGCGCGAGGACACTACTCCCGCAAACGACAGCGCCACCATCACCACGGGAAAGACAAACGCGAGACCGAAGGCGAGCACCAGTCGCATCGCGAAGGTCATGAACATTTGCGCATCGAGGAAGTTCGCCGCGCCGTCCGGGGTGAACCCGGTGAGAATCTCAACAGCGTGAGGGAAGACCCACCAGGCGAGCGCGACACCCGCGAGGAACAGCGGCACTGCGGCGGCGAGGAAGCCAACGGTGTACCGACGCTCCTTCTGCTTCATGCCGGGGGCAACGAAGCGCCACAGTTGGTAGAGCCACCAGGGCGAACTCACGATCACGCCGATGAGAACCGACACCTTGATCTGCATGTCGAGTGCGGTCGCGAGGCCAGAGAAGTTGACGGTGACGAGCGCATCGTCGCGAGCAGCCGCCTCCAGAACCGGTGCTTGCAGGGCTTCGAACACCGGCGTGTAGAAGAACCAACCGATGACGGTCCCAACCGCGATCCCGATCGCGGACAACACGACCCGCGTGCGAAACTCTCGCAAGTGCTCGCGCAGAGGCATCCGCGCGTCGGGATCGGACCGGCGCGCGGCCTTACTTGTCACGCGCCTCGTCGTCGGATGGCTCTTCCTTGCCGTCAGACGAGAGCGACTTGGTCTCGTCCTTCAAGATGCGCAGCGACTTTCCCACCGACTTGGCGAGCTCGGGGAGCTTGGGCGCACCGAACAGGAGCAAGACGACCACCAACAACACGACAATGTGCCAACCTCGAAGTGCTCCCATGACAACCTCCCACGTTGTTCTGCGTCATTCTACCCGCCGTGTACAGCGAGCACTGCAGCGGCTTGCCGAGCCACCTCGTCGGACAGCGCCGGGGGCTCAACGCTGCGCAGGTCTGGCGCGACGGCGAGAAGCCGTCCAGCGATCCACGCGGTGTGCGCGACCGGCACGACCGCTTCGACGTACTCTCCGCGATCGGTCAGGGTTGCACCGGGCAGGTCATCGAGCGCCCAGCGTGACGCCCGTGCCACGACAAGGCGAGCGTCGAACCGCGGTTCGAGCGCAAATGTCTCGGCGTCAGCCGGCGGAGCCGAGATGGGTTCTCCCGTCACGACGACGCCGTCCATCCGGTCGAGTCGAAATGACCGGTAATCGGACGCGCGTCGACACCAGCATTCGACATACGCAACGCCGTCAACCGTCACGATGCGGTGCGGCTCGATCGCGCGACGGGTGCGGTGGTCCATGGCATCCACGTAGTCAATCTCGACGACGCGGCCACGCGCTGCCGCATCCGCGATCGATTCCGCCACCTCGGGGCTGGGAGATCCGTCGGCGACAACCCTGATGGGATCGCCCCCGAGAACGGCGCGGAGTTTGGCAAGCGCGGTTGTCGCCGCGCGCGGTGCGCCACCGGCCGCAACCATCGTGGAGAGAGCGCCGACGAGGGCCACTGCCTCACGCGGGCTGAGGCGAATTTGCGTCACCCCTTGGCTGTTTGTGAGGTGAGCGATGTCGTCGTCGTACGCCCACGCATCAAAATCAATGAGGTGGTCGGGCATATGCCCTGGCAGACCAGAGACCCACAGGGTGCCGAGGTCCTTGCGGATCTGCACGACGCTCACACCAAAGTGCTGCGCGAGATCGGCGAACGGCGTCGCTCCGTGGTCTTCGAGGTAGGTGACGATTCCGAGCAGTCGGGTGAGCCTCGGCAGGGCGCGCTCAGCCACCACGCACCTCCACGGCGGCGCGCGCAAAGGACACGACCGCATCTCGCAGCTCAACCGGTTCGATGACCCTCGCTGCGCCGGCGAGAGCGAGGATCTGAGCGCGCATAGCGTCGGGATGGCGGTACGTGACCTTGACGAGATCCCACTGGCCGTCGACGCCGATGACCTCTCCGCGCCGCCTCAAGGCATGGGCGGAGTCCGGCCGCACGGCCACGATCGCGTGGTTCTCAGCGGCAGTGGGTACCAGCGCACCGAGATCAATGTCGCGCGGAATGTCGAATCCGTGCGGCTGCCCGACGATCGCCACCTCTCCGTCGATTCGACTCACCCGATAGGTGCGAGCCTGACCCCTGTCACGGTCTTGGCCGATGAGATATTGCTGTCCGCCGCGCAGCACGAGAAGCCAGGGCTCGACCTGACGAATCGAGTGGCCCGACGCCGCAGACGCGTATGCGAAACTCACCGCCCGACGCTCCGCGATCGCCTCAGCCAAGACTCCCGTCGCGGCGGACCCACTCGCGCTTCGCGCGGCAAACGGAACCTCGATCGAGTGACCCCCCGTCGCCCGCGCGGCGAGTTTCGCGACCCCCTGGCGGGCATCGGCGCCAAGCGTCGCGTCCTGCCAGAAATCCGCCGCGAGCCCGACGACCGCCATCTCGGCCGGAGTGAGAGCGACCGCTTCGAGCGCCGCCTCAGACACGTCGATCCGATACCCGATGTCGTCCCCATGCGCAGAGTCAGTGACGGTCAGGAGCGGCACTCCCATCCGTCGCAGGTCGTCTTTGTCGCGCTCAAACATGCGCTCAAAAGCCGCCGTAGTCCGAGCCGCCTGCTCCGGCGGAGCGGACGGGTCCTCCCGCTCGTATCCCGCAACCGTGTCGCGAATCTCCGACCGCGTCATCCGCACGCGAGCGTGGGTGAGGGCGATGATCAGGTTGAGGAGCCGCTCGGCGGGATCAGTGCGCGGCATCTACACGCGGACCGCGAGCAACTCTGTGGTGAGGATCGCGCGGGCTCCCACCGCGTAGAGCGCGTCCATCACGTGATTCATCTCAACGCGCGGCACCATCACGCGCACGGCGTGCCAGTCAGAGCCGTGCAGCGGCGTGACCGTCGGCGCCTCGAATCCGGGCGTGACCGCGATGGCGGCGTCGAGTTGGCTGTTTGGCACGTCGTAGTCAACAAGCACGAACTGGCGAGCCATGAGTACGCCGCGCAGACGGCCGGTGAGCACCGCGAGGTCAGCCTCGCTCGCTTGGGGGCTACGGATCAGGATCGCCTCAGACTTGAGGATTGGCTCTCCAAACACCTCGAGCCCGGCCGCTCGCAGCGTTGAGCCAGTTTCGACGACATCCGCGACGACATCAGCGACCCCGAGACGCACAGACGACTCCACCGCCCCGTCGAGGCGCACCACGGTAGCTTCGACGCCAAAACTTGTGAGGTGATTGCCGACCAGCCGCGGGTACGAGGTGGCGACGCGACGGCCCTCGATCTGCGCGACGGAATCGACGACGCCTGGTTGCGCCGCGTAGCGGAAGGTCGACGAGGCGAAGCCGAGCTCAAGGTGCTCGATGGCGTCGGCACCAGAGTCGAGCAGCAGGTCACGCCCCGTGATCCCGGCGTGGACCGTACCGGCGCCGACATAGACCGCGACGTCCCGCGGACGCAGGAAGAAGAACTCAACGTCGTTGCGCTGATCGACGAGCACGAGTTCGCGGCCGTCCCCGCGCTGCTTGTAACCCGCCTCCTTGAGCAAGTCACAGGCAGGCTCGGACAGCGAGCCCTTATTCGGTACTGCGATGCGGAGCACGAGTCCCCCTACAGGTAGCGGCCGACGTCGTTGAGCGTCAGACCACGAGCGATCATCATCACTTGGGCGTGATAAAGCAGTTGTGACAGTTCCTCCGCGAGCTCATCGTCCGACTCGTACTCGGCGGCGATCCACGCCTCTGCCGCCTCTTCCACGAGCTTCTTACCGATCGCGTGCACGCCCGAATCGAGCAGCCGCACGGTGCTGGAACCCTCGGGCCGGTCAGCCGCCCGCGCCGTCAACTCAGCAAACAACTCGTCAAAGGTCTTCACGCGGGTAAGCCTATCGCCGCGCACACGCCGCGACGTCGAGCGTCACAGGGAACGCAACACCTGTGCGGTCGCGAGAGCGGCCTCGACCGCCTCGCCGCCTTTGTCCTCGCGCGAATCGCTGAGGCCCGCCCGGTCAAGCGCCTGCGCCTCGTCGTCACAGGTGAGAACGCCGAACCCGACCGGCAGGGCGTGGGTCCGCGCGACATCGGTCAATCCACGCGTGACGGAGTCGCACACAAACTCGAAGTGCGGGGTCGCGCCTTTGATCACCACCCCGAGAGCGACGATGGCGTCCGCGCCCTGCCGCGCGAGCGCCTCCGCCACAACGGTCAGCTCGAATGCCCCGGCCACCCGGGTGACCCGGTACGACGCTCCAGCGCGCTCAGCGGCGCGCACTGCCCCAGCCACCAGCCCGTCCATGACGGCGGTGTGCCATTGCGAGGCAACAATCTCGACCGTCATGCCCGACCCGTCGGCCGTGAGCGTCGGCGCGCCCTCACCACTCATGCACTGTCCTCCATGAGGTGACCCATACGCAACGCCTTCGTCAGGCGGTATGCCTCGTTTTCGGGGTGAGCGCCCACGTGGTGCGGGACCCTCTCGACGACGTCGATACCGGACGCACGCAGTCCCTCAACCTTGGCCGGGTTGTTCGTGAGCAACCGTACCTGGTCGTAACCGAGCTCATGCAGGATCGCGGCTGCGGCACCGTATTCGCGGCGATCGATGGGCAGCCCGAGGTCGGTGTTCGCGTCGACTGTGTCGCGTCCCTCGTCCTGCAGCGCATAAGCACGAATCTTGGCAAGTATCCCGATGCCGCGACCTTCGTGCCCGGTGAGGTAGATGACGGCTCCGCCTTCGTCGACGACCCGCTGGATTGCGGCGTCGAGCTGGGGGCCACAGTCGCAACGCAACGAGCCGAACGCGTCACCCGTGAGGCACTCCGAGTGCACGCGCACGATCGGCACAGTGCCCGCTCGGGTCGGCGCGACGAGCGCGACGTGCTCGTCGCCGGTGCGCGCATCCCTGAAGCCCTTCACCAGGACCTCGCCGTGTGCGGTAGGCAAACGCGCCTCACCCTCAAATAGCACTCGGTGCGGCTCTGGGCGCGCCGGTGCTGGCAGGTCCTCGATGGTGCGGCGGTACTGAATGATGTCGGCGATCGTCATGAGGGTGAGACCCTCCTTTTCGGCAAGAGCGGACGCATCTCCCCTGCGCATCATGGTGCCGTCGTCGTTGACCAGTTCGGCTATCACTCCGACCGGCTCCAGGCCGGCCAGCCGACAAAGGTCAACACACGCCTCCGTGTGCCCGGGTCGATGCAGGACTCCTCCTGAAACAGCGCGAAGCGGCAATACATGCCCGGGGCGGATGAAATCTTCTGGCACAGCATTCGGCTCTGCGAGAACCTGGAGCGTGTGATGGCGATCGGCGGCCGAGATTCCCGTTGAAACTCCGGCGGCGGCGTCTACAGATACCGTGTACGAGGTCCGCCGCGGGTCCTGGCTGTTTGGCACCATGAGAGGCAGCTTGAGGTCGTCCGCCTTCGCCCCCGGCATGGGGGCGCACAAGTACCCGCTTGAGTGGCGAATCCCCCAGGCAATCCAGTCGACGGTCGTCGTTTGTGCCGACATGATGAAGTCAGCTTCGTTCTCACGGTCGAGCGAATCCGACACGAGGACCGGCTTGCCGGCGCGGAGGTCCGCGAGCGCGCGCTCAACGAGCGCGAGCGAGTCCGCCTTCATCGTCCACCGCCAACCATCTTCTCGACGTATTTGGCGAGCACATCGACTTCGACGTTGACGGTCGCGCCCACCGCGAGGGCGCCAAATGTCGTTTCCGTGAGCGTCGTAGGGATAAGGGACACAGTCACCAGGGTGTCCGCAATGCTCGCGACGGTGAGCGACACCCCGTTGAGCGCGATGGAACCCTTCGCGACGACGTACCGCGCGAGCTCAGCGGGAATCTCGAAAGTGAGATCGACCCAGTCGGGTTGCTCATCGCGCGACACGAGCGCAGCGGTCCCGTCGGCGTGCCCCTGCATGATGTGCCCGCCGAGACGGGAGTCCGCCCGCACCGCACGTTCGAGATTGACGGTGTCTCCGACGGCGATCGTTCCGAGGGTGGTGGTCTCGCGCGTGATCTTCATGACGTCGGCGATCCACGTGTCGCCCGAATGCTTGGCAACCGTGAGGCAGACGCCATCGACGGCGATGGACTCGCCGTAGTCGAAGTCGTCTCCAAACCCAGGAGAGGAGATCGCGAGTTGCGACTGCGCTCCATGGTCGGTGATCGCGACCACTGTGCCGATCGACGCGACGATTCCTGTGAACATCACAGTCCCTTCTCGAGTCGCGCGACTATCAATACATCCTCGCCGAGCGACGTGGTCGCGAGGTTCTGTCCCCTCAACGCGTCTGCCATGGTCCGGATTCCCAGGTCGCCCACCGCCGACGTGCCCGCGCCGAGCACCATCGGCGCGACGTAGGCGTGGATCTCGTCGACGACATCGGCGTGGAGGAAGGCCGTGGTGACGACCGAGCCGCCTTCGATCAGAACCACGCGGCACTCACGCTCGTGAAGGGCCGCAAGGACGACGCCGACGTCGTGTGTGCGAAGTTCGATCGCGTTGTCGTCGCGCCACACGCGCGCGCCAGGCGTCGAGCGGTTGCCGACCACCACACGCAGCGGCTGATGTCCGTCCTCACGACCACCCGGGCGAGCACTCAGCCATGGATCGTCCATGGCGACCGTGCCCGTTCCGACCACGATGGCGTCCACCCCGGCGCGCACAGCGTGCGCGTGTTCGCGCGCCGCCTCGCCCGTGATCCAGAAACTCGAGCCGTCCGATGCCGCCGTGCGGCCGTCCAGCGTCGCCGCCCACTTGGCGATGACGTACGGACGCCTCCTCGCCACCGCAAGCAGCCAGCGGCGATTGAGCTCATGCGCCGCTACCGAGGGCGCGTACTGCGCGTCAACGCCCCTGCTCCGCAGCACTTCCCCACCACCTGCGGCGTCGGGGTTGGGATCGTCGACCGCGTACCGCACCGCCGCAACACCAGCTGCAGATAGTGCGTCGACGCACGGCCCTGTCCGTCCGGTGTGCGTACACGGCTCCAACGTGACGTATGCCGTCGCACCGGCCAGTTCCATGCCACGCGCCCGCGCGTCCTCGATCGCCGCGACCTCCGCATGCGGCGTGCCCGCGCCCAGGTGAAAGCCCTCTCCCGCGACGTGGCCGTTTGCCCCAATGAGCACGCACCCGACCCTAGGGTTCGGGCCGTGCTCGGGACCACGCGAGGCGAGCTCGACCGCTCGCGCCATCGGATCAGACACGTCGCGCGGCTTCTGCGCGCGCGCGCAGCGCGGCGATCTCAGCGGTGCGGTCCGTTGCTCCGAAGATGGCGCTGCCGGCCACGAGCGTGTCTGCTCCGGCGGCAACGACCGTCGCAATGGTGTCTCGTGAGATCCCGCCGTCGACCTGAATCGACACGGGTGCGCCGGACGCGTCGATGGCTTTCCTGAACCGCGACACCTTTGCCGTCATGTCGGGCATGAAGCTCTGGCCACCGAATCCCGGCTCGACGGTCATCACGAGAATCATGTCGAACGCGTCGAGCAGACCGAGGAGCTCATCTCCGGAGCTCGCAGGTCGAAGAGCGACAGCCGCGTGGGCTCCGGCCGAGCGGATGCGATCAGCGAGCGCCGCCGGGTCGCTCGTCGCCTCGAGGTGGAAGGTCACGGACGCCGCACCTGCCTGCGCATATCGCACGGCCCACTCGTCGGGTGCGTCGATCATGAGGTGGACGTCGACGGGCAGGGGCGAGACTTCACAAATGCGCGCGACCACGGGCAACCCGAGGGTGAGGTTCGGAACGAAATGCGCGTCCATGACGTCGACATGCAGGAGATCCGCCGACGCCACTTGCGCGATGTCGCGCTCGAGGTTCGCGAAGTCGGCCGACAAGATGCTCGGCGCGATGCGAATATCCATAACCCGACCCTAGCGCCGCGCACTCCCTACTCGGGTCGCGTGAGGATCGCGAGAAACATCGCGTCGGTGCTGTGGATGTGCGTCCACAGTTGCACCCACGGGCCCCTCCCCCACTCTCGGCCCTCCGACCCGGCGACTGCGTCCATCGCGGGTCGGCTGTCTACGGGGATCAAGCCGTGCTCGCCCGCCACGATCGCGGTCGTTTCCGCCAGCACCGGAGAGCAGGTCACATAGGCGACCAGCCCGCCGGGACGCACCGCGCGAGCCGCGCTCGCGAGTAGCTGCCGCTGCAGGGAGGTGAGTTCATCAAGCTCGGCTTCTGTGCGCCGCCACCGCGCCTCGGGCCGGCGCCGAAGCGCACCCAAGCCCGTGCAGGGAGCGTCGAGCAGCACGCGATCGTAACTGCTGGCAGGAACGTCCGTGCGCGCATCGCCCACGCGCACCCGCACGACGCCTTCCGGGAGCGCGCGAACCGCATCTCGCACCAGCTTCGCGCGATGTTCGTGCACTTCGAGGGCGTCGACGGTTGAACCCGTCGGAGCCGCCAGTGACCCGAGCAGAGCCGTTTTACCGCCGGGACCCGCGCACATGTCGAGCCACGACTCGCGACCCGCGACAGGGCGCGCTGCCACGAGTGCCGCCGCGACGAGTTGGCTGCCCTCGTCTTGCACGGCCGCGCGACCTTCCCGTACCGAAGCGAACGCGCCCGGCGTTCCTCCGTCGAGCCGCACCCCGTACGGCGAAAGCTGCGTCGCCGATCCCCCGACCTCCCGCGCAAGAACGTTCCGGTCAACGAGGCCGGGTCGTGCGACGAGCGTCACGGCAGCCGGCACGTTGTCCGCATCGAGCAGTGCGGCGACCGTTCCTGGTCGACCATCGGCCGCAAGGGCCTTCTCGAGTTCGTTCACGACCCACACCGGATGAGACGTGCGTACGGCGAGCGCTTCGCGCCCACTACCACCGGCAACGCGCGCAAGCCACGCATCCTTGTTGCGCTCGGTCACGCGCCGCATCACGGCGTTGGCGAAGGCAGCTGCCCGTGGCTCGACCCGGCTTCGCACGAGGTCAACCGTTTCCGAGACCGCAGCGTGCGGCGGGACTCTCATCGCGATCGCCTGATGAACGCCAAGCCACAGCGCCCAGCGCACGCCCTCATCAATCGCGTCGACATCGCGGCGCGCCGCGTCCGCGATGATCGCGTCGTACAAGCCCTGCATGC
>JAHEMW010000034.1 GCA_024643505.1 Demequinaceae bacterium
GCTTCGCCGAGGGTAAGCACGAACTCGAGATCGGCGACGTCTTCACGATCACGACGCGCGACGTTGTTGGCACCAAAGACATCTGCGGGACGACGTTCAAGGGCCTGCCTGGAGACGCGCACGTCGGCGACCCATTGCTCATCGACGACGGCAAGGTGCGCCTGCGCGTCACCAAGGTGACGGACACGGACGTGACGACCGTCGTCGAGGTTCCCGGGCCCGTGTCAAACAACAAGGGCATCAACCTGCCGGGCGTCGCTGTCTCCGTGCCTGCGCTGTCTGAAAAGGATGAAGACGACCTGCGGTGGGGAATCCGGATGGGCTGCGACTTCATTGCGTTGTCGTTCGTACGGTCGGCGGAAGACTACGAAGACGTGGCTCGCATCATGGCGGAAGAAGGACGCGTCGTGCCGGTCATCGCCAAGGTCGAGAAGCCTCAGGCAGTCGAGAACCTCGTAGAGATCGTCGACGCGTTCGACGGCGTGATGGTGGCTCGCGGCGACCTGGGCGTTGAACTGCCGCTTGAAGAGGTGCCGCTCGTTCAGAAGCGCGCGATCGAGCTGTGCCGCGCGAACGCGAAGCCTGTCATCGTGGCGACCCAGGTGCTCGAGTCGATGATTTCGTCGCCAGTGCCGACCCGCGCCGAGACGTCCGACTGCGCAAACGCCGTTCTCGACGGCACCGACGCAGTCATGCTCTCGGGTGAGACCTCCGTCGGTGAGTACCCGATCATCACGGTCGAGACCATGGCGAAGATCATCAAGAACACGGAGGAGAAGGGCCACGCCCGGATCGCGCCTTACCTCACGACCCCCAAGACCCGTGGCGGCGCGATCACGCACGCTGCGATGGAGGTTGCACACGTTCTCGACGTGAAGTGGATCGTGACCTTCACTCAGTCGGGTGACTCGGCGCTGAGGATGTCACGCCTGCGCCCCACGGTCCCGATGCTCGCGTTTACGCCGGATCCCCACACGCAGAAGCGCCTCGCGCTGTCGTGGGGCATCGTGTCAGAGGTGGTCCCGCGCGTGAGCAGTACCGATGAGATGGTGAATCTCGTCGACTCAAGCCTGAAAGCGTCGGGTAGGGCCGTGGATGGCGACTACATCGTCGTCGTCTCAGGTGCGCCCGTTGGTGTCCCCGGCACGACGAACTCGATCTTCGTGCACAAAGTCGGCCAGGTGCGCATCTAGCCACACCATGAGTGCTCCAGGCGTGCGCATCGCAGCCGATCGCCGACACACAAGCGAACCGGTCTGCGAACCGCGCCGGTCCACACCGTCTGGAGAACTGTCGTGACTCGCAACGCCGTCCAACTGATCACATACGCCGACCGTCTCGCCGGCGACCTGCCCGGACTTTCGGCGCTCATGGCCTCGGAGCCGTGGGCGAGCGCATACGGCGGCGTGCACGTCCTGCCGTTCTACACACCGTTCGACGGCGCCGACGCGGGATTCGACCCCATCGACCACACGGAAGTTGACCCGCGCCTTGGCTCGTGGGATGACATCGCTCACCTGAGCGCGTCGGGCAGCACGATGGTCGACATCATCGTCAACCACGTGTCCGCAGACTCCGCGGGGTTTCAGGACTATCTCGCGAACGGCGAGCATTCTGAATTCGCCGGGATGTACCTCACGATGTCGTCCGTGTTCCCGGACGGGGCGACGGAGGCGGAACTTGCTGGGATCTACCGGCCTCGGCCGGGGCTTCCTTTCACGCCATACACAGCAGGCGGCGAGAAGCGGCTCATTTGGACGACGTTTACCTCTCAGCAGATCGACATTGATATCGCCAACCCACGGGCGCAGACGTATCTTGACGCGATTCTCGACGCGGTGTCGCGAGCAGGCGTGTCGATGGTGCGTCTCGATGCTGTCGGATACGGGATCAAAACCCCTGGCACGACGTGCTTCATGACGCCAGAAACCTTCACGTTCATCCATGACTTCACCGAAAAAGCCCGCGCACGAGGGGTGGAAGTTCTCGTGGAGGTTCACTCGTACTACAAGCGCCAGATCGAGATCGGCCGTGAGGTCGATCGGGTCTACGACTTCGCACTGCCGCCACTGTTGCTCCATGCGATCGGCACCGGCGACGGCGCAGCGCTTGAGGAGTGGCTGCGGATTCGACCAGCGAACGCCGTCACGGTTCTCGATACCCACGACGGCATCGGCGTGATCGACGTCGGCCCCGACCAAACCGAGCCCGACCGCCCGGGCTTGCTACCGCCGGAACAGATTGATGCGCTTGTGGAGCGTATCCACGCGAACTCGGGAGGTACGAGTCGCCTTGCCACCGGGGCTGCCGCCTCGAACCTTGACCTCTACCAAGTCAACTCGACGTATTACGACGCGCTCGGCGCGGACGACAACGCGTACCTCATCGCGCGCGCAATTCAGTTCTTCGTGCCCGGCATTCCGCAGGTGTACTACGTGGGGGCGCTCGCCAGCAGGAACGACACTGTCTTGCTGGAACGCACGGGCGTGGGCCGGGATATCAACCGGCACTATTACACCGAAGAGCAGATCGAGGTGGCGCTGCGCCGCCCGGTGGTGCAAGCGCTGTTCGAGCTGTGTCGCTTTCGGTCAACTCTTCCGGTTTTCGACGGGGAATTCTCAGTCACGGCGGATGCCGACCATTCGTCGCTCACGTTGCGCTGGGCCGCGGGCACGGCGTGGGCCGAACTTGCCGTCGACCTCGCACAGACGACCGCATCGCTCGCGTGGTCGTGGAACGGTTCGTCGGACAGTACTGCCGACTTATTGCGAAGGCCCCCGACGCTTGTTTCCTGACGGAGTGAGCGTGTCGTCTCCAGCCCACCTGAGGCCGCGGTATCACTTCACAGCTGCGGACACGTGGATGAACGATCCGAACGGTCTCGTGTACGCCGAGGGCGTCTATCACCTGTTCTATCAAAACAACCCATGGGGAAGCGACTGGGGCAACCTCTCATGGGGCCATGCGACGTCAAGGGATCTCACCAACTGGGAGCCCTTGCCGGTCGCCATCGAATGCGATGAACAGGAGTGGATCTTCTCCGGATCGGTTGTTCACGACGTACGCAACTCCTCGGGGCTTGCCCCCGCGGGGCGATCGCCCCTCGTGGCGGTGTTCACGAGCTGCCTGATCGACCCGGATCCCGCACGAGCGAGGCAGCGCCAATCGTTGGCGTTCAGCGTCGACGAAGGCGTCACTTGGGTGAAGTACGCCGGCAATCCCGTCCTTGACGCGGGACTCGATCACTTCCGAGACCCCAAAGTCTTTTGGTTTGGCGGCGACGATGGCCACTGGGTGATGGTTGTCGTGGAGGCGGAGGCCTGCACGGTCGCCGTCTACGCGTCCGACGACCTCATCGCGTGGACCCTGCAGTCGCGTTTCGGACCGGCGAACTCTGCGCAGGGCGCATGGGAGTGTCCAGACCTCTTCCCGCTGACGGTGGTGGGCTCGGGGGAGCAGAAGTGGGTACTCGTCGTGAGCGTGTACCCGGGCGGGATCGCGGCGGGGTCCGGAGTCCAGTACTTCGTTGGCGACTTCGATGGCGCCAGGTTCACGCCCGATCGACTATCCGCCAGTGAAGACAGCACGAGCTTCGACTGGGTCGACTACGGACGCGACTTCTATGCGCCGGCTACCTTCGCCGACGCTCCGGATGAGCGCCGAATCATGATGGGCTGGGCCAACAACTGGGACTACGCGCGCGATTCCCCGCTGCGACCGTGGCGATCCGCGATGACGCTTCCGCGCGAGTTGAGTCTTGTCGCAGATGAGGAGGGCTTGGTCACCCTGCGGAGCGCGCCGGTGGTGACAGGCGGCGAGAGCTTCGATACCGACGTCACGGTGTCGCTGCCGGTCAGCGCGTCGCGCGCGAGCGTCTTGATCGTGTCGGCAGAGCCGGGCGGCGCAGGCGATCGACTCGAGGTCGTCGTCGACGGTGCTGGACGCACAGTGAGCGTCGACCGATCGCACAGCGGCGACACCTCCTGTTACGTCGATTTTGGGGCGCCCGCGTGGGCCCCGCTACCGCCAGGAGAGGTGTGCGATATCCGCGTCATCATCGACGGATGCGTCGCCGAGATTTTTGTCGCAGGAGGACGGGTGACGTTCACCATGCAAGTCTTCCCGCAGGCGCCGTTGCGGTTCGTGGCGACGGCGCTGTAGCGGAACGTGCGGCAATCCCGGTGTTATGGGGCGGCCACGATGGCGGCGCAATCTGCGGGGAGGGTCGCCGACGCGACGCGAGCGTCGCTGGCCACCAGGACGGCGCCGGCAGGGAGCGCCACCCGTTCCGTGCCAAAGTTCACCACGACGTCTAGTGGCCGGCCGTGTCGCGATGTGCGCCGCACGTGGAGCACATTCGCGGGTGCTTCACGGACTTCCAGGTTGCCGCCGCGCAGGCTCGCCTCCTGCCGCCTCAAGGCGAGCACCTGTCGAAAGAGCGCGAGAATTGAGTGTGGATCTGCCGCCTCGGCTTCGGCGGTGAGTGCCACCCAACTCTTCGGCATCGGCAACCAAGGTTCGCCGGTCGTGAAGTCAAATTGCGGGCTCGCACCCGCCCACGGCATCGGCACCCGGCATCCGTCGCGACCGCGATGCGCGCCTTTGGTGCGAACGAAGACGGGGTCACGCAGGACTGCATCGGGGAGGTCGTCGACGTTCGGTAGCCCGAGTTCTTGGCCCTGATAGATATATGCGGCTCCGGGAAGCGAGAGTTGCAGCACTGCCGCCGCCGCCGCGCGGCGGCGGCCGCGTGCCACGTTGAGTGCGCTCGCGCCGACTGCGGCCGGGACGTAGTCGCCCGCGATGCGCAGGTCACTCGCGAATCGCGAGACGGAACGTGGGGTGTCGTGATTGTCGAGGACCCATGTGACGGGTGCGCCGACGTTGGAGGTGGCGGCGAGCGACGACGTGACGGCATCCCGAAAGGAGTCTGCGCTCCACGGCGCCTTCGCGAACTTCAGATTGAAAGCGAGGTGCATCTCGTCGTCCCGAATGAAGAGCGCGACGACATCGTCCGAATCGCCCGTCTCGACGACGGCCATGCGGTCGCCGTCAAAGCGGTCCATCACTGTTCGCAACCGTCGATATACGGCGTGGACCGGACTCGAAGCGTCCTTGGCAATGATTGGGTACCCGCCCGGGGTGTTGGGCCAGCTTGAGTCCTTAAACAGCCCGTCCGCCACGTCGATTCTGAAGCCGTCCACCCCGCGCGCCAGCCAGAATTGCACGATGGACTCGAACTCCGCGAGGATCTCGGGGTTGTCCCAGTTGAAGTCGGGTTGCTGCGGCGCGAACAGGTGGTAGTACCAATCGCCAGGCGTGCCGTCCACGCTGGAGGTGCGCGTCCAGGACGGCCCGCCAAACACGCTTGTCCAGTTGTTTGGCGGTTCGTCTCCCGTGGGGCCTTTCCCTGGGCGGAAGTGGAACCGCGCGCGTTCCAGCGAGCCCGGGGGGCTCGCAATCGCTGAGCGGAACCATGGGTGCTGGTCAGAGCAGTGATTCGGGACGATGTCGATCGTGACGCGGATGCCGCGCGCGTGCGCGGCTGCTAGCAGTGAGTCGAAGTCAGCGAGCGTGCCGTAGCGCGGGTCGACATCCCGATAGTCGGACACGTCGTAGCCGCCGTCGACGTCCGGGGAGGGGTAGAACGGGCACAGCCACAGGGCGTCAACCCCAAGGTCGGCGAGGTAGTCCAGTCGTGACTCGACTCCGCGCAGGTCTCCTTCGCCGTCCCCGTTGGAGTCCATGAATGAACGCGGGTAGACCTGATAAAAAACCGCCTCGCGCCACCAGGGCACCCGAGGTTCGCCAGGGCGGCGCGAGCCTGGCATGACCGGCTCTTACTCGCTCGAAGGCGAGTTTGAGCCTCCGTCGGTGCGCAGATCGGTCCAATCTCGCGGGTCGATGGTGGGGCGTGAGTGCGTCTGCACGTCGCCAAACATCTGCGAGGAGATCATGAAATCGGCGGTTGCAAGGTTGCATGCCATGGGAATGTTCCACACGGCGCAAATGCGCAGGAGTGCCTTCACGTCCGGATCGTGCGGCTGCGACTCGAGTGGATCCCAGAAGAAGATCAGCATGTCGATCTCACCTTCGGCGATCTTCGCGCCGATTTGCTGGTCCCCGCCGACCGGGCCAGAAAGGAACCGGCGGATAGGAAGCTTGAGCTCGTCAGCAAGCATTGCGCCCGTCGTGCCGGTCGCGGACAAATGGTGAGGCGCGAGCGAAGCCTTGTTGCGCGACGCCCACGCGAGCATCTCAGCCTTCTTGTTGTCATGCGCCACGAGCGCAATGCTTCGGGTGGCTGACGTCATTGTTGCCTCCTTGGTGACGCGAACGTGCCCCGAGTGGGATTCGAACCCACACTGGTACGGGTTTGAGCCGTATGCCTCTGCCGGTTGGGCTATCGGGGCGCGCACACTAGGCTACCGGTGTGACCGAGACCAGTGACACGGCATCGCCAGCGCGTCGTCGCGCGGTTGTCGCCGAAGACGAAGCACTCATCCGCATGGACATTGTCGAGACGCTTCGCGAGGGCGGCTACGACGTCGTCGGTGAGGCAGGAAACGGCGAAGAAGCGGTCGCACTTGCGCGCGAGTTCAAGCCTGATGTCATTGTCATGGATATCAAGATGCCCGTGATGGACGGCATCACGGCCGCGGAGCACATCGCCAAGGAGCGACTCGCTCCCGTGGTGCTGTTGACGGCCTTTTCCCAGACGGAACTTGTGGAACGGGCCAGAGATGCGGGCGCCATGGCGTACGTCGTCAAGCCGTTCACCCCGGGGGATCTCCTCCCTGCGGTGGAGATCGCTGCGTCGCGCTACGTGGAGATCCGCTCGCTTGAGTCAGAGATCGCGGACATCACCGAGCGGATGGAAACCCGCAAGAAGGTGGAGCGCGCCAAGGGTCTGCTCATGGAGAAGATGAAGCTCAACGAGCCAGAGTCCTTCAGGTGGATACAGAAGACGTCAATGGATCGGCGCCTCACGATGCGCGAGGTCGCCGAGGCCGTCATCGAGCAGATGGGCAAGGCCTGACGCGTTGGGGCTCACGCCGCGATTGCGTCGAGAATCCGTGCTCCTTGCGAGAGTTCGCGTACCGAGCTCTTGTCGTGGTCCTTGCCATCTTTCACGAGGCGGTCCTCACCACGCAGGTGAGGCGAGCTGTCGCGACGAGGCGATCCTCGTCGTCCGTAATGACGATTCCGTATGTGGCAACAGTTCCGCCACGGTGGAGCGCGGAGGCGACCGCCCACACTGTCCCTGAGCGCGCGGCGCGGTGGTGGGTGATCGACAAGTCGACGCCGACCGCGATTCTCCCCTCACCGGCGTGCGCCATCGCACCAAGTGAGCCGACTGTCTCAGCGAGCGCCGCAGATGCGCCGCCGTGGAGCAACCCGTACGGCTGGGTGTTGCCCGCTACTGGCATGCTCGCCCGCACCGTGTCAGCCGTAACCTCGATGATCGTCATGCCAAGCCGCGCAATGAGGGTGTCGTCTGCAAACTTCATGAGCGAGGGTTCGTTGTCAGTCATGGGGATAGGTTGGCACTTGTGAGCGATTCGTCAAAAGGAACCCTGCTGCTGGTTGATGCACTCTCGATGGCATTCCGTGCCTTCTTCGCGCTCCCCGTCGACAAATTCGCGACCGCAACAGGCACGCCGACAAATGCGGTCTACGGATTCACCGCGATGCTCACGACGCTGATGAAGGATCACGCGCCCACACACGTTGCCGTGGCGTTCGACCTGCCGGGTGGCACGTTCCGGACTGAGCGGCTGCCCAGTTACAAGGGCACCCGCGACGCCACGCCGCCGGACTTCGAGCCGCAGGTGCCGCTCATCAGGGAAGTTCTTGACGCGATGCGGATCGTCGCCGTCGACAAACCGAACTTTGAGGCGGACGACCTCCTCGCGACATACGCCCGCCTCGGCGTTGCGGCCGGATTGCGGGTGCTCGTCGTTTCCGGTGATCGCGACACGCTGCAACTGGTGAACGATGACGTCACCGTGCTGTTTCCGCGAAAGGGCGTGTCCGACCTCGTTGAGTTCACTCCAGCAGCCGTCACGGAGCGCTACGACGTCAGGCCCGGCGAGTACCCCGACCTCGCGGCGCTCGTCGGCGAAACGAGCGACAACCTGCCAGGTGTTCCTGGCGTCGGCCCAAAGACCGCCGCAAAGTGGATCGCCACGTACGGAGGCCTTGAGGGAATCTTGGCGCGTGCCGACGAGGTACCCGGCAAGGCGGGGGAGTCCTTGCGCGCGAACGTCGATCTGGTTCGTCTCAATCGCGAGCTCAATCATTTGCTCGATGACCTTGACGTTTCAGTCCCGGTCGCCGAACTCGAGTATCGCGGCGCAGACGCCGCGGCAGTCCATTCGGTGTGCGACGCCCTGCAGTTCCGCGGCCTCCGCGACCGGCTTCTTGCGCTCGCGCACAGCGGGACGCTGCCGACTGAGAGTGCGCCGCTCCCGCCCGTGATTGTTGCGCGCGCCGTCGATGCGATCACCGCGTTGACCGGACGCGTGAGTATCCATGTGCTCGGTCACGCAGGCGCGGAGCCCGACGCCTGGGCCGTCGGGGTGTGCGCGGCGGACGGCTCGGCGTACGGCGTGGACCTCACCGGGCTTTCCCCGGAAGACGACGAGGCGCTGGCGGCCTGGCTTGCCGACGAGAGCGTGCCAAAGGTTCTTCACGCAGCCAAAGACGCCTGGCACGCACTCGGCGCACGTGGATACCGCCTGAATGGCGTCGTCGGCGACACGCAGATTGCCGCGTTCCTCGTGAACCCCGATCAGCGCGGATTCGAACTCGAGTCAATCGCACAGCGATACGCAGGCATCGATCTCAGCGCCGGCCCAGGGGCACAAGAACTCGACTTGGGACTTGGGGCGTCCGATGAGGCAGTCGCCGGAGCGCACGCGCGCGCGGTGGCTGACCTTGACCGCGAGCTGACTGCCGAAATCGCGCAGCGCGGAATGCGAGACCTGTACGCCGACCTCGAACTGCCGTTGACATGGGTGCTCGCCGGAATGGAGCGGGCCGGCATGGCCATCGATTCCGCACATCTCGGGACCCTCGCCGACGAGGCACGCGCGCGTGTTGATCGCGCTGCGGCCGACGCCTTCGAGGCGATCGGCACCGAAGTCAACCTCGCGTCGCCCAAGCAGCTCCAGGACGTCTTGTTCGATCGCCTCGACATGCCAAAAACAAAGCGGATCAAGACCGGCTATTCGACCGATGCCGCATCGCTGACCGAGCTCTACGCGAAGCGACCGCACCCCTTCCTCGCCGCGCTGCTCGCGCACCGCGACGCATCCAAGTTGGCGCAGATCATCGAAACCCTCGCGCAGGCTGTTCGTGACGACGGACGCATCCACACGACGTTCTCGCAGGTCGTTGCCGCGACGGGAAGGCTGAGTTCGAAAGACCCGAATCTTCAAAATATCCCCATTCGGACCGCGGAGGGCCACCGCCTTCGCGAGGCGTTCGTCGTCGGCTCGGGGTACGAGACCCTTGTCACAGCCGACTACAGCCAAATCGAGATGCGCATCATGGCGCACCTGTCAGGCGACGAAGCCTTGATCGACGCATTTGTGCGCGGCGAGGACCTCCACCGATTCGTGGGAGCTCGCGTATTCGGCGTCGCGCCGGGGGACGTGACCGCCGAGATGCGTGCGAGCGTGAAGGCGATGTCGTATGGGCTCGCCTACGGACTCTCCTCGTTTGGACTCGCGCGCCAGCTCGGCCTTGACGTGAGCGCCGCGCAGGCGTTGATGGACGATTACTTTGACAGGTTCGGCTCCGTGCGCACGTACCTGCGGGGAGTTGTCGAGCAGGCACGTGCTGACGGCTACACGGAGACCATCTTTGGCCGCCGGCGGTACATTCCCGACCTCACGTCGACGCAGCGGCAAAGGCGTGAAATCGCCGAGCGCGTCGCCCTCAACGCGCCGATCCAAGGCAGTGCCGCGGACCTCATCAAACGGGCAATGTTGGGCGTCGACAGGCGACTGCGGGACGAAGGTCTAGCGTCGCGACAGGTCTTGCAGGTGCATGATGAGCTCGTCGTCGAGGTGGCGACGGGCGAGCGAGAGGCCGTGGAAGCGATTCTCACCGACGAAATGAGCGGCGCCGGAAAGCTGCGCGTACCGCTCGACGTGAATATAGGTGCGGGCGTGAACTGGCGCACCGCAGGACACTAAGGTGGCTGTATGCGTATCGGACTTCTGACCGGCGGCGGCGACTGCCCGGGACTCAACGCGGCTATCCGAGCGATCGTGAAGCGCGGCACGTCGGAACACGGATGCTCCATCGTGGGATTCCACAACGGATGGCGCGGCGTGATCGAGGGCGACGCGACGCCTATGACGCGCAACGACGTGAGCGGAATCTTGGTCGCGGGCGGCACGATGCTCGGCACGGATCGTTGTCACCCCAACAAGGTTCCGGGCGGCATGGACGCCGTGAAGGACACGTTTGAGAATGAGAAGCTCACGGGATTCATCTGCATCGGCGGCGATGGCACGCTCAAGGCGGCGGGCAAAGTCTCAAAGGCTCTCGACGTCCCCGTGATCGGTATACCCAAGACGATCGACAATGACGTTGTCGGGACCGACGCGTCGATCGGCTATGACACGGCCGTCATGATCGCCACCGAGGCGATTGACCGCCTCCACTCGACTGCGGAGTCACACAACCGCGTGATGGTCGTCGAACTGATGGGCCGGCACAGCGGCTGGATCGCAGTCACTGCTGGCATCGCGGGCGGGGCTGACATCATCCTGGCGCCCGAAGAGCCGTTTGACATTGAGCAAGTGGCACGACAGATCCGGCATCGTCACCGCAACAGCAACTTCTCGATTGTTGCGGTCGCCGAGGGTGCGCAGCCAGCTGAGGGAACGTCGTGGGATTTCGAGCCGACGCTCGACGAGAGGGGAAACCCGATTGCCGGATCGATCGGTCAGGATGTGACCAAGGCGATCGAGGACCTCACCGGATTCACCACACGTCTCACGGTTCTGGGATACGTCCAGCGCGGCGGCACGCCGACCGCGCGTGACCGCCTGCTCGGCACGCGGTTCGGGGTCGCCGCGATTGACGCGATCGTCGCGGGTGAGTCAGGCAAATACACGGCGCTGCAGGGCGATCACGTGGTGCTTGAACCCTTCGAGACCATGATGGGCAAGACAAAGTGGGTGCCGAGGGAACTGCTCGACGCCTCGCACGGCCTCTAGGAGTTTTGGTCCGCGTGCGGTAAGCGGGGTAGGATACTCGTTGGCCTTTTCCGCGCCTCGGCGCCGGCCGCACTACCTGTCCATACCCTTTCACCCACTGTCCATCGGAGCCACTCCCTCTATGTCCGTATCCACCCCCGAGACCACCACGATCGCCGTCAACGACATCGGCACGAGCGAGGACTTCCTCGCAGCGATCGACGCCACCATCAAGAACTTCGACGACGGAGACCTCGTCCAGGGAATCATCGTCAAGGTTGACCGTGACGAGGTGCTCCTCGACATCGGCTACAAGACCGAGGGTGTGATTCCCGCTCGCGAACTGTCGATCCGGCATGACGCTGATCCCGATGACGTCGTCAACGTTGGCGACACCATCGAGGCTCTTGTCCTCACGAAAGAGGACAAGGAAGGCCGCCTCATCCTGTCGAAGAAGCGCGCGCAGTACGAGCGGGCGTGGGGAACGATCGAGAAGGTCAAGGAAGAAGACGGCGTTGTCACCGGCTCGGTGATCGAGGTCGTTAAGGGCGGTCTGATCGTCGACATTGGCTTGCGCGGCTTCCTGCCCGCGTCGCTCGTCGAGATGCGCCGCGTGCGCGACCTCGCGCCGTACATCGGCCAGATGATCGAAGCGAAGATCATCGAGCTCGACAAGAACCGCAACAACGTCGTCTTGTCCCGCCGCGCTTTCCTCGAGCAGACCCAGTCAGAGGTGCGTTCGACGTTCCTCACGGCCCTCGCTCCCGGTCAAGTTCGCAAGGGCGTGGTGTCGTCGATCGTGAACTTTGGTGCGTTCGTTGACCTCGGCGGCGTCGACGGTCTCGTGCACGTGTCCGAGTTGTCCTGGAAGCACATCGATCACCCGAACGAGGTCGTCTCCGTCGGCCAAGAGGTCGAGGTTGAAGTTCTCGAGATCGACATGGACCGCGAGCGAGTCTCGCTGTCGCTCAAGGCAACTCAGGAAGACCCGTGGGCCGTGTACGCCCGCTCGCACGCGATCGGCCAGATCGTGCCCGGCAAGGTCACCAAGCTCGTTCCGTTCGGTGCCTTTGTTCGAGTCTTTGAGGGAATCGAAGGCCTCGTGCACATTTCCGAACTCGCGGTTCGCCACGTCGAGCTGCCCGAGCAGGTGGTGTCCGCCGAAGAGCAGGTGTTCGTCAAGATCATCGACATTGATCTCGAGCGCCGACGCATTTCGCTGTCTATCAAGCAGGCCAACGAGGGCGTTGACCCCGAGGGTGAAGACTTTGACCCTGCGCTGTACGGCATGACGGCCGAGTACGACGCTGCAGGCAATTACAAGTACCCCGAGGGATTTGACCCCGAGACCCAAGAATGGCGCGATGGCTACGAGTCGCAGCGCGAAGCCTGGGAGGCCGACTACGCCAAGGCTCACGAGCGCTGGGAGGCTCACAAGGCGTTCGTGGCGCGTCAGGATGCCACGGCTGCTGAGGCCGAGGTCGTCGAGCCCGCTGCCAAGAAGCGTGCTGCCAAGTCTGAAGCCGCCACGTCATACAGTTCGCACGACGAGGACGAGGCGGAAGCCGGAACCCTCGCTTCCGACGAACGCCTCGCCGCGCTGCGCGAGAAGCTCACGGGCAACTAAACGGCTCATCACCTAGGGCCCGTCGCGTAGGCGACGGGCCCTTCGTGCGTGTGAACGCCTTGCTCCGCGCCGCATTGCGTGTGAAGATTCGCAGGTGCTCCGAATCGGGTTGACCGGCGGGATCGCCGCCGGTAAGTCGGCGGCTTCTCGGCGATTCGCCGAATTGGGCGCGCGCGTGATTGACCACGACGTGCTCGCGCGGCGAGCGGTCGCGCCGGGTTCCGCAGCTCTGGTCGAGATCATCCGCGGATTCGGCGACACTGTTGTTGTCGACGGCGAACTCGACAGGCGCGCGCTCGGCGGGATCGTGTTTGGATCGCAACGCGAGCGTGAGCGGCTCAATGAGATCGTGCACCCGTACGTCATGGCGGCCGGTCAGGCTGCGGACCGCCAGGCTCGCAGCGAAGGCGTCGAGGTTGTCGTCCATGACATTCCGTTGCTCGTAGAGACTGGGCAGGGAGCCGACTTCGACCTCGTCGTTGCCATCGCTGCACCCGTGGAGGTCCGGATGCGGCGCCTGATCGACGAGCGCGGGCTCGCCCGTACTGATGCCGCAGCGCGCATTCGTGCGCAGTCGACCGACGAGGAGCGTGCGGCCGTTGCAGACGCGGTGATCGATGGCTCGCACAGCATCGAGGAGCTCAATGAGCAGGTCGACGCCTTCTGGCGCACCCACGTACCGCAGTGACGTGTCGGTGCCGCGACGTACGGTTGTCCCATGACCGGACCTGACCTGCGCCGCTCGGAGGCGCCCTTCGAGGTGATTTCTGAGTATCGCCCAAGCGGCGATCAGCCAGCGGCGATCAACGATCTCGCGCGTCGCATCATGGCGGGGGAGGAGCACGTGGTTCTGCTGGGCGCCACCGGAACCGGCAAGTCGGCCACGACGGCGTGGCTGATCGAGCGCTTGCAGCGCCCCACACTTGTCATGGCGCACAACAAGACGCTCGCGGCGCAGCTCGCGAACGAATTCCGGGATCTGCTCCCGCGAAACGCGGTCGAGTACTTCGTCAGCTACTACGACTATTACCAACCGGAGGCTTACGTCCCGCAAACCGATACCTACATTGAGAAGGATTCTTCGATCAACGAGGAAGTAGAGCGTTTGCGCTACTCCGCAACGAATTCTCTCCTGACCCGCAGAGATGTGATCGTGGTGTCATCGGTCTCGTGCATCTATGGTCTTGGCACGCCAGAGGAGTACATCGAGGCCATGGTCACACTGGCCGTCGGCGACGTCGTTGAGCGCGACCTCCTGCTGCGCGAGTTTGTCCAGATGCAGTACTCACGCAACGACCTTGCTTTCACGCGAGGCACGTTTCGAGTGCGCGGTGACACGGTCGAGATCATTCCGGTATACGAGGAACTCGCTCTGCGCATCGAGATGTTTGGCGACGAGATTGAAGCGCTCTACACACTTCACCCGCTCACCGGGGACGTCGTGGAGCGCCGAGACCAGGTGCATATCTTCCCGGCGTCGCATTACGTCGCGAGCCAGGAGCGGATGCACCGCGCCATCGTGACGATCGAGTCGGAGCTCGACGAACGGCTCGTCGACCTTGAGAGGCAAAACAAACTGCTTGAGGCGCAGCGGCTCAAGATGCGGACAACGTTCGATCTCGAGATGATGCGGTCGGTTGGCACCTGTTCCGGCATCGAAAACTACTCGCGTCACATCGAGCAACGGGTGCCTGGCACCCCCCCGCATACGTTGCTCGACTACTTCCCAGAGGACTTTCTCCTCGTCATCGATGAATCCCACGTCACTGTCCCCCAGATCGGTGCGATGTACGAGGGCGATGCGTCGCGCAAGCGAACCCTCGTCGATCACGGCTTTCGCCTGCCTTCCGCGCTCGATAATCGCCCGCTGATGTGGAAGGAATTTCAAGGACGAGTTGGTCAGACGGTGTATCTCTCCGCTACGCCGGGCAAGTACGAGCTCGAAAAGGCGAGCGGGGTGGTGCAGCAAATTATCCGACCCACAGGCCTCGTCGATCCCAAGGTCGTCGTGAAGCCGACCACGGGGCAGATCGACGATCTCCTTGAGCAGGTTCGTCTTCGGGTCGAGCGAAATGAGCGGGTGCTAGTCACGACTCTCACCAAGAAAATGGCGGAGGACCTCACTGAGTATTTGGCGGATCGCGGCGTGCGGGTCGAGTACCTCCATTCCGATGTCGACACTCTCCGGCGCGTCGAACTCCTCCGCGAACTTCGCATGGGCCGCTTCGACGTGCTCGTCGGCATCAACCTGTTGCGCGAAGGGCTTGACCTCCCCGAAGTGTCGCTCGTGTCGATTCTCGACGCCGACAAAGAAGGTTTCTTGCGCTCCGCGACGTCGCTCATTCAGACGATTGGGCGCGCCGCCCGCAACGTGTCCGGCGAGGTTCACATGTATGCGGACTCGATCACCGATTCCATGGCTTCGGCGATCGATGAGACGAACCGAAGGCGCGACCGCCAGGTGCAGTACAACCTGGAGAACGGTATCGACCCGACGCCCCTTCGCAAACGGATCGGCGACATCACCGAAATGCTCGCGCGCGAGGACGCAGACACGTTCACCACCCTCGAGCGCGCAGCGCTTGAGCCGGGCCGCGTGACCGCGATGGCGGGGCGTCCCGCCAGTGAACTGACACAGCTCATCGAAGATCTCTCCGCTCAGATGCGGGCGGCGGCAGCCGACCTGCACTTCGAAGTTGCCGCGCGCTTGCGCGACGAGATCAGCGAGCTCAAAAAGGAA
>JAHEMW010000127.1 GCA_024643505.1 Demequinaceae bacterium
CGCGCTGCGCAAGGGCAGTAGTGACGTGGTGTTGCTCGCCATGCCAAACCTGCCAATCGGCCCGACCATCGCGTCGCTCATCGATCGACTCGAGGATGACCTCGAATCGACGGGGCTGAGCCTCATTACGCGGCGGATTTCCGACCGGCACCCGCTCGACTCGCTCTGGCGTCAGATTTCGCCGGCGGCTGTGGTGGCGTGGACGGAGGTGCCCCCGCAACTCGAGCGCGACATGACGGCGTCGGGAATCTTTGTGGCGCAGACGCTGTGGGCGCCGCGATCGGGCGAGGCCACACTCACCGTGCCGCAACATCTCATTGGGCGGCTCCAGGTGGAGCACCTCGCCGTCGCGGGGCACTCGAGCATCGGGTACGCCGCTCCGGCCGACGCGCGTGTCGAGGGCTTCCTCCGCTTGCGACTCGACGGCGTACGAACGTCGTGTGTCGAGCTTGGTCTCGACCTTCCCGTCGTGCAATTCGTGCCGCTTGACGTGGCAAGCGCGGCCGACGCCGTCCGGGCGTGGAGGGCTTCGTCGCCCCCGGTGACCGGCGTGTGCGCCTACAACGACGAGGTCGCCTTCGCCGTCCTCGCCGGCATGCGCGAACTCGGCCTCACTGCCCCGACCGACATGGCCGTGATCGGGGTGGACAACATCGCGCTTGCGCCGTTCGCGTCGCCGCCGTTGACGTCGATCGATCAGAACGAGGAGGTCTTGGCCGATCACCTCGCGGCGCTCATTCGCGCTGGGATCGCGGGCGAGCCGCTGCCCGCGATGCCGCGCTCGGAGTCCGTCTCTGTCATCGTGCGCGAGTCCGCCTGAGGCGTGAGAGCGCTTGCTCGGCGGCTGGTCACAACATCGTTACCTATTCGTTTCACCAATAACTTGCAGAAGTTCACTGATTCGTTTAAGTTGGGCCTTGCACCACTTACACGTATAGGCGGGCCGCCCCACCGATGTGGCTCGACCCGCCGCCAACCACAGGAGAGAACATGCGCAAGCGTTGGATCGTGGCGGGAGCCGCGGCAATCATGATGGGACTCGCCGCGTGCAGCGGCGGGTCGGGGGGTGACCCCTCCGGTGCGCCTCAGGGCAACCTCACCCTCACCCTCGCCCCGATCGCCCCGGCGCAGCCGTGGGACCTCAAGGACGCTGGCCTCGGCCACAACACCATTTACTACCAGCCGGTCTACGACCAGCTGTTCCGTCTTGACGCGAACGCTGACGTGCAGCCGAACCTCGCGACCGAGTGGTCGTACGACGACACGCAGACCAAGCTCTCGCTCACCCTGCGCGACGACGTCACATTCACCGACGGCACCGTCTTCGACGGCGAGGCAGTCAAGGCCAACTTGCTGAACACCAAGACCGGCACAAACGAGGCCGCGGGCATGCTGCAGCTCGTCGACAGCGTCGACGTGGTCGACGCCACTCACGTGGTCGTCAACCTCACCTCGCCGGACCCGTCGCTGGTTCCGAACCTCGGCAACACCGCCGGAATGATGGCGAGCCCCGCCGCGATCGGCACCGAGGGTCTCCAGACCACGCCCGTTGGATCCGGTCCGTACGTTCTCGACGTCGCCAACACCACCGTCGACGCGAAGTACACCTTTACCCGCAACCCTGACTACTGGAACCCTGACGCGTTCCCGTTCGACAAGATCGTGCTCACGCCGCTCAACGACGCGACCGCCATGCTGAACGCCCTCCAGGCCGGTCAGATCGACGGCGGGTTCGTGTCCGACACGAAGAACGTCGCGACGCTTGAGGGTGCCGGACTCAACATCCTCACCTACCCCTCTGGCGACGTCAGCGGCCTGTACATCTGGGACCGCGCCGGCGACCTCGTTCCGGCCCTCGGTGACGTCAAGGTTCGCCAGGCGATCAACTTCGCGTTCGACAAGGACACGATTATCAAGACCGCCTTCACCGGATACGGCATCGCCACCACCCAGGCATTCAACCCGGACGGCGCAGCATTCGACCCAGCGCTGAACGACGTCTACACGTACGACGTCGCGAAGGCCAAGGACCTCATGGCCCAGGCCGGCTACGCGGACGGTTTCGAGCTCACCATGCCCGACCTCACCGCGTTCAACCCCGGCGCGCAGGCGGCGATCGTTGAGCAGCTTGGCGCCATCGGCATCACGGTCAAGCTTGACCCGCTGCCCCTGGACCAGGTCATCGACGCCCTCCTCAACGGCAAGTACGCCGCGTCCTACTTCCAGCTCGCGTCCTTCCGTCCCTGGGACACCTCGGTGATCCAGATCCCCGAGAACGCGCTGTGGAACCCGTTCCGCTACACGGACCCGACGATCAAGGGCCTCCTCGACCAGGCGTCTGCCGCGACTGGCGCCGAGCAGGACGCGATCTTCCGTGACGTGAATGAGTACCTCGTCAACCAGGCCTGGAACGCCCCGTGGACGGACGTTGTGAGCAACTTCGCTTACTCAAGCAAGGTTGCCGTGACGCCGCAGAAGTTCGCGATCGTCCCCTACCTGTACAACTTCGCACCGGCTAGCTAGCCATCAGCGGTGCGGGGCCGAATCCCGATTCGGCCCCGCACCGTCCCCACCACCCCAGGTCCTCCTCCCGACCAAGGAGCAACGATGCTCACCTTCCTCATTCGCCGCATCCTCTCCGGCCTCATCCTCATCCTCGCGACGTCGTTCCTAATGTTCTGGCTCATGAGCCTCAGCGGCACCAACGTGGCCCGCAACATCGCCGGACAGACCGCCACCGAGGAGCAGGTCGCCGCGAAGGCCGCCGAACTCGGTCTCAACGACTCGCTGTTCACGCGGTACTTCGACTGGCTCGGCTCCGCCGTCACCGGTGACTTCGGCCGCTCGTGGTTCTCCGGGCAGGCCGTCACGGATGTGCTCGGCGCGAAGCTCCCCGTCACGCTTAGCCTGTTGTTCGCGGGCCTCATCATCGCGACGGTGTTCGCGATCGTTATCGGCGTCGCCGCTGCCGTGAAGGGAGGCTGGCTCGACCGCCTCGTCCAGTCACTCGCGATCATCGGCTTCGCGCTCCCGTCCTTCCTCATCGCGCTGACGCTGTCCGCCCTGTTCGCCGTACAGTTCAAGATCTTCCCCGCGGTGGGATTCACGTCCTTCTCCGAGTCGCCTTCGGGCTGGCTCATGTCGATCACCCTGCCCGCGACGGCGCTCGCGATCGGCGCGATCGCCGCCACCGCCCAGCAAGTGCGCGGCTCCATGCTCGACGTGCTGCGCATGGACTTCGTGCGCACGCTTCGCAGCCGCGGGCTCGGCGAACGCAGCCTCCTTTACAGACACGCTCTTCGCAACGCGGCCCCGCCCGCCCTCACCGTGCTTGCCCTGCAGTTCATCGGGCTCGTCGGCGGCGCGGTCGTGGTCGAGCGGGTGTTCGGTCTCTACGGACTCGGCACCGAAATGTTCTCGTCGGCATCCGTCGGCGACCAGCCAGTGATGCTCGGCATCACCGTGCTCATGGTGTTCATCATCGTGCTCGTCAACCTGCTCATGGATGTCGCGTACGGCTGGCTCAACCCGAAGGTGCGTGTGGCATGACCATCCCCGACCCCAACTCCGCCGTCGGTCTCGGTGCCCCCGTGGCACACGCCGCACCTGCCAAGCGCGACCACGTCCTACGCCGCCTCCTGCGCGACCCCGTCGCTGTTGTCTCGATCGTCACCCTCATCATCATCACCATTGCGAGCTTCGGCGCCGCCTTCATCACGGACGCCAGCCCCGTCGACCCAGCGCTCGCGAACACCCTCGGCGCACGCGAGCCCGGCCACCCGCTCGGGTTCGACGGCGTCGGCCGCGACATTTGGGCGCGGTTGCTCTACGGCGGCCAGGTCACGCTCGTCGGCGCGGCCATCGCCGTCGCAGTGGCGGTCGCGATTGGCGTTCCCATCGGCCTGATCGCCGGCTACCGCAAGGGCCTGTTCGACGGCGTGAGCAGTTGGATCGCAAACCTCCTCATGGCGATCCCCGCGATCCTCGTCCTGCTCGTGGTGCTGTCGAGCGTCGGTCAGAGCACGAACACGGCGATGGTCGTCTTCGGTGTGCTGATGGCGCCAGGAGTCTTCCGGCTCGTGCGAGCCTCCGTCGTCGGTGT
>JAHEMW010000035.1 GCA_024643505.1 Demequinaceae bacterium
CGTTCGACTTGCATGTGTTAAGCACGCCGCCAGCGTTCGTCCTGAGCCAGGATCAAACTCTCCGTAAATGTTTGTTAGCAAACCGGCTAGGCCGGGTTACAAGCATACGAAGTGGTTCCGAAGAACCGGTTTAATCTCTAGCAAATGAACAAATGTCACTGACATTTATTTCTTTACCAAAGGAATCCGTCATCGCTGTGAATCAGCCGAAGCTGTTTCGCCGCGATGCCGGAGGTTTTGGCATCGACTATGTGGCACACTGTTGAGTTCTCAAGTTTCGGACGCGCACCAAGCTTTACTCTTCCGAGTTGGGCTTAGGGCAACCCTTCTAACTTAGTCCCAAGCACCCGCCCTGTCAACTCGCGTTCACCGCGTGTCTCGAGGCCGGAGGGACCTCCCATCGTACCTCTCGAAGCGCGCGCGAGCGATCCTCAATGAGTGGATGGGATGCTGCCCTCGTTCACTCCCGTGGCCTTGTTCAGTCCTCCGGCGAGCGCCTGTTTGGGCAGCGAGGAAGACATTACGGGCTTGTTAACCCACGAGTCAAATCGCAGAAATCTCGGGCGTGTCGCGCCATCGTCGACTTATCGTGCCTGGTAATCATGGGTCCGCGAACAGCACCGTCGCTCCACTACGCACCAATGCGGACGAGTCCAGCAGACTTCTTCCCACGCCTGACGACCACCCAGCCCCCGGCCAGCGCGTCCGTGACTGCCAGAGCGGCGTCGGGATCGTCGATGCGTTCGTTGTTGACGTACGCACCACCCTCGGCGACGGCCCGCCGAGCGGCCGACTTTGAATCGATGACGCCCGCGGCGACGAGCGCGTCAACGACGCTCGTTCCGGGCACCACGTCAACACCTCCGAGTTCCTGAGCGCAGCCCGCGAGCGTTGCCTCGTCCAGCGTGCTGAGCTCGCCGCGTCCAAAGAGCGCCTCGGACGCGTCCACGACTTTGTCGGCCGCGTCGGCTCCATGTACTAAGGCGGTGACGTCATAGGCGAGGGTGCGCTGAGCGCGCCGGAAATGGGGCTCGTCGCTCACGGCTACTGCCAGGTCTTCGATCTCGTCCCGGGTGCGGAACGTGAAGTACTTGAGGTATTGCACAACGTCCGCGTCGAGCGAACGCATCCAGAACTGGTACATCGCGTAGGGGCTTGTGAGCGAGGCGTCGAGCCAGATCGCACCGCCCTCGGTCTTTCCGAACTTCGAACCGTCGGCCTTGGTGACGAGCGGCGTCGCGAGCGCGTGTGCCGTGCCGCCGTCGGACTTTCGAATAAGTTCAGTGCCGCTCAGCAGGTTGCCCCACTGGTCTGAGCCACCCGTCTGCAGCGTGCATCCGTACCGGCGATAGAGCTCCAGGAAGTCCATGCCCTGCAAGATCTGATAGCTGAACTCGGTGTAGGAGATGCCCTCGTCTGATCGCAGTCGGCGCGCGACGGTCTCTTTCGCGAGCATTGTTCCAAGGCGATAGTGCTTGCCAACTTCGCGAAGGAAATCGATCGCGCTGAGTTCCCGCGTCCACTCATAGTTGTTGACCATGCGCGCGGCATTGCTTCCCTCGAACGACATGTACGGCTCGATCTGCCTGCGGATGTTCTCCACCCATTCATGCACGACGTCGACGGGATTGAGTGTGCGCTCCCCTGACATGCGGGGGTCGCCGATGAGCCCGGTGGCGCCGCCGACGAGAAGGAGCGGCCGATGCCCAGCATCCTGGAAACGCCGCACCGTAAGAATCTGCATGAGGTTGCCAAGGTGGAGGCTCGGCGCGGTCGGATCGAAACCGCAGTACAGAGTCACAGGGCCGGCGGTGAGCGCCTCGCGCAACTCGTCGTCGCCCGTTGTCTGCGAGATGAGGCCGCGCCATTCCAACTCGTCGAGGATGTGCGTCATGATGCGCCCATTGTGCCAGCAGGCGGACGCAGGTCCGCGAAGCGCTAGTCGGGAACTCTTTCCAAGCCGTCGATCACCACGTCCGCGGCCGCTCGTGTGCCTTCGGTCGCAAAGTGCGCGTCCTCGTCGCGGTGCCATCGCTCCCACGCCGACTCCACGTCTTCGCCGTCTCGCGCAATGCCTCGCCGGAGCCGCTCGGGCCATGGCGCGTCGACGTACACCACCAGGCTGGCGAACGGCCGCACCCGACGCTGGGCCACGCCCACGCCTTCGATGACGACCGCGTCAACCCATGGGACGACGCACCGCTCGCCTCGGCGTTCAGCCGTCCAGTCCCACCGATCGAACGTCGCGTCCTCGCCACGCGAAAGCGGCTCGATGACACGCGGGCCAAGGGTCGCCCACAGTGTGCCAAGGCCGGTCCAGCCTTCGTAGAGGTCGTCGCCGTGCACGACTGTCGCAACGAGCTCGGACGCAACGAGCTCGGACGCGACGCGCGACGCGAGGCTGGTCTTTCCCGCACCGGCCGGACCATCAATGAGCACCAGTCGCGCGCCGCCGAGCCGCGCGGGCGCCGCCAGTGCCGCTCGCACAATCTCGCTCACCCCGAGGTTCGGCATGGCGAAAGGATACGGTGGAGGTATGCACCCCACGAGCGCTCGGATCATGGCAATACTGACCGCGCACGGACTTCGCAGCGAGGTACGCACGCTCGCGGAATCCACCAGTACTGCGGCCGAAGCGGCCGCCGCGCTCGACTGTGAAGTCGGCGCAATTGCCGCAAGCCTTGTGTTCCTTGCAGACGACTCGCCGATCATCGTGCTCACCTCCGGATCACACCAGGTCGACACGGACCTGCTCGCCGCGCAGGTAGGAGCCACGTCCGTCACGCGCGCGACAGCGGACCGCGTGCGCCAGGAGACTGGCCAGCCGATCGGCGGCGTGGCACCCGTCGGACAATCGTCCGCGCTCCCCATCTACATTGACGTCGAGCTCAAGAAGCACGGAGAGCTGTGGGCGACTGCGGGAACGCCTCACTCCGTATTCGAGATCGCCTACGACGACCTACGGAGCCTGACCGGGGCGATCGAAGTGACCGTCGAGGAACACGAGGCCTAGGCGGCCGACCACGGGCGGAAGTGCGCGATGCGGGCGCGTGCGAGTTTTCCCTGTGCTGCCACTGCATCCGGTGCGGTGCCGCCCGGTGACGATCGTGCCGCAAGCGAACCTGCGACGGTGAGAACCTCGATCACCGATGGGTCGAGGTCCGGCGAGATCGCGGACATCTCTTCGGCTGTGAGTTCGTGGAGATCCTTGCCCCGCTTCTCGCACAGGCGCACGCACGCACCGGCGACCTCATGGGCATCCCTGAACGGGACGCCGCGCTTAACCAGCCATTCCGCGATGTCGGTAGCGAGAGAGAAGCCCGCGGGCGCGAGCTCTGCAAGACGATCGGTGTGGAAGCGCAACGTTCGCACCATCCCCGTGAACGCGGGGAGCACGACCGCGAGAGTGTCGACCGCGTCGAATGCGGGCTCGTGGACTTCTTGCAGGTCGCGGTTGTAGGCGAGCGGCAGTCCCTTGAGTGTCGCAAGGACCCCGGTGAGGTCACCGATCAACCGGCCAGCCTTGCCACGCGCCAGTTCGGCGATATCGGGATTCTTCTTCTGGGGCATGATGCTTGAGCCCGTCGCGTAGGCGTCATCCAGGGATACAAACCCGAACTCGACAGTGGCCCACGCGACGATCTCTTCTGACAAGCGGGACACGTCGACACCGATCATCGCGCAGACCCACATGAATTCAGCGACTACGTCACGCGATGCCGTCGCATCAATGGAGTTCTCGGTCGGACCAAGGAAGCCCAACTCCTCGGCGACAGCGGTGGGATCGAGCCCAAGGGTGGTGCCCGCGAGCGCTCCCGCGCCGTACGGCGAGAACGCGGCTCGCGCGTCCCAATCACTGAGTCGTTCGACGTCACGCAACAGCGGCCACGCGTGCGCGAGCAGGTGGTGCCCGAGGGTCACAGGCTGTGCGTGCTGAAAGTGCGTGCGGCCGGGCATGGGCGCGCTGTGATGGCGATCGACCTGCTCAAGGAGCGCGTCGACGAGGTCGAGCACGTGTTCCGCGATATGCCGCGCATTGCGGCGCAGATACATCCGCGAGAGCGTGGCAATTTGATCGTTGCGCGAGCGGCCCGCGCGGAGCTTGCCACCGAGGTCCGGTCCGACGCGCTCGATCAGCACCCGCTCGAGCGCGCCGTGGACATCCTCGTCCGTTGCCGACGGCGTGACAGCGCCAATCGCGACGTCGGAGCGGATCGACTGGAGCGCATCAACCATCGCCTGGGTTTCGGCGGGCGACAGGAGCCCTGCGCGCTCGAGCCCATGGGCGTGTGCGATCGATCCCGCGAGGTCGTCGTCGGCATAGCGCCAGTCAAAGTGCGTCGACTTGCTGAGAGCCGCGAGCGCCCGCTCGGGTGACGACTCGAATCGGCCGCCCCACAGTGCGCCTTCGTTGGTATCCACCATGGATCTCCCCTCGGGTCGCTACTGACCCGCCCTCGCTTCACGCGCTGCCGCCTGCTTCGCGGCAAGACCGTAGATCTCGATGAAGCCGCGGGAGGCGCTTTGGTCAAACGTATCGCCTTCGTCATACGTCGCGAGCGAGAAGTCGTAGAGCCCCACGTCCGACCGACGGCCCGTCACCGTGGCTCGCCCGCCGTGAAGCACCAGACGTACATCTCCTGAGACGTACCGCTGAGTGTCCTCAATAAAGGCGTCGAGCGAGCGCTTGAGGGGCGATGCCCACATCCCGTCGTAGACGAGTTCGGTCCACTTCTCGCCCACGACGCGCTTGTACCGCGCCTGCTCACGCTCGATCGTGACGTTTTCCATCTCGCGATGGGCCTCAATGAGCGCGATCGCGCCTGGCGCCTCATAGATCTCGCGGCTCTTGATACCCACCAGGCGGTCTTCGACGATGTCAATGCGGCCCACCCCGTGCGCCCCCGCACGCCGGTTCATCTCTTCAATCGCCTGCAGCGGCGTCACAGCATGACCATCAATCGCTACCGGAATCCCGCGCGCAAAGGAAATGACGACCTCGTCAGGCACTGGCGGGAACGAGGGGTCGTCCGTGTAGTCGTAGACGTCCTTCGTCGGTGCATTCCAGATGTCCTCGAGATATCCCGTCTCGACGGCTCGTCCCCACACGTTCTGGTCGATCGAGAACGGGTTCTTCTTTGTCGTGGCGATCGGGAGCGAGTGGCGTTCGGCATATTCAATGGCGCGATCGCGCGTGAGGGCGAGGTCGCGCACCGGCGCAATGCAGGTCAGTTCCGGGGCAAGCGAGACGATCCCGACCTCGAAACGGACCTGGTCGTTACCCTTTCCGGTGCAGCCGTGCGCGACTGTGGTCGCGCCGAATTCGCGCGCGGCCGTCACGAGGTGCTTGACGATGACGGGACGTGAAAGCGCAGACACGAGCGGATACTTGTCGTGATAGAGCGCGTTGGCCTTGAGCGCCGGCATGCAGTACTGCTCGGCGAACTCGTCACGGGCGTCCGCGACGTATGCCTCGACGGCGCCGCAGTCAAGCGCGCGCTGCCGAATGACCTCAAGGTCCTCGCCGCCTTGGCCGACGTCAACCGCGACCGCGACGACCTCAGCGCCTGTCGCATCGGCAATCCAGCCGATGGCCACCGAGGTGTCCAAGCCGCCCGAATAGGCAAGGACGATCCGCTCAGTCATATGTGTCTCTTTCCGGTATGTCAGTGCGCGTGGCCGACGCCGCTCGCGCGATCGAGGAACTTCTGGGCAAGACGAAGGCCGCCGTCGGCGTCCCTGGCAATGACGATGACGGTGTCATCGCCGGCGACCGTGCCGACGATCTCCGCGTCGTCGTTGGCGTCAATCGCGCTAGCAAAATACTGGGCGGCGCCCGACGGCGTACGGAGGAGGGCGATGTTCGCGGACGCGTCGGCACTAAAGAGAAGCTCGCCACACAAGCGGACGAGCCGCTGCTCGGTGTCTTCGCTCGCCTCGATGGCGTCGGCCGTCGTATACACGTGGCTGCCCGTTGCGTCGCGGACCTTCACCGCGCCGACGTCAACCAGGTCGCGCGACAGGGTCGCCTGCGTCACCGTGATTCCCTGCGACTCAAGGCGCAGCGCAAGCTCACCTTGCGAATGGATCCCGCCGGACTCGATCAAGCGGCGAACGAGAGCCTGACGAGCCGCCTTGCTCGTGGGAATGGTGTGCGTCATTGCCGGACCAACCACGTGAGCAGCGCCTTTTGAGCGTGCAGTCGGTACTCCGCCTCGAGCCACACGAGCGATTGTGGACCGTCGATCACCTCCGCGGTGATTTCCTTGCCCCGATACGCGGGCAGGCAATGGAGGACCTGAGCGCCGTCGGCGGCGAGCGCAAGAGTCGTGGCGTTGACCTGAAACGGGACGAAGCGCCCGGCCCGATCGCGGGCCTCACCCTCGTCACCCATCGACACCCACGTGTCGGTCGCGATGACATCGGCACCTCGCACGGCGTCATCGTGATCAGTGGTGACCTCGACCGACCCCCCGGTCTCGGCCGCGATGCGCGTGGCGTCGAGCAGGACCTCGTCGCTCGGCATGTAGTCCGCTGGCGCGCCAATGCGGACGTGCATGCCCGCGACGGCGCCACCAAGGAGGTAACTGTGAGCCATGTTGTTGGCACCGTCGCCCACGTACGTGAGGGTGAGGCCCGCGAGTGCGTCGGCGCCGCCACGCGAGTCGGCCACGGCTGCAAGATCAGCGAGGATCTGGCACGGGTGGAACGAATCGGTGAGGGCGTTGACGACGGGCACTCCCGCGTACTGGGCCATCTCTTCGAGGCGGTCCTGTCCGAACGTGCGCCACACAATTGCGCTCACCTGGCGGCCGAGCACCTTCGCCGTGTCCGCAATCGATTCCCCGCGACCCATCTGCGACGAAGCGGCGTCAAGCACGAGCGGGTAGCCACCGAGTTCGGCGATCCCGGCGGCAAATGACACGCGCGTGCGGGTCGATGGCTTATCGAACAGCACCGCCACGGCCTGCGGCCCGCTGAATGGCTGGTGAAGGTGACGCTGCTGTCGCAAGACGAGCGCGAGTTCAAGTACCTCACGTTGCTCCGATGGCGAGAGGTCGTCGTCGCGTAGGAAATGCCTCACGACGCCGCCACACTGTCGAAAGGTTGCGCGGCGGCGTAGGTGGCAAGCCAGGCGATGAAGGTTTGCGCTTCGTCAGAGGTGAGTGTCAGTGCGGGTGCGAGGCGGATGGTGTCGGGACCGGGCGCGTTGACGATGAATCCCGCGTCAATCGCCGCGGCTGCGACGCGCGCGCTCACGGGCGTCGCGAGCCCCACGCCGAGCAGAAGGCCTTCCCCTCGCACCTCGGCGACGCCAGGGATGGCGCCGAGTCCAGCGCGCAACTGTTCTCCGACACTCTTGACGTTGTCGAGAATGCCCGCATTCTCGATGGTGGTGATTGTCGCGAGCGCGGCCGCGGTGGCGAGCGGATTTCCGCCGAAGGTTGAGCCGTGTTCTCCCTTGCCGAGCAGCGATCCCGCGCGCTCCCCGAACGCGACGAGCGCCCCGATCGGAAACCCTCCGCCCAACCCCTTCGCGAGCATCATCGCGTCGGGTTGCACGCCGTGCAGTTGGTGCGCGAACCACGCGCCGGTACGCCCGACGCCCGTTTGAACCTCGTCGAACACGAGCAGGGCCTGATGACGCGTGGCTAACTCGCGCGCGAGCTCAAGATACGCGTGGCTCAGAGGGCGAACGCCCGCCTCGCCCTGAATGGGTTCGAGCACGATGGCGGCGAGATCGCCGGCTGTCGCGGCGGCAACAAGCGCGTCAATATCGTCCCGCGGCACGAACTCGACGCCGGCGGGCAGGGGTGCGAAGGGCTCACGAATGGTGGGTTTTCCCGTCAACGCGAGCGCACCCATGGTGCGCCCGTGGAACGAGTTTTCGAGGGCGATGATCCGTCGCTTTCCCGTCTTGCGAGCCATCTTGAATGCGGCCTCGGCGGCCTCGGCTCCCGAGTTCGTGAAGAAGACTCGCGATCCAGCGGGGGCGCACGCGAGATCAAGGAGCTTCTCAGCAAGTTCGATCTGCGTCGGCGTCGCAAAAAAGTTCGACACGTGGGCGAGGGTAGCGGCCTGCTTTGACACGGCGTCGACCCACGCAGGGTGCGCATGCCCGAGCGCGTTGACCGCGATACCGCCGAGTAGATCGAGGTACCTGTTGCCGTCTGCGTCCCAGACGTAACTCCCGGCGCCGTGGGTGAGCACGCGCAATGGCGTACCGAACGTACCCATGACCGAGTGCTCGTAGCGCTGCAGCGCGACGGCGCCGCGGGACAACCCGGCCTCGCCGTGCGTGCTGAGCTCGCTCATGTCCACATCTCCTTGTCGGGCACGACCATGGTGCCGACGCCGGCGGTAGTGAACACCTCGGTGAGGATCGAGTGCGGCTCGCGACCGTCGATCACGTGCGCTTCTGAGACACCTGCCCGCACGGCGCGCAAGCATGCCTCCATCTTCGGCCGCATTCCAGATTCAAGCGAAGGCAACAGTTGCTCAAGCGCGGTCGCGCCGATCGCACGGATGAGGCTTGAGCGGTCGGGCCAGTGGGCGTAAAGCCCCTCGACGTCCGTCAGCACGATGAGTTTCTTTGCCCGCAGGGCGATAGCGAGGGCCGCAGCCGCCGTATCCGCGTTGACGTTGAGAACGGTGGTGGGGTCGTCAATGTCTGGCGCGACGGTAGATACGACGGGAATGCGGCCAGCCTCGACGATGTCGCGAACTGCGGCCGGGTTGACTTTCACCACGTCACCCACGAGCCCGACGTCGACCTGCTGGCCGTCCACGGTCGCATGGCGCCGCTTCGCCTGCAGCAGCCCGGCGTCCTCGCCTGAGAGACCAACGGCGTGCGGACCGTGGTCGTTGATGAGGCCGACGAGTTCCCGGGAGACCTGACCGGTGAGCACCATCCGCACGACATCCATCGCCTCCGGCGTCGTCACGCGCAGGCCGCCCTTGAACTCCGACTCGATGCCAAGGCGGGCGAGCATGTCCGTGATCTGGGGACCGCCGCCGTGCACGACCACGGGGAGCAGCCCAAGCAGACGCAGGTGCACGATGTCCTGGGCAAACGCGCGCTTGAGCTCGGCGTCGATCATGGCGTTGCCGCCGTACTTGATGACAACGATCGCGCCGCGGAAACTCTCGATCCACGGCATCGCGTCGATGAGGACGCCGACCTTCTGTTGTGCCGTCAGCTCTGGCGAGGGGATGTCTGTGCTCATGTTGAATACGCGCTGTTCTCGTGGACGTAGTCGTGGGTGAGGTCGTTGGTCCAGACGGTGGCGGTCGCCACGCCGGCGTGGAGGTCCACGAGCACCGACACGTCACGATCGCTGAGATCGACGAGCGCCCGGTCGTCGCCGACCCCCGCCGCGCGGCACACCTCGACGCCGTTGATGACAACATCGAGCATCGTCGGGTCGAAGGGAGCGACAGACTCTGGCACGGTTCCGGCAGCGGAGATGACGCGACCCCAGTTGGGATCGCGGCCGAAGATCGCGGCCTTGAACAAGTTGGAGCGCGCGATCGCGCGCGCAACCGCCTCTGCAGCCGCCTCGCTCGTCGCTCCGGTCACCGTGATCGCAATATCGTGACTGGCGCCCTCCGCGTCGGCAACGAGGCCGCGCGCGATCACGGCGCACGCCTCGGTCAGTGCAGCGGTGAATTCCGCGGCCGACGGTGCCGCGCCGGAGGCGCCCGATGCGAGCAGCAGGACCGTGTCATTGGTCGACATACATCCATCCGAGTCGACGCGGTTGATGGTCGTGCGCACCGCTTCCGACAGTGCGTTGCGCGCGAGTTCCGCGGTCACGACGGCGTCCGTCGTCATGACACACAGCATCGTGGCCATTCCCGGCGCAAGCATCCCCGCGCCCTTGGCCATCGCGCCGATGGTCCAGTTCTCCCGTGTCACGACCGCAAGCTTTGGCACCGAATCTGTCGTCATGATGGCGCGTGCGGCGTCCATGCCACCAGTGTCAGCCAGTGACTCGCACGCGGCGTCAACGCCGACCAGCAACCGCTCCATGGGCAGACGGACCCCGATGAGCCCGGTCGAGCACACCGCAACGTCCCCTGCCGAGATCTCGACCCCGGCAGATCGCAGGGCAGCTGCAGTGTGCTCCGCAGTGCGATGCGTGTCGAGGAAACCATCCGGACCGGTCGCAGCGTTGGCTCCCCCGGAATTAAGGATGACGGCGTCAACCCTCCCGTCGGCTACGACCTGACGGCACCACGTGACCGGAGCCGCCACCACGCGATTAGACGTGAAGACGCCTGCGGCCACGTGCGAGGGGCCCTTGTTGACCACGAGCGCGACGTCCGACGCGCCCGAGGACTTGAGGCCTGCTGCGACGCCCGACGCGACAAACCCCTGCGCAGCGGTGACGCTCACGGCGCCACTCCCATGGTCGCGAGCCCGGTGGTTTCGGGAAACCCGAGCGCGAGGTTCATCGACTGCAGTGCCGCGCCAGCGGTTCCCTTCACGAGATTGTCGATCGCACACACCACGACCACGCGCCCGGCCTTGCCGTCAACGGCAACCTGCATCAGCGCGGTGTTCGCGCCGACGGTGGCCGCTGTCGTGGGCCATTGACCCTGCGGAAGCAAGTGCACGAACGGCTCGTGCTCGTATGCGCGTTGCCACGCTCCGCGTACCGCCTCGACATTCACGCCGGGCGCGAGTGGCGCGGTGACGGTCGCGAGAATTCCCCGCGACATCGGCACCAGCGTGGGCGTAAAGGAGAGTCGCACGTCCCCGGCGCCCGCGCTCACGAGGTTCTGCACGATTTCAGGCACGTGCCGGTGTCCACCGCCCACGGCGTACGCCACGGCGGAGCCAAACGCCTCAGACGCGAGCAGGTGTGGCGCAAGCTTCTTGCCAGCTCCCGAGTAGCCATTGGCGAGCACAGCAACGACGTCCGTCGCGTCGATGACACCCGCGGCGATGCCGGGCTGCAGCGCGAGCGTGACCGCGGTGACGTTGCAGCCGGGAACAGCGATCCTGGTCGCGCCGCGCAGTGCGTCCCGCTGTAGGCCAGCTGGCGTGATGAGTTCGGGCAGGCCGTACGGCCATGTGCCGGCGTGGACGCCTCCGTAATACTCGCCCCAGTCCTCAGCGCTGGCGAGTCGGTGGTCGGCGCCGCAATCGATGACGAGCGTGTCCGACGGTAGCTGCGCGGCGATCTCGCCCGAGGCACCGTGCGGGAGGGCGAGCACGACGACGTCATGACCGGCGAGGTTCTCGGCAGTGGTGTCAACGATGGTGCGATCTGCGAGGCCGACGAGGTGCGGTTGATGAATTCCGAGGCGCTGGCCCGCGCTTGCGTGACCCGTGAGCGCTCCGATCCTCAGGTGGGGATGCGCGCTGAAGACGCGCAACACCTCTCCGCCCACGTACCCGGACGCGCCCGAGACCGCCACCGACATTGCCATGTGCATAAACATACAGTGAGTTGCATGATTTGGCGACACGCAAGGCGCGGCGCGGCTTCACTCGCTGCGCCCGGCAGCCGCCTAACGTTGGTGCCATGAAAGCCTTGGCGCCCGTGACGCTCGCGTGCATCCTTGTGCTGTCCGCGTGTGCCACCACCGCCGACGAGCCCTCGCCAACGCCGAGCGCGTCGGCCACCCCAAGCGCAAGCCCCTCGCCGTCGGCCAGTCCGTCGACGTCGCCGTCACCGAGCGCGCCAACGATGACTGTCGCATTCCCGTTCGGCATCGCGGAGCTCACGGGGGTGGGCTTGGGCGACAGCTTCGCCGATATATCCGCCGCCACCGGTGAAGGAATCTCGCCGTGTACGGGGACGAACGCCGCGTCGTTCGCTGTCGGCGGCGACTGGCTACTCGCGGCGACAGGCGACGGCACGTCGCTCATCAACGAGGGCGCATACGTGAAACAGCCGTCGACCGCGCTGACGCTCATGCCGACGGTGCCAACCAGCGGTCCCATCGGCCCACGGGGACCCTATGGCGTGCGCCTTGGCGATACCGAGCAAGTGGCGTCCGACGCACTCGCCGGCTCTCCCCCGTTGTTCGCCACCTACGTCCGCGGCGGCGCGACGATAGCGGTGACGCTGTACTCGGAGACGCTCGACGACGGCTCAACACTCACCCTTGAGTTGACGGACGGCGTCGTCACGCGAATCACCGTCGCCGACAAGGCGCCTCGCGGAAATTCCTACGCGCCGCCCTGCTGAAACGGGCAGACCTCACATTGTTCACACGTTCGTGACATTGGCGCGGCACAATATGGGACATGGTGAACCTGCGCCTGCGTGTGATGCGCGCGCCCGACCTCGAAGCCGTCACGGCGCTCAACGCCGAGGCGGCACCCGCCGTGAACTTGCTGAGCGCGGAAGAGATCGCCACGCTGTTCGCCATGTGTGACGTCGCGCTCGTCGCCACGGATCGCCACCGGCACATCATCGCCTTCCTCTTAAGCATGGGCATGGGTCAGCCATACGAATCTGAGAACTACCGGTGGTTTGAAAGCCGTGGCGTTCGCCACCAATACATCGATCGGATCGTGGTAGGTCCGCCCGCGAAGGGCACAGGAGTCGGCCGCGCCATGTACGAGTCAGTCTTCGAGCGTGCGCGCGAGCGCGGCGCGACCGAGGTCACAGCGGAGGTGAATCTCAATCCGCCGAACCCCGGATCCATCGCGTTTCACGAAAGGCTTGGCTTCCGACTCCTCGGAGAGCAAGACACCAAGGGTGGAACGGTGCGTGTCGCACTGTTGTCGAGACCGGTGTACTAGCGCACCCGTGCATCGAAGTATTGGTCAAGCCCGTGCTCGAGCACGCGCTGGTCGACGGCGAATCTGCGCGCGGTGCGGCGCATCAGCTCATCGATGTCTTCGATCCGCAGGTCCACCGCGCTTTCGCCGAGCGCACGATAGACGAGCTCGACCACCTGTGCATTGGGACGAACCTTCGCGTGCATCTCGAAGGCGAGCGAATCCCACGTGCCCGGGCCGAGACCACGAATGCCGAGGAGCAGCCTCTCGAAGTGGTCTTCGCGCTCAGCAACCGCCGAGCGGAAGTCCTTTGCCGTCACGACTCCCTCAGCAACGAGCGCTATTGCGATCGCATGCACGACCGCGACCCGGCGCACGGGGACCCCAAGGACCGTCGTCTCCCCCCATCGCGGTCCGACAGCGCTCGACAGTTCGGCGACGGTACCCTCGGCGATCGCACGCAGGTTGTCGAGCATCAGACGCGGGCGTGCCCGCATGTAATTGTCGACGACTTCCGCGACTCCAGCGGGAAGGATTTGCGCGCCGTACACGGCCGCGAGAACGGCGAGTTCCGCCTGCTGCGGGTAACCCCAAGGCGTCGCGTCGCGCCAGCCAGCGGGTAACATCCCCGCCAACTCCGCTTGCAGGGTCTTCACCCACTCGTCCATCACCCTCACAACCTACCTGCCCCAGAGGGTGCGCTTAACATCAACCCATGCGAATTCTGATCGTAGGCGGCACCGGTCTCATTTCTTCCGCTCTGACGAACGCGGCGGAGGATCACGACGTCACACTCGTCAATCGCGGAATCACCGCCGCCGCCCCTCAGGCGCACGGCGCGCACATCATTCACGCCGATGCGACCGACGCCGTTGCGCTGCGTTCGGCGTTGCGCGGGCCGCGATTGCGCGGCGAAAAATTCGACGCCGTCGTCCAGTTCGTTGCCTACCATCCGCAGCAGGTTCGCGAGGACCTTGAGACGTTTGCGCGCCTCACCGACCAGTACGTGCTGATCGCAACCTCCGCCGCCTATCGCAAGACAGACGTTCTCGCACCCCTCACCGAGGCGACGCCGCTCGAGAATCCGTACTGGCGCTACGCCCGCGAAAAGATAGCGTGCGAGGAGGTCCTCCGGGAGGCGTCGGGCAGCCTGGCCTGGACAATCGTGCGCCCCGCCCACACCTATGGACCGTCGAAGATCCCTGCGTTCACCGGCAATTCCCGCCATCCGTGGACCATCGTCGACCGGATGCGACGCGGGCGGGACATCGTGCTTCCGGGAGACGGAACCTCGCTGTGGACGCTCACGCACGCTCATGACGTGGCCACCGGGATTCTCGGGCTCCTCGGCAACGAAGCGGCGATTGGGCGCGCCGTCCACATCACGTCGAATGAGGCACTCACGTGGCTCGGAATCTACGCACGGATTGCTGACGCGGCCGGCATCTCTCGCGACACACTCGATCGCCTTTTGGTGTGCGTTCCGTCGGATGCGCTTGTCGCGGCATCGCCCGATCAAGAGGGGTCGATCCGGGGCGACAAGATGCACCACGCGGTCTACGACACGAGCCTCATCACCTCACTCGTGCCGGACTGGCAAGCGCAAACCACGTTCGCGGAGGGCGTGCGAGAGTGCATCGCCTGGTTTGAAGCAGATTCATCGCGCCAGGTCGTAGACGACGCCGCAAACGCAATGTTTGATCGCGTTGCCCGCATCTACCGAGACGCGCTGATCGACGCGGCTAGAGCCACTTGAGTCTGCGAAACACCAGATACAGCGTGGTACTCACGCCGCCCATGAGGACGAGCGCGAGCGGATAGCCGAAGACCCAAGAAAGCTCCGGCATGTGCTCGAAGTTCATCCCGTAGATCGTGCCAACCAGGGTGGGTGCGAACAAAATGGCGGCCCACGCGGAAATCCGCTTGGTCTGCTCGTTTTGCAGGAAACCCGCTTCCGTCAGGCGCTGAGCCGTAATTGCGGACTGCACCGTCAGCGCGTTGTCGAGCAACGAGCGGAAATTGTCTACCCGCTCGATGGTGCGAATGACGTGGTCATGGACGTCTCGAAACAGCCGGCGCAGTTCGACGTCGAGCGAGTTGCCCTTAGACCGGCTACGAATATCGGCGAGCACCTCATCAAGCGGGTGAATCGCGCGCTGAAACTCGATCACCTCGCGGTGCAGCTCGTAGATGCGGCGCGAGACGTCCGCGCTCGAGGTTCCGCGGAAGATCTCGTCCTCAATCTCGTAGATATCGTTCTCCAGCCCCATGACGACAGGCCCGTAGCTGTCGACAACTTCGTCGAGGACCGCATAAAGCACGCCGTAGCGACCCTTCTCCAGGATCGCCGGGGTCTTCTCAAGGCGTCGCCGCACGGGTGCAAGATCAGGAAAAGCGGCCTGCCGGATCGTCACGACGCCCGTCGCACACACGAAGATGTGAATCTCTCCAAAACGCACCGTCTCGGTCGAGTCCACGTAGTGCGCGGCACGGACGACGACGGCGAGATCGTCGCCAAACCACTCGAGCTTGGAGCGCTGGTGGCCCTTCTGCGCATCTTCGAGCGCGAGGGCGTGGACGCCAAAGGCTTCCTGGACGGCCTCGAGCTCCGATTGGGACGGTCGCAGCATGCCGATCCAGCCAAATGCGGAACCGCCTTCGTACTCGCGAATTTCAGCAGCGGCGAGCGGTATCGTCGCCGGCGAATTGACCCGCCTTCCGCCGGCGTA
>JAHEMW010000036.1 GCA_024643505.1 Demequinaceae bacterium
GCGATACTGGGATCGAACCAGTGACCTCTTCCGTGTCAGGGAAGCGCGCTACCGCTGCGCCAATCGCCCGAGGTGGAGATGGGATTCGAACCCACGTATACGGCTTTGCAGGCCGCTGCCTCGCCTCTCGGCCACTCCACCGCAAGGCAGCGCTCGCGCGCTGGCCCTCCGAGCGGACGACGGGATTCGAACCCGCGACCCTCACCTTGGCAAGGTGATGCTCTACCAACTGAGCCACGTCCGCATGTCGGGGCAAGCCCCGGCCAGAGATAGACCTTATCCGATTGCGGACTTGAGTACCAATCCGCCGGAGCCGTGCCGACATGCGAGCGACTAGCGTGGTCGCGTGAGAACACGCCGCCCGACTCCGTGGCTCGGAAGTGCTGAATTTCGTGGCATCCGCGCCGCAGATCCAGTCGAGCACGTTGACATCGCGACAGGCGGAGATCGCCTCGCAGCCGGCGGATTTTGGGTGGTGGTCGCGACCTTCGAGGGTCGTTTGGATGCGTGGCGGTTCGCTCATGTTGAGCGTGCGGCACCACCCGCCGCCCAGATGCCGTCTGGGCGACCCTGGAACGGGCCGGCGCGTGACAGGTGGCGCTCGTCGTTGTCGGTCGATGAGTATTGCGACGGCGTCGAAGCTATTCGGCGCGATGTGCGCGAGGGCACGGTGTACCAGGTCAACCTTTGTCGCACGCTCACGGCCCCCATGCCAAGTTTGCGACCTGGCCCCGACGCGGTCGCGCTGTCGGAGCGCTTGGCGAGGGGCAACCCGGCGCATCACGCCGCGCGGATCGTCATCGGCGATTCCGAGCGTGCGCCCGGGGTGTGGATCGTATCTGCGTCGCCCGAGCTCTTCCTTTCGGTGTCGGGATCGACGATTCGCTCGTCTCCGATCAAGGGAACTGCGGCCCCTGGCGACCCGATGCTCCCCAAGGACGAGGCAGAGAACGTGATGATCACGGACCTCATCCGCAACGATCTATCGCACGTTGCGGTCGCCGGAACCGTGAGTGTGCCGGAATTCCTCTCGCTCCACGAGTTGCCTGGCCTCGTGCACCTTCAGTCGACCGTGAGTGCGACGCTGCTTCCCGAGCTCGCGTGGACGCCGCAGATGTGGCCGGACGTCCTGTCTGCGACGTTCCCCCCCGGTTCGGTCAGCGGGGCGCCCAAATCGTCTGCGCTTGACATCATTCGACGGCGGGAGAGTGAGGCGCGCGGCCCCTACTGCGGTGGAATTGGCTGGATCGACGCCGACTCACGCACCGCCGAACTCGCCGTGGGGATTCGCACGTTTTGGTGGACGCCGGACGACGGTGGCACGCTCCACTTCGGCACGGGCGCTGGAATCACGTGGGGATCTGACCCCAGGGGCGAGTGGCGCGAGACGGAGCTCAAGGCGCAGCGTTTGATTGGCCTCGCCTCAGCCGACACAATCAGTCCATGAGCGTCGTCGTGTGGGTCAACGGGGTCCTTCATCCGGCTGACGGACACGGCATCTCACCGCTTGATCACGGCTTCACCGTCGGCGACGGAGTGTTCGAGACGATGGCGGCGAGCGGGGGCGCGCCTTTCGCGCTCCAACGGCATCTGATGCGGCTTGACTATTCGGCGACGCGGATGGGCATTACGGGCCTCGATCTTGACCACGTGCGTCGTGGGGTCGAGGAGGTATGCGCGACCGGAGGTGACGGGCTCACCCGAGTTCGCGTCACCGTCTCGTCCGGCGGTGGGCCGCTGAGCTCTGCGCGCGGGGGAGCGGCGCCGACCGTGGTCGTGGTGGGCGCGGACGCTCCCGCGCAGACCGAATGCAGGGCGGTCCGGGCGCCGTGGAAGCGCAACGAGCGTTCTGCCGTTGCGGGCGTCAAGACCACCTCGTACGCCGAGAATGTGGTCATGCTGGCTTACGCACGCGAGAAGGGCGCTGACGAGGCACTGATTGCGAACACCCATGGTCACCTGTGCGAAGGAACGGCGAGCAACGTCTTTATCGAGCGCCACGGTGAGATTGTCACCCCGCCGCTCGCGTCAGGTTGTCTGCCGGGCATCACGCGCGGTCTCGCCCTCGAGTGGGGTGCTCAGGCAGGCATTCCAGTGCGGGTGAGCGCGCCGGGCGAACTCGAAATGTCGGTGCTGGATGCGGTGACCTCCGGCGAGGCGTTCGCTGCGGTCAGTTCGTCGACGCGCGGACTGCAATGCCTGGTGGCGCTGGACGGACTCGACCTCGCGGCAGGCCCATTGCTCACGGATCTTGCGCGCGAATACGCGACGCGGTCCCTCCAGGATCCTGATCCGGGGCCGATTCGAGACTGACTCCGTCGAGCTCGTTGCGCCACTGAATGCAAAGGTCGTCGATCGCGTCGAGGTAGCGCTGGGCGGCCCCGTGCTCGACGGCAAGCTCTCTCACGTCATGCATCATCGTGATCTCTTGCGGGTGGTGCGCGGGCAACTTCTTGAGCAAGGCGAAATCCAGTGTCTGCGGGAAGCGCTCAGAGTTGCTGAGAGCCCCCATCACGTCGAGCGCCAACATGGTGCGCAAGCACTTGCGACACTCGCCACAGTTTTCGTCGGTGGTGATCTTCAGGCAGACGCGCATTTCGGTGCGCGTGAGTTCGTGGTGCGCGATCGCCTCGGTCTTGCGCGCGCGGTTGAACGCGGCGCCGTGATGGACGACGCGGAGGCGGTCGGATCCGTAAAGCGGGTCGACGAGCGGATTGGAGCCCCAGGGAATTGCGGTGAGGTAACTATGGGAAGCCGGGATGACGAACGTATCCATGGTGCCGGCAAGCAGGTGGCCGAACGACGCGATCACGGCCGCAAATGAGTGCTCGCCCCAGCGGATATCGTTCGCGAGCACAATCTTGCGAAGGTTGGTGCTGAGTGGCACGACCGACGTGCCCGTCACGGCCGCAATCCGCCCGAGTCGCGCTCGTGTCTCGCGCGCAACGGCGTCGCGCGCGAGGTCAAGGTCGAGCCCCGTGGAATTGACGAGCGCGGTGGGCGTGGTGCGAGACGTGATGAGGCTGAACATGGAGTCGATACCGCCGGTGAACGCCATTCCCGAGCCGCCGCGAGCGGAGCGAAGGGCCCGGTTGCGCTGGCTCGCGGGCGCCGACACGGTGACTTTCGTGAAGACCTCGGGAAACCACGTGACGTAGATGTCCTGGACCGTGTCGATGTTGTCGATCAACTCAGCAGAGACGGCGTCCGACAGTTCGAGATCCTCGCCCCGCCGCATCGCGAGGAAGAGCGCGGGCAAGACGAAGATGTCGCCGCGGTTCGTCTTCAGTTCGGGGATCGTCGACGAATGTTTGATCCAGGCTGGAGTGTCAGTGCCTCCGAACGTGAAGACAGTGGAGGTCGTGGCTTCGTCGCGCTTATTGGCGCGAGCCACCCGGGCGACGGTTACTTTTGGCACGACGTCACTGTACCTGCGGAGCGTGCGCGCTGCTCAGGGCTTCGCGTCGCACCGCGCGAACCCGCTATCATTGAGCCTGCTCGCGGGCGATTGGCGCAGGGGTAGCGCGCTTCCTTCACACGGAAGAGGTCACTGGTTCGATCCCAGTATCGCCCACCGATATCGATGGTTAGGCGAGCGCGGGACCCAACCGTGCAGCTGTCGGCTCGGTCGCAGCCGACTCCTTCAGTTCGACGAAGATCACGTGTGTGTCGGACGTGCCGATGTTGTGGCCGCTGTGGCGCTGGGCCCCTAGCCACATCGCCTTGCCGGCCGGAATCTCGACTTCCACGGACGCGTCGTCGGTGCTGAGGCGGCGCGAAAACGCGCTGAGGGTCACCATCACGCTGTCCGGATGCGCGTGAGGCACTGAGGAGAATCCCGGCTCGTCGCGGTATTCGAGCACACGGACCCGCTCGTTCTCAAAGACCACGCGGTAGTTTTCGGGATTCGTGCTCACCGGATCGAGTGTCATGATCCGAACGTACCGCGTCGTGCGATCGCGCAGGCTGCGGGCGATGGGCGACCGTCGCGGTGCCCGAGCCCTTGGCCGGGTGGGTAGCATCGTGGCGTAGGCGTGATGCCCGCGCTCGACAGATGAACCAGAGGAGAACGCCGGTGGCGAGCATGACCGTGACCGTCGACGGCGTCACCCGGGTCGTCGCACCGGGCACGACGGGCGGCGAACTTTTCACCGAGATGCGGGACATCGTCGTTGCGCGGGTCAACGGGGAACTTCGCGACCTCGCGCACGCGCTCACCGACGGCGACGTGGTCGAAGCCGTCGCGATCGATTCTCCTGACGGACTGGCGGTGTTGCGTCACTCCACTGCGCACGTACTCGCCCAGGCCGTCCAGAGCCTTCATGCCGACGCCAAACTCGGAATCGGCCCGCCCATCGAGAACGGATTTTATTACGACTTCGATGTCGCCGAGCCGTTCACCCCCGACGACCTGCGCGCCATCGAACGGGCCATGCAGAGGATCGTCAAGGATGGCCAGACGTTCAGGCGTCGCGTGGTCAGCGATATGGAGGCGCTTGCGGAACTGGCGCACGAGCCGTTCAAGTGCGAACTCGTGGGACTCAAGTCGCCCGACGCGGCCGAGGGCGCCGGAGCCGAGGTTGGCGGCGCAGAGCTGACGATCTACGACAACCTCCGCCGGGACGGCACGGTCGCGTGGAAGGACCTCTGCCGTGGCCCGCACGTCTCGTCGACGAAGGTGCTCGCCAACGGCTGGTCGCTCATGCGCTCAGCCGCGGCGTACTGGCGTGGAAGTGAAAAGAACCCACAACTTCAGCGCGTGTACGGCACCGCGTGGGCGACCAAGGACGCACTCGTCGCTTACAAGGAGCGCCTCGCCGAGGCGGAACGCCGAGATCATCGTCGACTCGGCGCCGAGCTCGACCTGTTCTCATTTCCCGAGCAGATCGGCTCCGGCCTCGCGGTCTTTCATCCCAAGGGCGGAATCATTCGCCACGAGATGGAGGAGTACTCACGCGCTCGACACATCGCGGCGGGGTACGACTTCGTGTACTCACCGCACGCGACGAAGGCGCAGCTGTTCCAGACGTCCGGGCACCTCGACTGGTACGCCGACGGCATGTATCCGCCCATGCACATGGACGAGGAGCGAGACGCCGACGGCAATGTGACCAAGCAGGGCGTCGACTATTACTTGAAGCCGATGAACTGCCCGATGCACAACCTGATCTTCGCGGCGCGCGGCCGCTCCTACCGCGAGCTCCCCCTGAGGTTGTTCGAGTTTGGGACCGTGTACCGCAACGAGAAGTCAGGGGTAGTGCACGGGCTCGCGCGGGCGCGTGGATTCACGCAGGACGACGCTCACATCTACTGCACCAAGGAACAGATGCACGATGAGCTCGCGTCGCTGCTCACGTTTGTGCTCGACCTTCTCGGTGACTACGGTCTCGACGATTTCTATCTCGAACTCTCGACGCGTAACCCCGAGAAGTCGGTCGGCTCAGACGAGATTTGGGAGGAGGCGACCGCGACACTGCGGGAGGTTGCCCTCGCGTCGGGGTTGGAGCTCGTGCCCGATCCCGAGGGAGCCGCGTTCTACGGCCCCAAAATCTCGGTGCAGGCGCGCGACGCGATCGGGCGAACCTGGCAGATTTCGACCATCCAGCTCGACTTCAACCTTCCGGAGCGATTCGAGTTGGAGTACACGGCCGCAGATAATTCGCGTCAGCGCCCGGTGATGATCCATCGAGCTCTGTTCGGCTCCATCGAGCGCTTCTTCGCGATCCTGACCGAGCACTACGCCGGCGCGTTCCCCGTGTGGCTTGCCCCGGTGCAGGTGCGCGCCATACCCGTTGCCGAGCCGTTCAACGACTACGTGGCCGACGTCGTGGCGCAGCTGCGCGCCCGGGGTGTGCGTGCAGAGATCGACGCCTCCGATGAACGCTTCCCCAAGAAGATACGGACGGCGTCGAAAGACAAAGTGCCTTTCGTGCTCATCGCGGGCGGCGACGACGCTGAGGCCGGAGCCGTGTCGTTCCGCTTTCGCGACGGCTCGCAGGACAACGGTGTTGCGGTTCCGGAAGCCGTGGAGCGCATCCTCGCCGCGATCGCGTCGAAGGCGCAGGTGTAAGCGTGCCTGAGGTGGTTGACGGCAACATGATGGGCGGCAACCCGGACGGGTTTGAACGGTTGTGGACGCCGCATCGCATGGCGTATATCCGCGATGCCAACTCGCGGGCGAAATTCGAGTCGGAAGAGGAGTGTCCCCTCTGCAAGGCCCCGGACGACGACGATCGCGCGCACCTCGTCGTGCATCGCGGACGATCCTGCTACGTCGTGCTCAATTTGTACCCGTACAACCCGGGCCATCTGATGGTCTGCCCGTACCGCCACATCGGCTGGTACACCGAGGCGAGCGATGAGGAGCGAGACGAGATCGGTGCGCTGACCCAGGACGCGATGCGCGTGCTCCAGATCGTCTCGGGGACGAAAGGCTTCAACATCGGCATGAATCAAGGAGTCACGGGCGGTGCTGGCATCTCGGAGCACCTCCACCAGCATGTCGTCCCTCGTTGGGTCGGAGACTCCAATTTCTTGCCGATCATCGCGAAAACCAAGGCGCTGCCGGAGCTTCTCGATGACACGTGGGAGCGCGTGACGACGGCGTGGGGTGAACTCTGATGTTTGGAAGGCTCAAGCCCTTTGTCTCGGCGGTGTGGCAGGCCCCTGCTCGCGGCCTGCTCAAGTTGGGCGTTCACCCGAACGTCATGACGATCGTCGGCACCGCCGGCGTCGTCTTTGGCGCGCTGTTCTTCCTGCCCAAGGGCGGCAGCTCGCTGTTCTGGGGTGTCATGGTGATCACGTTCTTCGTGATCACCGACATGCTCGATGGCACCATGGCGCGCCTCGGAGGGCTCAGTTCGCGGCTCGGAGCCTTCCTCGACTCCACGCTCGACCGTGTCGCCGACGCTGCAATCTTTGGGGCGATTGCCTGGAGCTTCCTGAACGTCGACACACATACGTCTGCCGCGGCGCTCGTGTGCCTCGGCATCGGTGCGATCGTCCCCTATGCCCGCGCTCGCGCGGAGTCAATCGGGATTGACGCGAGCGGCGGCATTGCGGAGCGTTCCGATCGCCTCATTGTGGGGCTCACGGCGACCGGTCTCGTCGGCCTCGGGCTTCCGGTCGGATGGTTGACGGGCACCCTATGGGTCTTGTCGCTGCTCGCGGCAATCACTGTCGGCCAACGGATCTACACCGTCGCTTCGGCGGCACACCGCGATCCTGCCTGGAACAAAGACCTGGCGCGCAAGGTGGAGCGCGAACCCCACGAATGAAGGCATTCGTCTACGCAACCCGCGTCGCGCGGTTCCTGCCCATCAGCGTCGTGCGGTGGCTCGCGGGAGTGGGCGCACTCATCGCCTGGGTGCTCCACGGCCGCGCGATTGAGACGCTCGAAGGCAACCTTGCGCGGGTGACCGGCACCGGAGGGCGGGAGTTGCGACGGCTGTCGCGACAGGCCGTGGCATCGACCGCGCGGTACTACGTCGAAGTCATCGAACTCGCGCGCATCTCAGGGGCTGCGATCGACGCACGCGTCAGGATGGTCGAAGATCCGCGCGTTCGCGCGCTCCTCGACGGACCTGAAACGCACATCGTCGTCCTCGCCCATGCCGGGAATTGGGACCTCGTCGGGGCCTACACCTGCCGAAACCTCAAGCTGGTGACGGCCGTCGCAGAGGTGCTTCGACCGCAATGGGTGTTCGAGGAGTTCGTCGACATCCGTGCCCGTCACGGCCTTACGGTCATCGGCAACGAGGGGTCGCGGACATTTCGCGACCTGATGACCGCCGCCCGGGAGCCGGGAAAGATCATCGCACTCGTCGCGGACCGCGACTTGTCCGGCTCCGGCGTCGTGGTCGAGATGTGGGGTCAGCAGGTGCGGGTGGCGCCGGGGCCAGCGGCGCTTTCCGTCGCGTCGGGGTGCGCGCTGATTCCCGTCAACGTTCACTACGAGCGACTGAGGGGGGCGCGGCGGCGCGCGGCGAAATCAAAGTGGGGCACCGTGATGTCGTTCGGGCAGGTTGTCGACGTCCCGGGCGGCGGCTCATCGAAGGACAAGGTCGCGGCCATGACCCAGGAGTGGGCGACGGCGATTGCCGACGGCATCTCGCAACACCCTGCCGATTGGCACATGATGCAGCGCTTCGGGTGGGTGTCATGAGAATCGGCATCGTCTGTCCTTACTCACTCGATCGGCCCGGCGGCGTGCAGTTGCACGTCATGGACCTCGCGAACGCCTTGATTGCCCGTGGCCACGAGGTCTCTGTGCTCGCGCCGGCTGGTGAAGACACCGTCGTCGCTGATTTCGTGTCAAGCGCGGGCCGCTCGGTTCCGATTCGCTACAACGGATCCACTGCGCGCGTGACGTTCGGGCTGTTCGCGGCAGCGCGCGTGCGGGCATGGTTGCGGGACGGGCACTTCGACATCGTCCACCTTCACGAACCCGGCACGATGTCGCTGAGCCTCATCGCGATGTGGGCGCGCCTTGGCCCAACGGTCGCGACGTTTCACACCTCGAACGACCATTCGCGGATCATGCGTATCGCGAAGCCCTGGATCAAGCCCGGCTACGAGGAGCTTGACGCGCGAATCGCGGTATCGCCGTCGGCCGCCCAAACAGTCAAAGACCACCTCCGTGTCGAAGCGACGCACATCATTCCCAACGGCGTCGACACATCCGCGTTCGTGAGTGCGCAGCCTGCGCACCAGTGGCAAGGCACGGCCGACGCGCCCACCATCGGAATCCTTGGGCGCATGGACGAGTCGCGCAAGGGGCTCGACGACTTTCTCGCCATCATTTCGACCGTTCGGGCGCGCTTTCCGCACGCGCGCTTCCTCGTCGCTGGACGGTTCTCTGATCGGGTCGCGGCCAGGGCCGCGCGTGCCGGCGCGGAAGTCGTCGGTGAACTGTCGGAGCACGAGAAGGCGAGCTTCATGGCCTCGGTTGACGTGTATTGCGCCCCGAATACCGGCGGGGAGTCGTTCGGGATTGTGTTGGTCGAGGCGATGGCTGCGGGCGCGGCTGTCGTGGCGAGCGATCTCACCGCCTTCAAGGATGTCGCGTCTGGCGCCGACGGCGAGCCATGCGTCGCGCTGCATCGGGTCGAAGATGCTCCCGACCTTGCGCGCGTGGTCAGTGACTTGCTCGCAAGCCCGGCCGATCGCGCCCGGTTGGCCGAGCGCGGAAGGACCTGCGCGGTGGCGTTCGACTGGGCCAACGTCGCGCCGCGAGTCGAGGAGACCTACCTCGACGCGATTAGAATGGACGCAGAGTTTCACCCCCACCCCACGAAGGAAGCCCTGGCATGAGCGACAGCCTCAACCCCTCCGGCGCGGCCGTCGGCACTGACCTCGTCAAGCGCGGAATGGCCGAAATGCTCAAGGGCGGCGTGATTATGGATGTCGTCACGCCTGAGCAGGCGCGCATCGCTGAGGATGCCGGCGCTGTCGCTGTCATGGCGCTCGAGCGTGTGCCTGCCGACATTCGAGCGCAAGGCGGGGTGGCGCGGATGAGCGACCCCGATCTCATCGACGGGATCATCGCGACCGTCTCGATCCCCGTGATGGCGAAGGCGCGCATCGGCCATTTCGTCGAAGCGCAAGTACTCCAAAGCCTGGGAGTGGACTACGTCGACGAGTCCGAGGTCTTGACCCCCGCTGACTACGCGCACCACATTGACAAGTGGCAGTTCACCGTTCCGTTTGTGTGCGGTGCCACCAATCTTGGCGAGGCCCTGCGCCGCATTTCCGAAGGAGCGGCCATGATCCGCTCTAAAGGCGAGGCCGGAACCGGGGACGTGTCGAACGCCACGACCCACATGCGCACCATTCGTGCCGAGATCGCTCGGCTTACCTCGCTGCCCAAAGACGAGCTGTACGTGGCCGCGAAGGAGCTCCACGCGCCGCTTGCACTCGTCCAGGAGGTCGCAGAGACCGGCAAGTTGCCCGTCGTCATGTTCACTGCTGGAGGTATCGCGACTCCCGCTGATGCGGCGATGATGATGCAGCTCGGCGCCGAAGGCGTGTTCGTCGGCTCCGGAATCTTCAAGTCTGGCAATCCCGCCGAGCGCGCCAAGGCCATCGTGAAGGCGACGACCTTCTACGACGATCCAGCGGTCATCGCGGATGTCTCACGCGGGCTCGGCGAGGCCATGGTCGGCATCAATGTCGACGATGTCCCTGAGCCACATCGACTCGCCGAACGCGGCTGGTAGATGGTGTGACTGGCGCGTGGGCGCCCATCGAGCGCGAGGGCGCACGAGTCCTGCTGCTCGATGACTTCGGCCGACTGCTCGTCATCAAGGGTCACGATCCGCACGAGCCGACGCGTTCATGGTGGTTCACACCCGGCGGAGGCCTCGACCCGGGGGAGGAGCCTCGCGCGGCGGCGGCGCGGGAGTTGCTCGAAGAGACCGGGCACCATCTCGAGCCCCACGCGCTGGAGGGGCCGGTGTGGGAGCGCACCGCCGTCTTCGACTTCATGAGCCGCCCATACATCCAGCACGAGACCTTCTTCGTGGCGCGTCTGGACAGCTGCACGGTCCTCAATTCGTCAGCGTTAACCGAGAGCGAAGAGGAGACCATCGACGAAGTGACGTGGCTCACTCATTCCGAGCTCGCGGTCGCAGCGATCGAGGTGTTCCCGGCGCGTTTGCGTGAGCCCTGGGATGAGTTCTCGCGGTGGGACGGCGTGACGCGCAATCTCGGAACGGTCGAGGAGTAGCCGTGCTCGTCGGGGTCCTCGCCCTTCAGGGTGACGTGAGGGAGCATCGAAGCGCGATTGAGCGGCTCGGAACGGAGTCCATTGGGGTGCGTCGCACGAGCGAGCTCGACTCGGTCGACGCGCTCATTCTCCCCGGCGGCGAGTCGACGACAATCGACAAACTGCTGCGCGCGTTCGACCTCTTCGAACCCGTGCGAGACCGCATCGCCGCCGGGATGCCCGTACTCGGCTCGTGCGCCGGAATGGTTCTCCTTGCACGCGACATCATCGGCGGAATCTCGGGCCAGCACACTCTCGGGATCATTCCCATGACGGTTCGCCGCAACGCCTTCGGACGGCAGGTCGACTCCTCTGAGGTGGAAATGCGGTGGCGCCCCGACGGCACGACCATGCATGCCACGTTCATCCGCGCACCGTGGGTCGAGTCGTACGACACCGACGTTGAGGTGCTTGCCGTCGACGAGGCGCACGGCTCCCACGTCGTTGCGGTCCAATACCGAAACGCCATAGCGACGGCGTTTCACCCTGAGATCTCGGGCGACGACCGCGTCCACCGGCGACTTCTCGACCTCGTGTGAGGCCGGCCGAGCCTCGCCGCGGTCGTGCCTAGAATGGGCTCCAGTCATTCGCGAGTTCAGGGAGCACCGTGTCCGGACATTCAAAATGGGCAACGACCAAGCACAAGAAGGCCGTCGTTGACGCGAAACGAAGCAAGCTCTTCGCGAAACTCATCAAGAACATCGAAGTAGCGGCGCGAGTCGGCGGCGGCGATCTCGCCGGCAATCCGACGCTGTTCGACGCTGTGCAGAAGGCGAAGAAGTCCTCTGTCCCCAACGACAATATTGATCGTGCGGTCAAACGCGGCTCTGGCCTTGAGGCCGGCGGTGCTGAATACGAGACGATCATGTACGAGGGATACGGCCCCGGCGGCGTCGCGATGTTGATCGAGTGCCTCACCGATAATCGCAATCGCGCGGCGATGGAGGTGCGCACGGCTCTCACGCGCAACAACGGGACACTGGCCGACCCGGGGTCTGTCAGTTACCTGTTCTCTCGCAAGGGTCAGGTGATCGTGCCCAAGGATGGGGTGAGCGAAGACGACCTCATGGAGTCGACGCTCGACGCGGGAGCAGAAGAGATCAACGACCTTGGTGACGTGTTCGAGATCGTGTCAGAGGCGACCGACTTTGTGGCAGTGCGAACCTCGCTCCAGGAAGCAGGGATCGACTACGACTCGGCGGAGGCCACGTTCCTGCCCTCGATGCACGTCGATCTTGATGTCGAGGGCGCCCGGAAGATGCTGAGGCTCATCGACGCCCTCGAGGACAGCGACGACGTTCAAAACGTGTACGCGAACTTCGACGCATCCGACGAGGTACTCGCCGCCGCGAGCGAGTAGCCGGTGCGCATCCTCGGCGTCGACCCCGGCCTCACCCGATGCGGCCTTGGCGTGGTGTCGCTGACCGGAGCGCGGACGGTCTCGCTCGTCGACGTGTCGGTGGCTCGCACGTCGCCGCACGCGGAGCCGGGAGAACGGATCGCCGCGATCGCGACAGCAGTTGAGGACGCGCTCGACGCGCATGCGATCGATGCCGTCGCGATCGAGCGGGTCTTCGCCCAGCACAACGTTCGCACCGTGATGGGCACGGCACAGGTGTCTGGCGTTGTCCTGCTCGCCGCCGCTCGCCGCTCGCTCACGGTCGCGACGTACACGCCGTCGGAGGTGAAGGCGGCGGTCTCCGGGCACGGCCGGGCCGACAAGGCCCAGGTCGCGTACATGGTGGCGAAGATCCTCGGTCTCGCGGAGGCTCCCAAGCCCGCCGACGCCGCCGACGCGCTCGCCATCGCGATCACCCATGCGTGGCGTGGCGGTGCGGCTCCGACGCCATCCACGAGCGCCCAGCAGGCGTGGCTTCGCGCGGAGCGCGCGGCGCGTCGGCGCGGTTAAGTCGCGACCAGCGCCTAGTTTGTTCGTACATACGTTCGAAGGGTCAGGCTGTGATCGCTCATCTCACAGGTCGAGTCAGCATCATCGGCGCCACGTCTGTGGTCCTCGATGTGGCGGGCGTTGGGCTGCTCGTGCTGTGTACTCCGGCGACCGGCCAGGCGCTCCGGCTGGGCGAACATGCCACTCTGTATACGCATCTCGTGGTGCGTGAAGATTCCCTCACGTTGTTCGGATTCGCGTCGGTGGGGGAGCGGGAAACGTTTGAAATCCTGCAATCGGTCCAGGGCGTCGGCCCCAAGCTCGCGCTCGCCATGCTTTCGGTGCACACCCCACAGGCGCTCGCGATTGCCGTCGCCAGCGCTGACAGGGCCGCACTTGAGCGCGTACCGGGGGTTGGCGCGAAGGTCGCCGCGAGACTGCTTCTTGAACTCGGCGGCAGACTCGAGGCAACGTCTCCCTCTGGAGGCGTCGGCGACTCGCGGCCGGCCGTTCTCGACGCACTCGTGGGACTTGGCTGGAACGCGCGGGCGTCGGCGCGCGCGCTCGAGGACGTGGCTCCGGACCCGATTGAACAGTCGGAGGTGCCCGTGACGCTGCGCGCGGCGCTCAAGGTATTGGGCGGCGCACGTGGATGATGCGACGTTCGGCGGTGGCGATTTTGCGGTGGTGACGAGCGCGGACGCTGATGCGATTGAGCGATCCTCTGAGGCCGCCCTCCGACCGGCGTCGCTCGCCGAGTTCGTCGGTCAAGATGCGGTGCGCGCGCAGCTGTCGCTTGTGCTCACCGCGGCGCGCAGCCGTGGCAGCTCCGCGGACCACGTGCTGCTCGCCGGTCCTCCGGGCCTCGGGAAGACCACGCTCGCCATGATCGTTGCCGCGGAACTCGAGTGTGCCCTTCGCATCACCTCCGGTCCCGCGATCCAGCATGCGGGCGACCTCGCCGCGATCTTGTCTGGCCTCGGCGAGGGCGAGGTCCTCTTCATCGACGAGATTCACCGCCTTGCGAGGCCGGTTGAGGAGATGCTCTACCTCGCGATGGAGGACTTTCGCGTCGACGTCGTCGTCGGAAAGGGTCCGGGCGCGACGTCGATCCCGCTCACCCTCCCGCCGTTCACGGTCGTCGGAGCCACGACGCGCTCTGGACTGCTTCCCGCGCCTTTGCGCGACCGCTTCGGCTTCACGGCACACCTCGACTTCTACGACGAGTCAGATCTCACGACAATTGTCGACCGGTCAGCACGGCGGCTCGATTTTCCGGTTGCCGCAGAGGCCGCCTCGGAGATTGCCAGCCGCTCGCGGGGCACTCCGCGCATCGCGAACCGCCTGCTGCGCCGCGTCCGCGACTGGGCGCAGATTCATGGCGAGGGCGAGGGAAGCCTCGCGGCTGCCAAATCGGCGCTTGCCATGTACGAAGTCGATGATCGCGGTCTCGATCGGCTCGACCGCGCCGTTCTCACGGCGCTGTGCGGGCGGTTCGGCGGCGGGCCGGTGGGCCTGTCCACACTTGCGGTGTCCGTCGGCGAAGAGGCGGAGACGATCGAGACGGTCGTCGAGCCGTTCCTCGTGCGCGAGGCACTGATTTCCCGTACGCCGCGCGGTCGCGTTGCTACCACTGCCGCATACGACCATCTCGGCCTGCCGCGGCGCGGCGAGGCGACGCCTGCGCGGCGGTAGTCTGCTCGTCACCTAGAATCGTCGGGGCTCGACGGAGCAGGGCAACGATGAGGATGTAGGTGTCACAGTGATCAAGAGCGCGCGCAAGGCGCTTATCTGGCTCGGCGCCATCATTGTCGTGCTCTACGGCGTGCTCACGCTCGGAGTCCTGACCGGCAAGACGTCGTTCACGCCTGGCCTCGCGCTCGACCTCTCCGGCGGGCGCACGCTGATTCTCAAGGCAGAGCCGACGGACGGCACAGAGATCGACTCGAAGGACCTCGAGCAGGCTGTCGAGATCATTCGACGCCGCATCGACGCCACGGGCGTCGCTGAGGCCGAGATCACGACCCAGGGAACCGACACGATCGTGGTGTCACTTCCCGGTCAGCCCGACGACGCGACGGTGGATCTCGTGCGTCAATCTGCGCAACTGCAGTTCCGCCCAGTGCTCGTGACCGGACCGCCGCAACCCATCACGAACCCGTCGGCGACGCCGTCCCCCACGCCGTCTGCAACAGCGTCGCCCGACGCGGTAACCGGCGTCGAACCGTCCGTGTCGCCTTCCGCGTCGGCTTCAGCGTCGCCATCGGCGTCCCCGAGCGCGTCCCCAAGTCCCTCGCCGGCGCCGGGCGTCACCGATCCGTCGTCGTTCGACTGGATCACCCCGGAAGTGCAGGACGCCTACGAGACGCTCGACTGCACCGATCCAGCCAACCTCGCAGGCACGTCAACGGGCGACGCAAATGCCGGGCACGTGGCATGCGACGAGTTCGGGCAGGCCAAGTACGCCATGGGTCCCGTTGAGATGGACGGAACGGATATTCAGACGGCGACAGCGGGACCGGAACTCAGCCAAACCGGAACTCTCACGGGCCGCTACGAGGTGCGCCTGAAGTTCACCTCCGCCGGCGCAAGCAAGTTCGACGACATCACCACTCGGCTCGTCGTGCTTGAGTCGCCTCGCAATCAGTTCGCGATGGTCCTTGACGGGGTCGTCATCTCGGCGCCGGTCGTGCAAACGCGCATCACCGGCGGCGAGGCACAAATTACGGGCACGTTTACGCAGGAT
>JAHEMW010000037.1 GCA_024643505.1 Demequinaceae bacterium
CTCGGAGATGATCTCGCAGGTATCGCGCGCGAGAAGGCCGGCATCATCAAGGACCGCTGCTCGGTCATCATCGCGGAGCAATCCGAACCCGTGGTTCCCGTGCTCGCGGCCGCCGTCGCGGCGCGTGACGCCCGCGCCGCGTGGGAAGGAGACGACATCGAGGTCGTCGACCGAATGCCGGGAGTTGGCGGCCAACTCGTCACCCTGCGCACGACTGCCGCGCGCTACGAAGAGATCTTCGTGCCCCTCTATGGCGAGTACCAGGCGCACAACGCGCTGCTCGCGCTCGCCGCCGTCGAGGCGCTACTCGGGGCCGACGAGCAGCCCATCTCGCTCTCGGGCGAGACGGTGGAGGCCGGCTTTGCCGCCGTGACCTCGCCCGGGCGCCTCGAAGTGGTGCGCACCTCGCCCATGATCGTCGTCGACGCGGCCCACAATCCGCACGGCATCGACGCGCTCGCGGGTGCGATCGAGGAGTCCTTCGCGTTCACTGCGTTGGTCGGCGTGGTCGGAATCCTCGCCGACAAGGACGCCGACGGCATCCTCGCGGGACTCGAGGGAATCCTCGACCACGTCGTCGTGACCGCCAGTTCGTCGCCGCGCGCGATCCCTGCTCATGACCTCGCGGACCTCGCGCGCGGGATCTTCGGGGACGATCGCGTGAGCGTCGCGGCGTCGGTGCCCGACGCCCTCGATCAGGCCGTTGCGCGGGCCGAACGCGACCACGACATGAGTGGGGGCGTCCTGGTTGTTGGCTCCGTGACCCTCATCGCCGAGGCGCGTATCCTCGTGGGCGCGGACAAGCGCAAGGGATTGGGGCGAGCCCGGTGAGTGACGACACGAGCGCCGACAGCCCGGCACCCATGGACAACAACATCGCTCCCGCAGCGAGACCGCAGCGACCCGCCACGCTGGTTTTCACCCAGGCGGTGCTGCTGCTGCAGGCGTTCGCGGCCCTGTTCGCGACGCTCCTCATCTCCGGGCTCGCGCGCGCGGGCGACGTCGACGTTCCGGCGGGAGCAATCTGGGGAGTCGGGCTCGGGACGGTACTCCTCTTGGGGTATGCGTCTGGCCAACAGAAGAAGACCTGGGGCCGCTACCTCGGCTGGGTGCTGCAGCTTCCGATGATCGCGGCAGGATTCGTCGACACGGCGGTGGCGATCATCGGCGTCATGTTCCTCGGGCTATGGATCATGGGGCTGCGCCTCGGCGGCCGGATCGACCGCGAGCGCGCCGAGCGCCTCGCGGCGGAAGGCGCGGAAGGCGCGGAAGGCGCGGAAGGCGCGGAAGGCGCGCAAGGCGCAGCGGGCGCGGAAGGCGCAGCGGGCGCAGCGGGCGCAGCGGGCGCAGCCGGCGCGGCGAGCGAGAGCCAGGCCGCGGCACGTGATGGGAGCGAGGCGTGAGCCGGTTCTTGTGGAAGATGGGTGGTTCCGTCGCGGTCGCGATGCTCGGGCTCGCCATGCTGTTTTGGGGCCTCGAGCGCACGTCGCTACTGAGTTTTGCGTCGCTCCAGTCAGGTGTCGAGCAGTCTCCGCCGATGCGGGTGTACCTGCTCCTCTTCGCGGGTCTTCTGCTCGTGAACTTTGCCGTGTTCTACTCGCTCGACCGGTGGTCGCGCTACGTCAGGGCACACGACGACGTCAAGCACCTGTCGGCGTGGCTGCTCGTGTCCATGTCGGTCCTCGCGGGCGGCGCCCTCGTCACCGGCCTCGCGGTCCACGCGGGCTGGGTGCGCACTCGGAACCCGATCCCCACCGAAGTGAACCAGGGCTACATCGCTTACCAGGTGGTGTTCGCGACGTTCGTGCTGATCCCGCTCGTCCTCCTCGCCGTGCGGTGGTCGCCCGGCTACAAGCGCCAGCCGCCATCGGTCAGCGCGGTCTAACGGGCGCGACGCGCTCTCTCCCGCGATGACCGGCGGGGCGGGCTAGGCTCTGGCGCATGACCGAACGCACTCTCATCCTCGTCAAGCCCGACGGCGTCGCACGTGGCCTGTCCGGCGAGATCCTCCGTCGCGTCGAGGCGAAGGGCTACACGCTCGTGGCGGTCGAGTTGCGCATCGCAACCCCCGAGCTGCTGGCCGAGCACTACGCGGAGCACGTGGGCAAGCCGTTCTACGAGCCGCTCGTCGGATTCATGCTCTCTGGCCCGACGCTGGCCATTGTCGCGCAAGGCAATCGCGTGATCGAGGGCTTCCGTTCGCTGGCAGGCGCGACAGATCCGACTGGCGCGGCTCCCGGCACGATTCGCGGCGACCTGGGGCGTGATTGGGGCTTGAAGGTGCAGCAGAACCTCGTCCATGGGTCGGATTCGACGGAGTCAGCGGCGCGCGAGATCGCGCTGTGGTTCCCAGGACTCGAGGACTGACGTGGAGAACAAAGCGGAACTCGCCGTCGAGAAGACGCTGTTCGCATCGCGGTGGCTGCTCGCGCCGATCTACCTGGTGCTCGTGGTGGCGCTTGTCGTGATCGTGGTCAAGTTCTTCGAAGAGGCGTGGCACCTCGTCACGCACTACGAGACCGGAACGGACGTCACCTTCCTGTTCGTGGGGGTTCTGGGCTTGCTCGACTTGGCGTTGCTCGCCAACCTCGTCCTCATCGTGATTTTGGCCGGTTTCGAAAACTTTGTGTCCAAGATGCGGGTTGCGGCCGAAAGTGAGGACCGGCCGGCGTGGATGGGCCACGTTGACTTCTCCGGCATGAAGATGAAGCTCATTGGCTCGCTCATCGCGATTTCGGTGATTGAGCTGCTCAAAGACTTCGTTCAGGCCGACGCTGCGGAAATCTCCGACAACTGGCTCAAGTGGCGCATCGCCATCCACGCGGTATTCCTCGTGACCGGGCTTGTGTTTGCAGTCATGGACTACGTGGCGGACAAGCGCACCATCATGGTGCATGGCCCGGCCAGCGGCCACGAGTCCTAGTCGCGACTACTGGCCGACGCCCAAAGCCGCCGCCGCAGCGGCGAGCCGGTCGGCGAGGATGTACGACAGGCTCACCGCGTAGGTGTTGGTGATGTGTGCGCCGTCGCGGTAGACGACGACGTTTCCGATCACCGGCGCGCACATGGGCTGCGGGCAGATGTAGTCCTGGACGTCAACGAAGGCGGTACCGGGAGTCGCCTCCGACGCGATGCGTTGCGTGGGCGCTGCACTCGTTGCGACCGCGCGGTCCTGCGGGAACGAGCACGCAGTCGCGTCATCCGGATGCGCCGGGAGGCAGTCTGCGCTCGAGAACTTGTTTGGCGCTCGCGGGTTATCGGACAGGGCAATGACCGGAATTCCGGCACTGACGAGTTCCGACCAGCGGCGCTCGAGTCCCGCAAGGGCATCTCTCTCGGTCTCGACCGGGGTGTCGAAATTCTCGGGCAGCAGCCCGGTGAACGATCCCTGCGAGGTGATGAAGAGGTCCGGAGGGGCTGCGATCATCGCGTCGAGTAGCGCCGCGTTCCAGTCGACGCAGGTCTTCCAGGGCTGTTCGTCGCGCACCCTCACCGCGGCCGAGAATGGGCACGCCGACTTCGAGTACATCGTGACGTGCCATCCGTTGGTCTGGCCGATGATCGTGAATGCGTCGTACCACTGCGCAAGCTTCGAGTCGCCCGCGATGATGACGCGGACCGATCCATTGAGGTCGCCGGTCTCACACGGAACCAGGTCGGCACCGTTCGGCCCCACCGAGCAGCCCAACTCGGCTGAAGCGGCGAAGTCGCGGGCGGAGTCCTCCGGCGCGGGTATCATCGCCTCGTAGTGGTCGCGTGGCACGCCGTTGACTGACGAGGTCGGGTCGGTCCCGAGCGCGGCCGCGCCAAACGGACCAAGAATCGACGACGTCGTTGCGGCATCGGTCCGCGGCGCCGCGGACACTGAGGTCACCGTCAATCCGGCGATCACTCCGAAGAGCGAACACGTCGCGCCGACGAGGAGCGCAATCGTCGAGCGCGACGACACCCGTTGTGAGAATCGCACCGGGTTCTCGATGAGGACGTGGCCGAGCCAGGCGGGGATAACCGACGCGACGATGACGACGATCCCCCAGCGTGCCCCCGTCAGCCCCAAACCGTCCGTCGCCGCGATCAACAGCGGCCAGTGCCACAGGTAAAGCGAGTACGACAGCCCGCCGATCCACACGAATGGAGCGAGTCCAAGAAAGCGCGAGATGATCGCGCGGTCGCTGCCGACGCCTGCGGCGATGATCGCCGCGGTACCGAGGACCGGCACGAGCGCGTGATAACCCGGCCACGGCGTCGTCGCCGAGAACGCCAGCGCAGCGTACCCAACGGCTGCTGCTCCCACGGCCGCTAGCAGTTGCCGCACCCACGTGGGCAGGTTGCCCAAGCGGGTGGCCGCGATCGCAAGCAGCGCGCCGACGCCGAGCTCCCACAGGCGGGTCGTGGTCACGAAGAATGCGCTCGCGTCCTGGCGTCCCGTCAGCACGATGGACCACGCGAGGGAGGGGACCGTGACGAGCATGAGTCCGATCGCGAGCGTCGGGCGCAGCCTCGTGCCGAACCGTCGCACCACCAGGAGCGCGACGATGATGACGAGCGGCCACACCAGATAGAACTGCTCCTCGACGGACAGCGACCAGTAGTGCAGCACGGGAGATTGGCCGACGTCGGAGGCGAGGTAGTCGACTGATCGGCCCGCGAGCACCCAGTTCACGACGTACAGGGCGGCGCCGACGATGTCGCCGCCAAAGATGCGAGCGTCGGATCGCGGCAGCAGGGTCGTCGTGACGATCGCGGCGAACACGAGCACGACGGACGCGATGGGCAGCAGGCGTTTGGCGCGCCGCGCGTAGAACCTCACGAGCGAGACCCGGCCGGAGCGCTGTGCCTCGCGCACGAGCAGGCCGGTGATGAGGAAGCCGGAAATGACGAAGAAGACGTCAACGCCGACATAGCCGCCGGGGATGAAGCGAATGCCGGCGTGGAAGGCGAGCACGAGCCCAATGGCGAGCGCTCTCAGTCCTTCGATGTCGCGCCGCAGGCCTGAGCCGCGCGCCACCGCCGCCGATTCCGCCACAGGCTCGCTCCTCTTGAGGGCTCCGCTCAGCCTCGCACGCATCGTATCGGGGTCAGTTGCCGATGACGACACGCGGCCGAAACACAAGCCTCATACAATCCCCTGAGATCAGGCAGCGTCGCGAGGGAGACGAGCATGAGGGACGTCATCGAGTCAGGACTTGAGAAGAGCATCTTCGCGAGTCGCTGGTTCCTCGCACCGATGTACATCGGGTTGATGGTGGGGCTCGGGGTCATCTCCGTGAAGTTCCTCGCCGAACTGTGGAACTTACTCTCCAGCTTCACGCTCGAGGCGAAGGCCGAAGACGTGACCGTTTCGATCCTTTCGCTCATCGACATCGCGCTGCTGGGAAACCTGATGTTGATCGTGATCTTCGCGGGGTACGAGAACTTCGTGTCCAAGATCAAGGTCTCTGAGGATTCGGAAGATCGCCCCGCTTGGATGGGAAGCGTCGACTTCTCCGGGCTCAAGATGAAGCTCATCGGCTCGCTCGTCGCGATCTCGGTCATTCTGCTCCTCAAGGATTTCGTTGCGGCGAATGATCCGAACAAGCCGCTCGACTACACGGCCGTCGGCTGGCGCATCGCGCTGCATGTGACTTTCGTGGTCTCAGGCGTGTTGTTCTCGGTCATGGACTATTGGGCCGCCAAGCGTCTGATCGTGCTTGCGGACCTTAAGGCGCGCAACAAGGAGCTCGGCGACCCGCAGTGGAACCTGCACTAGCGACCCGGTGGCGTTGGCCTCCGCTGAGGCGCGTGCTCGGTCCCCTAGGCTGAGGCCGTGCACCTCAAGACGCTGACGCTCAGGGGCTTCAAGTCCTTCGCGTCAGCGACGACGCTCGAGTTTGAAACTGGCGTCACCTGCGTCGTTGGGCCCAATGGCTCCGGCAAATCGAACGTGGTCGACGCGCTTGCGTGGGTCATGGGGGAGCAAGGCGCCAAGACACTGCGCGGCGGAAACATGGCCGACGTGATCTTCGCCGGCACTGCTGGGCGCCCGCCGCTAGGCCGAGCCGAGGTGTCGCTGACGATCGACAACACCGACGGCGCGCTGCCGATCGAGTACACGGAAGTGACGATCAGCCGGACGCTGTTCCGCTCTGGCGGATCCGAGTACGCGATCAACGGGTCTGCGTGCCGCCTGCTCGACATTCAAGACCTCTTGAGTGACACCGGCCTTGGCCGCGAGATGCATGTCATCGTCGGTCAGGGCCAACTTGACGCTGTGTTGCGCGCAACCCCAGAAGACCGCCGCCACTTCATTGAGGAGGCTGCGGGCATCCTCAAGCACCGCCGCCGCAAAGAAAAGGCGCTGCGCAAGCTCGATGCCATGCAGGGGAACCTGACGCGCGTCTCTGATCTCGCCGTTGAGATCCGCCGCCAGCTGGGGCCGCTCGGCCGCCAAGCCGAGGTCGCGCGTCAAGCGCAGACCATCCAGACCGACGTGCGGGACGCGCGCGCGCGCCTGCTCGCGGACGACCTCGCTGGCATGCGGTCCGCGATGGACAAGGAGACTGCGGACGAGTCGGCTTTGCTCGAACGCCGCGCAAGCGTCGAAGCCGCGCTCAATGAGGAGCGTCATCGGCTCGCCGAGTTGGAGCGAGCCTCGGCCGAAGCGACGCCCGCCCTCACGCGCGCGAACGACCTGTTTTACCGACTGAGCGCAATCCGCGAACGTCTGCGCAATCTCGACACGCTCGCACAGGAGCGGCTGCGGTTGCTCGGCACCGCCGGTCATGCAGCCCCGCCCACCGACCTCGTCGATCTTGACGAACAACTCGCGCGCGCCCGCGCCGCGCACGACGAGTTGGACGCGGAGGTCGCGGCAGCAGCGAACGACCTCGAGGTCGCCGAGGCGGCGCGGCGCGACGCGGAACTCGTGGCGCACGGCTCAGAGCGTCATCTCGCCAACCTGCTGCGATCAGTCGCGGACCGGCGTGAGGGGGTCGCGCGGCTTGCGGGCGACGTCGCGGCCCGACGCTCGCGCGTGGAGGCCGTCGAAGCCGAGATCGGCCGGCTCCAGGAGGCGCTCGCCGCCGCCGAGCGGCGTGGAAATGACGCGACTTTGGAGTTTCGCCACCTTGAGACGACGGTCGCCTCGGTCGAGGAGGGCGAAGAGGACCTCGACACGGCCCACGAGGTCGCGACCCAAGAGTGGGAAGCGGCGAAGGCCGAGCTCGCTCACTTGCGCGATCACCTTAACGCCGCGATGCGCGAGCGCGACACGTGGGCCGCGAAGGCGGATGCGCTTGACCTCTCGCTCGCCCGCAAGGACGGCGCCGGTGCCCTGCTCGCAGCGGGTTCGCGCTCCGTGCGTGGCACTGTTGCCGCCCTGATCGAGGTCGCCGCCGACGCCGAGGACGCCATCGCTGCGGCGCTTGGGCCCCTTGCCGACGCGCTCGCGGTGGATTCCGTGGAGGATGCCGTGGACGCGATTCGCTGGCTGCGGGACGAGGATGCCGGTCGCGCCCGATTCCTTGTCGCTGATGCCGACGCGGTCGTGTCCAATCCTGCCGCAAGCCTTCCCGCTGGCGCGGCGTGGGCGTCGGACCTCGTCTCTGGCCCCGCCGGCATCGTCGACACGGTACGCGCCGCACTTTCCGGTGTCGTGGTCGTCGACGACCTCGCTGCGGCGCGCGCCGTCGTGGGCGGCAACCGTCACGCCATCGCGGTCACGCGCCGCGGCGACGTGCTCGGGGCGCGCAGCGCTTCGGGAGGCGCCGGCGACGCGCCGAGCGTGCTTCACATGCAGGCGGCGCTCGACGATGCGCGTGTCAGGCGCGACGCGGCGGTTGCCGATGTCGAGGCGACGACGTTCGCGATTCGCGCAGCCGAAGAGGCGGAGGTTCGCGCGCTCAGCCGTCACGAGGGCACGATGGAGCGCCTCAACGAGTCGGATGCCCGCATGACGGCCGTCGCAGAGCAGTTGGGCAGGCTCGGTTCGCAAGCGCGGGCCGCCCGTAGCGAAGCGGAGCGCCTTGCCGCTCAGCTCGACGCCGCGCACTCCCGCATCGCCGCTGACCATGACGAGCTTGCGAGCCTCGCCGAGCGGCTCGGAGCCGCGGAGGCCGAACCAAGCCAGACCGAGGCGGACACGGCGAGCGCGCATGCGGCGCGCGATGCGGACGCGGAGGCCGCACGCGCGGCGCGTGCCCGCGAAACGGAGGCGCGGCTCGCGCTCAGAACTGCCGAGGAGCGCGCACGGGCTTTGGCGTCGCGGGCGGAGAGCCTCGAGCGTGCCCTCATCGCCGAGCGTGACGCGCGCGCTCGTGCCGAGCAGGCTGCGCGACGCCGCGAAAGCCAGGCGCGGGGCGCGCGAGAAGTGATCGCTGGCGCGTCGCAGGCGCTCACGCTGATCGATGCGTCGGTGCAGAGTGCGGACGACGCGCGCGCCGAGGTGGAGGCGCAACGCCAGGAGCGCACCGGCGCCCTGGCAGGCGTACGCCGAGCGGTCGAGAACTACGCCACCGAGCTCGGGCGACTCAGTGACGCCGCTCACCGAGATGAGATTGCGCGCGCCGAGATGCGCGTGCGCATCGAGCAGCTCGAGTCGCGCGCGATCGATGAGCTCGGGATGGATCCCACCTCGCTCGTCGAGGAGTTCGGGCCTGCTGTGCCCGTGGTGTCGCTCGGCGACGACGGCGAGGCGATCGAGCATCCGTACGTGCGCGAGGTTCAAGAGAAGCGGCTGCGGGTGGCGGAGCGCGCGCTTGGCCAGCTCGGTCGCGTCAATCCGCTGGCGCTCGAGGAGTTCGCGGCGCTCGAGGAGCGTCACAAGTTCCTCACGGATCAACTTGCCGACATCACGTCGTCTCGCCAAGATCTGCTCCACATCGTCAAGGAGATCGACGAACGCGTCGAGCAGATCTTCGCCCAGGCATACGCAGACACCGCCGAACAATTCGCACTGATATTCCCGCGCCTGTTTCCCGGCGGCGAGGGCCAGCTGGTCCTCACCGACCCTGCGGACATGCTGAACACGGGCATCGAGGTTGAGGCGCGGCCCGCGGGCAAGAAGGTCAAGCGCTTGTCGCTGCTCAGCGGTGGTGAGCGATCGCTCACCGCTGTGGCAATGCTCGTCGCGATCTTCAAGGCGCGCCCAAGCCCCTTCTACGTCATGGACGAGGTGGAGGCCGCACTCGACGACGTCAATCTGGGGAGGCTCCTTGAGATTTTCCGGGAGCTTCGCGACGACAGCCAACTCATCGTCATCACGCACCAGAAGCGCACGATGGAGATTGCCGATGCGCTCTACGGAGTGACGATGCGCGGGGACGGCGTGACGACGGTCATTAGCCAGCGCCTCGTCGACGAAGTCGCGTCCGTCTAGGCCTCGTTTTCCGCTCGTTGGTCTTGTATCCTTGGGCGCACTGACCGTGGACAATGGCGTCGCGCGACAGTCGGGCGAGTGAATGCCGCGACGAACGCGCACACGGGAATGATCGCCAGCCGCAACCCGTTGAGGGTCGCAGATGCTCAACGTCGAGCGCCCTATTTTTCCCGATTGTCTACTTCTTGGAGCGCTCGATGTTTACCGCCATGGCCGGACCACTCGTCTTCGTCGTCATCGTCGCGGTGATCGCGCTCATCGTCGGCGCTGCCTCCGAGGGGCGCGGGCGGCACATTGCGCGCGAATGGCTCGTGAACGGCCGTCGGCCGTCGGTGAACGACGTCTACGACGACGTTCCGCGCCCTCAGAATTCGCTTGACCTCGTCGGCCACTTGTCGGGCGCGCCGCGCTTCAGCGCTCCCGACGACGCGGGACGCTAGCCGCTCCGCATGCGCTGACGCGGCGTCACACACCGCAGCCGACCTGCCACACTTGACCCGTGGACGTTTCGTGGATTCCCGGCGATGCCGACGCGCTCGTCGTCGCCCTTGTGTCAGTTGCCGCACTCAGTGGCGTGATCGTTGGCCTGGTCGCTCGCACCCGCAAGGGCCCTGGAGCGCCGCCGCCCCCGCGGGAGGAGCCTGCCGGGCCCTCAGGTGAGCGTGAGGCGCCGCCAACCGCGGCAACTCCGCCTGTCACGGCGCCGCCAGCCGCGTCGCCGGAGGCTACCCCCGCGCCAGCACCCGCCCCCGCCCCCGCGTCGACCGCGCCGCCACAAGCACCACCCGCTCCACCCACGCCCGCTGCTGCCAGCGTCGAGGCTCCCGAGCAGCTCGACAGCCGGTTCGCTCGTCTCCGCTCCCGCCTGTCAACGTCTCTCGCCGCGAGCATCGCGGCCGTCTTCGGGCGCGGAACCCTCGATGCTGACGCGTGGGACGAGCTCGAGGAGGCGCTGCTGCTTGCCGACGTCGGCGCCGCGGCAACGGACGAGATACTTGCGACGGTGAAGTCCGCGATCGCGCGCGACTCAAGCGCCGATCCGCGCGCGGCCCTCCGCGCGGCGCTGCTCGACGTCGTCAATCCCGCGCTGGACAGGGATCTTGACCTCGACGCCCCCGGCGCCGGTGCGGCCGCCGCCGTCATCGTCGTCGGCGTCAACGGCGTCGGAAAAACGACGACGGTGGGGAAGCTCGCACGCGTCCTCGTCGCCAACGACCACACCGTTGTGTTGGCCGCGGCAGACACGTTCCGCGCCGCCGCCGCCGATCAGCTCGAAACCTGGGGCAAGCGCGTCGGGGTTCCAGTAGTCCGCTCCGAGCGCGAAGGAGCCGATCCCGCTTCGGTCGCCTATTCGGCGGCGGAACGCGCACGCGACGAGCGCTCCGACGTGCTCCTTGTCGACACCGCTGGGCGCCTGCAAAATAAGCAGGGGCTGATGGACGAGCTCGGCAAGATCGTGCGGGTGGTGGGCAAGGTGTCGCCGCCGCGCGAGGTCCTCCTCGTGCTCGACGCGACCACGGGTCAGAACGGCCTGCAGCAGGCACGCGTCTTCGGTCAGGTTGCCGCGCTCACTGGCATCGTGCTCACCAAGCTCGACGGGACCGCCAAAGGCGGAATCGTCATCGCGGTTCAGCGCGAGTTGGGTGTTCCCGTGAAGTTCGTCGGCCTCGGTGAGGGCGTCGACGACCTCGCGCCGTTTGACGCGGAACAATTCGTCGACTCGCTGCTCGGGTCATAGCACCCCACGCCCGGCGCGGGCGTTTCGTTCCCAATGCGGCCCTCACGCAACACACCTTTTACGCGGGCGCCCGCCTTGTAACCGTTTGGAAACACGCCGGACGTTCAGGCGCAACCTCCCTACGCGAGTCTGATGGCACTGCTGGCCGCCCGGTCAGCGGAGGGAGAGAAAATCAATGGAATTCGCGCTGGATTCTGGTAACACCGCGTGGATGATCGTTGCGAGTGCACTTGTCCTTCTGATGACGCCGGGACTGGCGTTCTTCTATGGAGGCATGGTTCGCGCGAAGTCCGTGCTCAACATGATGATGATGAGCTTCATGTCCATCGCCATCGTCGGAGTCATCTGGGCGGTGTACGGCTACGGCCTCACCTTCGGTGCCGACGGATTCCTCGGAATCTTCGGCGACCCGGCCGGCCTGTACGGCCTCAACAACCTTGGTGACGACGGCTCACTCGCCGCTGGCGTAGGCGTGCCGTTGCTCGTGATGGCCGCCTTCCAAGCGACCTTCGCGATCATCACGGTCGCCCTCATCTCCGGTGCTGTCGCAGACCGCATGAAGTTCACCGCATGGTCGGTGTTCGTGCTGCTGTGGAGCACGCTTGTCTACTTCCCGATCGCCCACGCGGTCTGGGGCGGCGGCAAGCTCGGTTGGGACTCGTCCCTGACGCCCACCTCGCCGATCGACTTCGCGGGTGGAACTGTCGTTCACATCAACGCCGGTGTCGCGGGCCTCGCGCTCGCTCTTCTGCTCGGCGTTCGCAAGGGATTCGGTCGCGAGCCTTTCAAGCCGCACAACCTGCCGTTCGTGATGCTCGGCGCCGCGCTGCTGTGGTTCGGGTGGTTCGGCTTCAACGCCGGTTCCGAGTTCGCTGCGGACTCCACGGCTGGCCGTGCGTTCATGAACACGATGGTCGCTCCGGCGGTCGCAATCCTCGGATGGTTGCTCGTTGAGCGCATCCGTGACGGCAAGCCGACGTCGCTCGGTGCTGCGTCCGGTATCGTCGCGGGCCTCGTCGCGATTACCCCCGCTGCCGCGTCCGTCGACACGTGGGGTGCGATTGGAATCGGCTTCCTCGCCGGTGTCATCTGCGCCCTCGCGATCGGCCTGAAGTACAAGTTCGGCTACGACGACTCGCTTGACGTCGTCGGCGTCCACCTGGTCGGCGGTGTCGTCGGCACGCTCCTCATCGGGCTCTTTGCGAACCTTGACGAGGGCACCACCTGGGCCGGCGCTGGCGAGGAGAAGTCGCCTGCTAACGGATTGTTCTATGGTGGTGGTTGGGACCAGCTCATCACTCAGGCGACCGTTGCTGGCATCGTGATCGCGTACACCTTCGTGGTGACGCTCATCATCGGTGCGATCATCAAGGCCACCATCGGCCTGCGTGTGACCGAAGAAGTTGAGATGGCCGGAATTGACCTCGTCGAGCACGGCGAGACGGCCTACGAGGAGGCGAAGTAACCATGAAGTTGGTCACTGCAATCATTCAGCCCCACCGCACTGAAGAGGTCCGTGCAGCCCTTGAGGCTGCCGGTGTCAAGGGTGTGACCGTCTCCGAGGCCGCAGGTTATGGCCGTCAGAAGGGTCACACCGAGGTCTACCGCGGCGCCGAGTACACGGTCGACCTGGTCCCCAAGGCTCGCATTGAGGTCCTTGTGGACGACGCCGACGCCGGAACCGTGACCGAGGCGATCGTCTCGGCCGCTCAGACCGGCAAGATTGGTGACGGCAAGGTGTGGGTTGTTCCGGTCGACGATGTCGCTCGTGTTCGCACAGGCGAGCACGGCATCGACGCCCTCTAAGCAGCCCAGAACCATGACTGGCCGCACGGGCCCTGCCCGCGACGGCTCCCACGCTGAGGTCCCGCACCCCCACGGGGTGCGGGACCTCAAGCATGAGCGGCGGGAGCTGGCTCGTCGCCTCGTCACTGACGGCGTTCCCGGCGTCGAACGGCGCAGACTGCTGACCGACCTCGTGCTTCAGCGCCTTCGCGAGCACTTTGACGACGTCGTCGGCTCTTCCTCCGGCATCGCGCTCGCTGCGGTGGGAAGCCTCGGCCGCGGCGACTCCGGTCCCGCGTCTGACCTCGACCTCGTGCTCCTCCACGACGGCCAGACTTTCAAGAAGGAGTCCCTCGGCGCGCTCGCGCAGGGGCTGTGGTACCCGATCTGGGACGCGGGTCTCGAGCTCGACCACGCGACCCGATCCATCACGGAGTCGCGGCAAGTCGCGTCGAAGGATCTTGCGGCCGCTGCGGGTTTGCTCGATCTTCACCCTGTCGCCGGTGACGAGGCGCTTGTGAAGGGCGCGCGCGGTCTCATCTATCAAGACTGGCGCGGGGCCGCCCGCAAGCGGCTCCCCGAACTCCTCGCTGCGTCGCGCACCCGCGCGGAACGCTTCGGCGAAGTCGCCTACCTCATCGAACCAAACCTCAAAGAGTCCCGCGGCGGTACGCGCGACTTCCTTAGCCTCGGTGCGCTCGCGGCGACCTGGCTCACGGACCGCCCACACGGCGCGGTCGACGAGGCCGCCGCGGTGTTGCTCGACACTCGCGACGCGATCCAACTCGTGGTTGGGCGGCCGCAGAACGTGCTTGGCCGTCATATCGCCGACGACGTTGCGCAGACCCTCGGCTACGCCGAACCTGACGCCCTGCTCGCAGCGCTCGCGGAAGCGAGCCGATCGGTCGCGTTCGCGCTCGACGCCACGGAGCGTCGGGCGCGACGCTCACTTGAACGCTCCGGCGTCGGCTCGCGCGCTTTTCTTGCCCGGCGGCGCGGCAATGCGCCGCGTCACATCCACGTCGCTGAAGGGCTCATCGACGTCGACGGCGACCTCGCGCTCGCACCCGAATACGACGTTTCGGCCGATGCCTTGCTACCGCTCCGTGCGGCCGCCACCGCCGCGACGACCGGACTGCCGTTCACACCAGGTTTGCTTGCGGCCGTCACCCTCAGCCCGGACCTGCCGCAGCCGTGGCCGCCCGAGGCGCGGCAGTATCTCCGGGAACTCCTGCGGTCGTCGAACCACCTCGTTGGAGTGTGGGAAGCGATGGACCTCAACGGCGAGACGTCGCGGTGGATCCCGGAGTGGGAAGCGGTGCGCAACCGGCCTCAGCATTCACCCGTTCACCGTTTCACCGTCGACCGACATATGGTCGAGACGGTCGTCATCGCGGGCAAGCATCGCCGCGCGGTACACAACCTCGACCTCCTGCTGCTCACGTGCCTGCTCCACGACATCGGCAAGCGGGCGGGTGCGACGGACCATTCAATCGACGGCGCGGCGCTGATTCCCGACATTGCCGCGCGCATGGGGCTCTCTCCGGACACCTCTCGCGACATCGAACGCCTCGTCCGGTATCACCTCGCCCTTGCTGACCTCGCGACCACGCGCGACCTTTCGGACCCTGCGACCGTGGCCGCGCTGCTCGACGCTGTCGACCACCGCGAAGATCTCCTGGAAATTCTTCGCGCGCTGACGGAGGCCGACGCAAAGGCCGCCGGCCCCAAGGCCTGGACGACCTGGCGCGCAAACCTCATCGAAACGCTCACCGACCGTGCCCGAGCCGCCCTCGGCGCCACCAGCTCGGACGCGCAGCCCGGGTAGGCTAGTCCGGAGTCACACCCGAAGGGACACCGCGTGTTCGCCAACCTCTCCGACCGCCTCACCGCGACGTTTAAGAATCTCCGCGGGAAAGGCCGGCTTTCCGAGGCCGACATTGACGGCACGATCCGCGAGATCCGTCGCGCCCTGCTTGACGCCGACGTCGCGGTACCTGTTGTTCGCACCTTCACGGCGAACATTCGCGAACGCGCGCTCGGTGCCGAGGTCTCTGAAGCGCTCAACCCCGGCCAGCAGGTCGTCAAGATCGTCAACGACGAACTCATCGCGATTCTGGGTGGAGCGACGCGTGCGCTGACATTTGCCAAGCACCCGCCAACGGTGATCATGCTCGCCGGCCTGCAAGGTGCCGGAAAGACGACGCTCGCGGGCAAGCTTGCGTATCACCTGAAGGAGCTCGGTCACACGCCGCTGCTTGTCGCGGCCGACCTCCAGCGTCCGAACGCTGTCACGCAGCTCCAGGTCGTGGGCGAGCGGGCGGGGGTGCCGGTGTTCGCTCCCGAGCCAGGTGTCACGCGCGAGGACGAGCGTCCGCGCGGTAACCCTGTCAAGGTCGCGCGCAAGGGCCTCAAGGAGGCCCAGTCGCACCAGCACTCCGTCGTCATCGTCGACACCGCCGGCCGCCTCGGTATCGACGCCGAGCTGATGAAGCAGGCGTCGGACATCC
>JAHEMW010000128.1 GCA_024643505.1 Demequinaceae bacterium
GGCAACTTTTCACGACCACTGTGGGGGACCCATGTCAAAGCCAAGCCAGGAAGCCGACGCCCGTCGCGAAGCCCTTGACCGCGCGCGCGGCAATCAGCGAGCGAAAGACCTCCGCGCGCGCATCCTCACGTGGGGACTGATCGCCCTCGTCGTCGGCGGCCTCAGCGTCGGCGCATGGCTGATCCTCGCGAATGAAGCCGACAAGCGCGACGTCATTGACCAGGCCGCCGTGGCACCCATCGAGGGCGTGGAGGTGACTGAAGACCTGACGGCGAGCCACGTGCCCGAATTGCCGGAACCCACGCCCGACGCCGCGACGGGAACACTCCTGCCGCCCGTCGGCGGCGACCACGACCCCACCTGGCTCAACTGCGGTATCTACGATGCCCCGGTCACGACCCCCAACGCGGTCCACTCGCTCGAGCATGGCGCCGTGTGGATCACCTACGCGCCCGGGCTCGCCGAGTCCGAGGTGGCGTCACTGCGTAGCGCAATCGAACCCTACGCGTACACGATCGTCAGCCCCTTTACTGACCTCGCCGCGCCGATCGTCCTCACCGCCTGGGGAGTTCAACTTGAGGTCGATTCTGCGGATGACGAGCGCGTGCCCGTGTTCCTCGCCAAATACGTCGAGGGAGAACAGACGCCCGAGCCCGGGGCCGCGTGCTCCGGCGGGATCGGCAATCCGCTGTAGCGCGCCGACCCACATGGAGCCGCCTTGGGGAATCGAACCCCAGACCTATTCATTACGAGTGAATCGCTCTGCCAACTGAGCTAAGGCGGCGCGCCCGCGAGCGGGTGCGAGGCACGAGTTTAGCGGGTCAGCAGGTCTTTCCCGAATCCGGCATGACGCCGTCAACCATGTAACCGTCAACCGCATCGATGATGCACGCATTGGAGCGTCCGTAGGCCGTGTGACCCTCGCCGTCGTACGTGAGGAGCGTGGCGTCACCCAGCTTTCCCGCGAGCGACTTCGCCCACTGGTACGGCGTGGCGGGGTCGTTCGTGGTGCCGATCACGAGGATGGGGCCCGCGTCGATCGTCGGGTCAAGGGACGTCACGTGCTCGTGCGCGTCCGTCGGCCAACTGTCGCACCCGACGCTCAGGCCAAACCACCAGCCAAACGTCGGCGACGCCGCATCCATCAGCGTCTGGAAGCTCTGGACGCGAGCCAGATCCCATGGCACGTCCTTGATCTCATCGAGGCATCCGATCACCGGAAAGACCGCCGTCGAGTTTGACGAGTACTGGCCCGTGGTCGAGTCGCGGTCCAGGTAGAAATCGGCAAGGCGGCCCATCACCGTGGCGGTGGATTTGGTGAGAATCTCCTCAAGCGCGATCGAGAGGTACTCCCAACTCTTCTCGTCGTACAGCGTGACGATGATTCCGTACAGGGTGAGATTGCCGTTGACCTCAATTCCGTCGTCGGACGGCCAGGGATTGGCGATCGCGCCCTGTGCAATCGTGCGAATCTGATTCTTCGCTTGCTTGACGGTGCCGGTGAGGGGGCACGTCGCCGGCACCTTCAGGCAGTCCTCAACGTAGGCCGTAAGCGCCCCCTCGAAACCCGCGGCTTGACCGGCAGCGATCTCCTCCGTCGGCAACAGAAAGTCGACCACGCCGTCGAGAGTCATCCGGCCGACGTTGGTCGGATAGAGCGCGGCGTACGTCGCGCCCAATTGCGTTCCGTATGAATAGCCGAGGTAATTGAGCTTCTCGTCGCCGAGTACCGCACGGATCACGTCCATGTCGCGCGCGGCACTCACCGTGTCGACGTTCGTCGCGATCGCGCCGGACTCCTTCTCGCACAGCGCCGCATACTCCTTGTTGCGCGCGTGCGCGGCGTCGACGTCGTCCTGGGTGTCGAGCGGGAAGTCTGTCGTGACGAACTCGTCGAGCGTCGCGGCATCGCCACACGTGACCGGTGCCGACGCGCCAACCCCGCGGGGGTCGAAACCGATGACGTCGTAGCGATCGAGCAGGTCGGCGCCTGCGCTCGCGACGAAGTTCTCCGTGAGGTCAAGGCCCGACGCTCCAGGCCCGCCCGGATTGATGAGCAGCGAACCGAGCGAGTTGGCCGGGTCCGCGGCGGGAGACCTATTAATAGCGATCCCGATGGTGTCGCCTCTGGGCTTTGTCCAATCGAGCGGAACCCTGACCGTCGCGCATTCGAGGTCTCCGCACGGCGCCCACGACAGGGTCTGTTCGTAGACATCCTGGCCCGAGGAGACCGCCGAGCCCGTCGGAGAATCCGTTGGCGTCGGGTCCGTCGACGAACAACCAGCGAGGGCAAGGACGGTCGCGGCGACCACAATCGTGAGGCGGCGCCGAGTCATGGCTACAAGATACGTGTCACGCGGGCGCTACGGGCGCAGGCTGAGCGCCATAGATTCGAGCGCGAGCAGCGGGGCGACGTTTCCGGCCAGGCGCGTCCGCGTCTGTGCGAGCGCGTCGAGGCAGCGGACCGTATCCGCGACGCTCGTGCGTTCGGCAAGTTCCTCAATGTGGCCGCGATGGCCCTCATTCACTAGCTCGACCGATGCGCCCACCTGCACTGCGACGACGTCCCGGTACAGGGACATGAGGTCGAGGATCGCGCGGTCGAGGACGTCGCGCTTGAGTCGCGTACCGCGTCGCTTCTGGTCGTCTTCCAGTTGCTTGACTTGAGCGCGCAGGGCGGGCGGGAGCCGGCCTCCGTCGTCAGCTCCGAGCGTCGCGAGCAGTGCTGCGCGCTCGTCTCCGTCGCGTTGATCGGAGGCCGCCTTCGCGTCGTCGTCTGCGACGCCCACAAGGTCGGCGGCCGCAAGGATCGCGTCACCGACGCCGCGGATGTCGGTCGCAAGCGCGAGCACCTGGTCGCGCCTCGCGCGCGCCGCTGGATCCCGGGCGAGCCGACGCGCCACACCGATGTGGCTCTGCGCCGCGAGCGCCACCTCCCGCGCGAGCCCTGGCTCGACTCCGTCGCGTTCGGTCAACAGGCGCGCGACAGCGTCGGCCGACGGCGTCGACAGCACCACAGAACGGCAGCGCGACCGGATGGTGATCGCGACGTCTTGGCGAGACGGCGCGCACAACAGCCAGACGGTGCGGGGCGGTGGCTCCTCGATGGACTTGAGCAGCACGTTGGACGTGCGCTCCGTCATGCGGTCAGCGTCCTCGACGATGATGACCCGCCAGCGGCCCTGCGAGGGCGCGGTCTGCGCGAGCGAGATGAGCCGCCGCACTTCGTCGATGCTGATCGTCACCTTCTCGGTGGCGACGAGCGTGACGTCCGCGTGCACGCCGGTCGCGACGGTGCGGCAGCTGAGGCACTCGCCGCATCCGTCCCGCTGACATTGCAGCGCTGCCGCGAACGCGCGGGCCGCGTGCGATCGACCGGATCCCGGCGGGCCGGTGATCAGCCACGCGTGCGTCATGGAAGCGGGATCGGCGACGGCGGCTTTGAGCGGCGCGAGCGCGTCGTCTTGGCCCACGACGTCCAGCCAGACGCTCACGGGGTTCCCCAGGGTTCGATCTGGGGCTCGTCTGCTCGCGCGATCGCGCGCTCCACCGCCGCCACGACATCGGTGTGGACTTCCTCAACGGTGCGGGAGGCGTCGATCACGGCGTAGCGGTGCGGCGCGCGCGCTGCGAGCGCGAGGAACGCGTCCCGGATCTGTGAGGCGTGCTCCGCTGTCTCGCGCTCGACCCTGTCGAGTTCGCGCGACATGCGGTCTGCAGCCGGGGCCATGTCCAGCACGATGGTGAGGTCCGGGAGGTCGCCCTCGACGGCCCAGAGTGAGATGCGTTCGACCATGTCGCCGAGCCCGCGCGCGCCGCCTTGGTACACGATCGAGGAGTCGAGGTAGCGGTCCTGGATGACGACGTCGCCGCGCGCGAGGGCGGGGCGCACGAGCGTGTGGATGTGGTGCGCGCGGTCCGCCGCGTACAGCAGCGCCTCGGCGCGGGGCGCGACGTGACCGCCGTGCATGATGGCGGTGCGAAGCTCGTGCCCGAGGTCAGTGCCGCCCG
>JAHEMW010000129.1 GCA_024643505.1 Demequinaceae bacterium
CGGCCTGCGGGCCCTGCCCACCCTGGGCCTGCTCACCCTGTTCGGACTGTGGCTCGGCATCGGCCTCGCCGCACCCGTGCTCGCCCTCGTCGTGCTCGCGATCGCGCCCATGCTCGCCTCAACCTACGCGGGCTTCGAAAGCGTCGACCGCGCCACCATCGACGCCGCCCGCGGCATCGGCATGTCCCGACGCGAGATCGTCACCAAAGTGGAACTCCCGCTCGCCCTACCGATCATCGTCGGCGGAATCCGCTCCGCTACGCTTCAAGTCGTCGCAACCGCCACCCTCGCCGCCTACACCGCGGACGTGGGACTCGGCCGCTTCATCTTCGCCGGACTAAAAACACGGGACTACGCGGAAATGCTCGGGGGGGCAGTGCTTGTTGTCACTCTCGCGCTCATCGTTGACCTCGCGCTCGCCGGACTTCAACGCCTCGCCGTGCCGGCAGGCGTTCGACACCTCACCAAGGAAGGAAGCAGGACATGACCACTTTCACGAAGGCACGGGTTGGCCTCGCGTCGGCCGTCATTGCCGCTGCCGTGACGCTCGCCGGATGCTCCACGTCTGACCCAGCCGAATCGTCGGGCGGGATGGTCGGCGACGGCGTCACGCTCGTCGTCGGCTCGCAGGACTACTACTCCAACGAGATCATCGCCGAGCTCTACGCCCAGGCGCTCGAAGCTCAGGGCTACACGATTGACCGCCAGTACCGGATCGGTCAGCGCGAGGTCTACATCCCGGAGATCGAATCCGGCGCGATCGACGTGTTCCCCGAGTACACGGGCAACCTGCTCCAGTACTACGTGCCCGACACGACCGCCACCACCAGCGCCGACGTCTACGCCGAACTGTCGACCTCGCTACCCGCCGGGCTGCGCGTGCTCGACCAGTCCGACGCGTCGGACCAGGACTCCTACAACGTCACCACCGACTTCTCCGCCACGTACGGGGTGAAGTCGCTCGCCGACCTCGAGAAGGTCGGCACGCCGATCACGCTTGGCGGCAACTCCGAACTCGCGACCCGTCCCTACGGGCCCGACGGCCTGAAGTCCGTCTACGGCGTCGAGGTGGGCTTCACGCCCATCGAGGACGGCGGCGGCCCCCTCACGCTGAAGGCGCTGCTCGACGATGACGTGCAGATGGTCAACATCTACAGCGGAAGCCCGATGATCGGCACCAACGGCCTCGTCACGCTCGCCGACCCCGAGGGGCTGTTCCTCGCCTCGCAGGTCGTGCCCGTGGTGAGCGCCAAGGTGGACGACGCTGCAGCCGCGATCATCAACGCCGTCTCAGCGGCGCTCACCGCCGAGGGCCTCGTGGCGCTCAATGTCGAGAGCGTCGACAACCAGACGTCGGCGGCGGACATCGCTGCCGCATGGCTGGCGGAGAACCCGATCTCGGTCTCGTAACGCGACGCTCCGGCGCGGTGTGCGCGCGGTCTATCCCAGGAAGACCTGCGCGCACACCCGCCCGAGCACGTCGTTTGGCTCCGTCGCGAGCGTGAAGCCGCTGCCCTTCGAGTAGGCCGCGCACCCGATCCCGATGGTCGTGTACTTGGGGTTGAGGATGTTCTCCCGGTGGCCAGGGGAACCCATCCAGAGCTTGAACATGCCTTCCGGGCCACCCGGGTAGCGCGCGAGGTTCTCGCCCAGGTAGCCGCCCGCGCAGTTGATGGTGCCGAGCGGTTCGTGCGAGAGCGTCGTGCGGGTGAGGGCGCGGCCAGCGCGCGCGATCGCCGCCGACTGCGCGCAACTCGACCACTTCAGGGCGCCCACACCGTTGTCGCGGCGAGCCTGGTTCGTGTACTCGAACAGGCGCTGCGCGTAGCTGTAGTTCGACTTCAGCACTGCCGGCAGCGACGTGCTGTTGACCGTGTCTGGCTTGTCGGGGATGGCTTCGACGCTCGGGACGACGATCGCGTCGGGCTCCTTGGTCGACGCCGGAGCGGCGACCGGGCCAACCGCGCCAATCGCGGTGTCGGCGGAGCGGGACGGGCTGGCCGAGGCGTCGGGCGAAGGCGCCGCGGAGGCGCACCCGGCCGCGAGGACCGCGACCGCCGCGGCCACCGCGAGCACGCGCGTCAGCCCCATGATGCCGAGTCTAGGTGCGCTCAGCACGACTGATTGAGCGCCACCTTCGCGAAGGCCGCCGACTGGTAGGCGTAGTGGTACGCCCAGTACCACCAGGCGAGGCTGGTCTCGCCCTCGACCAACGCGAGGTCGCCGTCGAAGCAGCGCTTCATCAGCACGCGGGTGCGCGTGATGTGAGGCGTGAACGTGACGACGGTGGCGCTGTCCCAGCCGTGTTCGGCTGTCATGGCGCGCAGCCACTGGGCCTCGCCGCGGGTCGTGAACGGGTCGGGTTTGGAGCAGTAGACGGGGTAGGGGCGCGGCTCCGCGCACGCGGCCTCGGCCCGCTTCCAGTCCTCGTCCGGGTCAACGGACACCATGAGCGCGTTGGCGAGGCCGGCGTCGAGCATGCTTTCCGCGACGGTCATGCGGGCGTCGGTCGGCGGGCCGATGACGTAGACGACGTCCGTTTCGCGGGGCTCGTCGACGGCCGGGAAGACGTAGAGGGGTAGGCCGATGATCGCGACCGCTGCGAGGACCAGGACCGCGGCCGTGATCCATCTCATCCCCCGACGCACGCGGGCCAGCCTACCGACCCGCGACCGGCTGCGGCCTCCCGCGACTCTTCGCGGCCTCCCGCGACTCTTTGCGACCTCTCCACACAAGGGGGCTGGACACGCCGTGTTTCGCGGTGAAATGTCCGATTTGTGCTGATTCGCAGCAGATTTGCGTGGAGAGGTCGCTCGGGCGGGCGGGGGGCGGGGGGCGGGCGCGGGGCGCTAGAGGCGCTCAGCGAGCAGCTGCGCCAAGTGGCGGCCCTTGACGCCCGCGAGGTCATCCGCCTGCGTGCGGCACGAGACCCCGTCCGCCAGGTAGATCGCGCCCTCCGGCGCGCCCGCGAGCGCCGGCAGCAGCGAGTTGTTCGCGACCTTCACCGACATCTCGTAGTGCCCGCGCTCCGTGCCCCAGTTGCCCGCGAGCCCGCAGCAGCCCGACGCCTCCGTCACCGTCGCGCCCGTGCGCGCCAGCAGGTCGCGGTCCGCGGCGTAGCCCATGACGGAGTACTGGTGGCAATGGGGCTGCACGACCGCGGTCACGTCATCGAGTCGAGGCGGGGTCCAGCCCTCGCGGGTCTTGACCGGCGAGCGGCCCGTGAGCACCTCGGCGAGCGTGTAGGTCGCCTGCGCGACGGCGCCCGCGCGCGGGTCGTCCGGCAGGATCTCCACGAGGTCGCTACGCAGCACCGCGGTGCACGACGGCTCGACCCCGATGATCGGGACGCCGTTGACCGCCCACGGCCCCAGCAGTTCCAGCAGGTGGCTCAGCCGCTTGCGCGCCCCCTCAAGCTGCCCAGTCGAGATCCAGGTGACGCCGCAACACGCGTCGCCCGCGACCACGATCACGTCGAGCCCCGCGTCCTCGAGCACCCGAATCATCGCCTCGGGCACCGCAGGGTCGAGCCCATTCGTGAACGAATCCGCCCACAGCACCACCCACGTCGACTTCTTCACCGCGCGCGCCGCATCGCCCCGGCGGTCCCGGGCCTCCAAGGTGCGGTGGAACGGCGTGCGCGCGAACGCCGGCAGCCGCCGCCGCGAATCCATCCCCGCGATCCCCACCGCCGTGCGCTGGATCCAGCGCGGCGCGAGCAGCCCGTTCACGACCGACGGCGCGATCCCGATGACCTTCAGCCACCTCGGTAGCCATCCGATCGAGTAGTGCGTCGCCGGCCGCACCTTGCCGCTGTAGGTGCGGTGCAGCACCTCCGACTTGTACGCCGCCATGTCAACGCCGGACGGGCAGTCAGAGCTGCACGCCTTGCAGCTCAGGCACAGGTCCAGGCTCTCGCGCACCTCGGGGCT
>JAHEMW010000038.1 GCA_024643505.1 Demequinaceae bacterium
CGAATTCGCGGCGCAGTTCATCGCCGGATACGTGACCGAATGGTCACTCTCGGTCGATAACCTCTTTGTCTTCATCGTGATCCTCGGCCGGTTTGCGGTGCCCGTCATCTATCGCCAGCGCGTCTTGCTCTTCGGCGTCGCCCTTGCGCTTGTATTGCGCGGACTCTTCATCGCCGCAGGAGCCGCCGCGCTGTCGGCCTTCTCGTGGGTGTTCTACATCTTCGGAGGACTCCTGCTGTGGACCGCGGCGTCGGTCGCGCGCGAGGGCGGCGCGGAGGAGGGCGACGTCGAGTACCACGAGAACCGCGTCATGCGCATTGTTCGCCGGCTGGTCCCTGCGACCGACGACTATCGGGGAGCGGCGGTGATCGTGCGCGAGGGCGGTAGGCGCCTCATCACGCCACTGCTCCTCGTCATGATCGCGATAGGCACCACCGACGTGCTCTTTGCACTCGACTCCATCCCCGCGATCTTCGGACTCACACAAGAGCCGTACATCGTCTTCACCGCGAACGCCTTCGCGCTGATGGGTCTTCGCCAATTGTTCTTCGTTGTCGAGGGCCTGCTCACCCGCCTCATCTTCCTGTCCTACGGGCTTGCCGTTGTCCTTGGGTTCATCGCGGTCAAACTCATCTTCGAGGCCTTGCACACGAACACGTTGCCGTTCATTAACGGCGGAGAACCCGTCGAGTCAGTGCCGGAGATCCCGACCCTGCTGTCCCTCGCCGTCATCCTCACCACCCTCGTGGTCACGGGCGTCACGAGCGTCGTCGTCTCTCGCCGCCGCGAGCGGGAAGCAACGTCCTAAGCGGACGGCCACGGGCCGACGGCGGGCCACTCCCGAAGCTCGTAGGAGCTGACAAGCCCACTGGTCACGTACGGATCCGCGGCGGGAACGGCAAGCGCGTCCTCGCGGCTAGGCGCTGAAATGACGATAAGCGCACCCGGATCTCCGTCGTCCGCCCAACGCGCGAACGCGACGGCGACACTTGGCTCCGTGAGTCCGGATAGGTAGGCGCGGTGTGCGGGGCGAAGAGCCTCGCGCTCGTCGGTTCGATCGTCGTATCGGTACAGCAGCGCGTAAGTCGTCACGTGCTGATGACACACCATCGCGATAGTTGCGCGCAACTCGCACGTCGAACACGCGTTCGAATGGCCTGGGACGTACGATGGGCCCTGTGAATGATCGGCTCCTGGTTCGCGGCGCGCGCGAACACAACCTCAAGGGCGTCGATCTCGACCTCCCACGCGACGCCCTCATCGTCTTCAGCGGACTGTCTGGATCCGGAAAGTCCTCACTCGCGTTCGACACCATCTTCGCCGAGGGCCAGCGCCGCTATGTGGAATCGCTCTCGGCCTATGCGCGGCAGTTCCTCGGGCAGATGGACAAGCCAGACGTCGACTTCATCGAGGGTCTGTCTCCAGCGGTGTCCATTGATCAGAAGTCGACGAACCGAAATCCGCGTTCGACAGTTGGCACGATCACCGAGGTCTACGACTATCTGCGCTTGCTGTACGCGCGCGTCGGCACGCCGCACTGTCCCGAATGCGGCGAACGGATTCAGGCGCAGACACCGCAACAGATCGTCGACTCGGTCCTTGCCCTGCCAGAGGGCACGCGATACCAAGTGCTCGCGCCCGTGGTGCGCGGCCGCAAGGGCGAGTACCAGGACTTGTTCGACGATCTCCAGCAGCAGGGGTTTGCGCGCGCTCGCGTTGACGGAGAGGTCGTGACTCTCACCGACCCGCCGACGCTTGAGAAGAAGCTCAAACACGACATTGAAGTCGTGGTGGATCGACTGGTCGCTCGCGATGGTGTGGCGCGCAGACTGACGGACTCGGTCGAGACCGCGCTGCGGATTGCCGAGGGGCTCGTGATCATCGACCCGGTCGATTCCGACCTTCCTGCGCGCCGTTACAGCGAGCGTCGCGCATGCCCCAACGACCACGTTCTGACGCTTGAAGAAATGGAGCCGCGGACATTTTCGTTCAATGCTCCCTACGGCGCGTGTTCGCAATGCACGGGCATCGGCGTGCAACTCGAGGTCGACCCCGACCTTGTCATCCCGGATCCGCAGCTCAGTCTTGCGAAGGGGGCGGTGGCACCGTGGGCCGCGATGGCGTCCGAATATTTTGGTCGAATGATTGAGGCGCTCTCAGCCGATCTCGACTTTGACACCCACGCCCCGTGGGCGGAGCTTTCCGACGACGCCAAGAACGCCATCCTGTACGGCAACAAGTACGAGGTGCACGTCAGATTCAAAAACCGTTACGGACGGGAACGCCAGTACACGACCGGGTTCGAGGGCGTCATCACGTGGCTCGAGCGGCTGCACGGCCAAACCGACTCCGACTGGTCTCGTGAAAAATACGAGGCGTACATGCGAGAGGTGCCGTGCCCCGCGTGCCGCGGTGCGCGCCTCAAGCCCGAGGTGCTCGCGGTGACCGTCGGGGGCAGTTCGATCGCCGAGGTGTGCGAACTGTCGATCGCGCAGGCGCGCGATTTCCTGGCGGGTGCTGACCTCGACGAACGCGGGCGGCAGATCGCGGTTCAGGTGCTCAAGGAGATCGACGCCCGCCTCGGCTTCCTCCTGGATGTGGGACTCGACTACCTCACCCTTTCTCGAGCGGCCGGGACGCTCTCGGGCGGAGAGGCGCAGCGTATCCGCCTCGCGACGCAGATCGGCTCCGGGCTTGTCGGCGTGCTCTACGTCCTCGACGAGCCGAGCATCGGCCTCCACCAGCGGGACAACCGTCGTCTCATCGAGACGCTGACGCGATTGCGCGATCTCGGCAACACACTCATCGTCGTCGAGCACGACGAGGACACCATTCGCACCGCCGACTGGATCGTTGATATCGGCCCGGGCGCTGGCGAGCACGGTGGCGAGGTCGTGCATTCGGGCACCTATGAGGCGCTGCTGTCAAACGAGCGTTCGGTGACGGGCGCATACGTCGCAGGACGTCGTTCGATCCCGACGCCAGCCGCGCGTCGCGCGATCGACAACAGCCGTACAGTCACGGTAGTCGGTGCACGCGAACACAACCTTCGCGGGATCGACGTCGACTTCCCGCTCGGTGTACTCACCGCCGTGACGGGAGTCTCCGGCTCCGGAAAATCGACCCTGGTCAACTCGATCCTCTACACCTCCCTCGCGAACACGCTCAACGGCGCGCGACAGGTCGCGGGCCGGCACACGCGCATCACGGGCACGGATCACCTCGACAAGATCGTGCACGTCGACCAGGGGCCCATCGGGCGGACGCCGCGATCCAACCCGGCGACGTACACCGGGGTTTGGGACAAGGTGCGCAAGCTGTTCGCAGAAACGACCGAAGCGAAGGTGCGTGGCTACGGACCTGGGCGCTTCTCGTTCAACGTGAAGGGCGGCCGCTGCGAGGCCTGCGCCGGCGACGGAACGTTGCGTATTGAAATGAACTTCCTCCCCGACGTCTATGTGCCATGCGAGGTGTGCAAAGGCGCCCGCTACAACCGGGAGACGCTCGAAGTCCATTTCAAGGGCCGCAACGTCGCCGACGTGCTCGACATGCCAATCGAGGAGGCCGCGGAGTTCTTCCACGCCATCCCGACGATCGCGCGGCACCTCACGACGCTGGTCGACGTCGGGCTCGGGTACGTGCGGCTTGGGCAGAGCGCACCTACGCTGTCGGGCGGCGAGGCGCAACGGGTGAAGTTGGCGTCGGAACTCCAGCGCAGGAGCACCGGGCGCACGATTTACGTGCTCGACGAGCCAACGACGGGCCTCCATTTCGAGGATGTGCGCAAACTCCTGCTGGTGCTCCAGGGTCTTGTGGAAAAGGGCAACACGGTCATCGTCATCGAACACAACCTTGACGTCATCAAGTCTGCGGATTGGGTCATCGACATGGGCCCGGAGGGGGGCGGTGGCGGCGGCCTGGTTGTTGCAGAAGGAACTCCGGAGCAGGTCGCTGAAATCGCGGCGAGCCACACTGGACGCTTCCTCGCCGCTGCCCTGGCCGTCAAGGCGGCGGCGTAGGCTGATCGCGTGACAAACCCGGCCGACTATCGTCCGGCGCCCGGGTCAATTCCCACCGCACCTGGTGTGTACCGCTTCCGCGACCCCGCCGGCAGGGTCGTCTACGTCGGCAAAGCGAAGAACCTGCGCGCGCGGCTGTCCAACTACTTCCAGGACTTGTTCGCGCTTCACCCGCGAACACGGGAGATGGTCACGACCGCGGCGAGCGTCGAATGGACTGTCGTGCGCTCCGAGGTCGAGGCGCTCATGCTGGAGCACACGTGGATCAAGGAGTTCGACCCGCGGTTCAACGTGGTGTTCAAGGACGACAAGTCGTATCCGTACCTGGCGGTCACCATGAACGAGACGTTCCCGCGAATCCAAGTCATGCGGGGCGCGCGTCGCAAAGGGGTGCGGTACTTCGGCCCGTACGCGAAAGCATGGGAAGTGCGCGACACCGTCGATACGCTGCTCGGTGCCTTCCCGGTACGCACCTGCGCGCCCGGTGTCTTTCGCAAGGCCGAGCGGCAGGGGCGTCCCTGCTTGCTCGGCTACATCGACAAGTGCGCGGCCCCGTGTGTCGGACGCGTAAGCGAGGCTGCGCATCGCGAACTTGCCGAGCGCGTGTGCGCGGTGCTCGGTGGCGACGCGAAGGGCATCGTGCGCGACCTCACCGCCGCCATGGATGGCGCATCGCTCCGCGAGGACTTCGAGTCTGCCGCACGCTCGCGCGACCGACTTCGCGCCCTCACGTCCGTGCTGGAGCGCAACGCCGTCGTGCTCGGCGCCGGCGTGGACGCGGATCTGTTTAGCATCGCCGACGAGGAGTTTGAGGCCGCGGCCCACGTGTTCAGAGTGCGAGACGGTCGGATCGTGGGGCAGCGCGGCTGGGTGATCGAAAAGCCTGAGCCCATCACGGCTGAGGCCATGGTGTCGCAGCTATTGCAGGAGGCATATTCGGATGCCGAGTCTGCTGACATCCCTCGCGAGGTTCTCGTGCCTGTCGCCCCCGAAGCGTCAATCGTCGCCTGGCTGATTCAACGACGTGGAACCGCAGTGAGCGTGCGCGTCGCGCGTCGCGGCGCGAAAGCCGACTTGGCAGTGACGGGGGTACGCAACGCGCGGGAGACGCTAGTTCAGCATCGACTCAAACGAGCGAGCGACCTCACGGCCAGGTCAGCGGCACTTCAACAACTTCAGGAACTCCTCATGCTGCCGGTCGCGCCACTGCGCATCGAGTGTTACGACATTTCTCACACGCAAGGCACCAATCAGGTGGGCTCGATGGTGGTTTTCGAGGATGGCTTGCCAAAGAAGTCCCATTACCGCCAGTTTTCGATTGCCGACGCCGTCGACGATGTCTCGGCCATGGGCGAAGTGTTGCGCCGCAGGTTTACGCGGTACTTGGAACAGGCCGCGTTGCCCGTTGATCAGCGCGAGGCGACAACCTTCACCTATCCGCCTCAACTTCTCGTTGTCGACGGTGCTGCTCCGCAGGTGGCTGCGGCGTGCGCGGTGCTCGAGGCACTCGGGGTGCGCGATGTCTCGGTTGTCGGTCTCGCGAAGCGCCTGGAGGAAGTCTGGGTCCCTGGTCAAGAATTCCCCTACGTCCTACCGCGGGGTGCAGACGCTCTCTACCTCCTCCAACGCGTGCGCGACGAGGCGCACCGCTTCGCCATCGGGAAACATCGCCGCAAACGAGCGAAGGCCATGGTTGCCTCAGACCTCGATGGCGTGCCCGGCGTCGGCCCGGTGCGCGCAACGGCGCTGCTGCGCCACTTCGGTTCACTCGCGAAAATCGCGGATGCTTCGATCGAACAGATCTCGCTGGTTCCCGGCGTTGGCGCTGCCACGGCTCGCACCATCCACGCGGCGCTGCACGACGACGGTGGCATGCTTGGACCATGACGGACGAGGCAGCCCCGGTCACCTACCCTTCCGGGTTACCCAAGCCGACCTTTGAAACGCCGCCAGCCCGCCCCGAGGTCATGATTCTCACCGGAATGTCGGGAGCCGGTCGCACGCGGGCAGCCGCGGTTCTGGCCGACCTCGGATGGTATGTCGTCGATAACCTGCCGCCTCAGATGCTTGGCAGCCTTGTCGCCATGGTGGGGCGTGACCCGAGCGCGCGCCTAGCGGCGGTCGTGGACGTGCGCGGCGGCCAATTCTTTCAAGACCTTGAGGCGGTGATCGACGATCTTGCGGAGCGCGGCGTACCTGCGCGACTCATGTTCCTTGACGCATCGGACGCCACGCTTGTCGCGCGGTTCGAGGAAGCCCGTCGACCTCATCCCCTCCAGGTTGACGGCACCCTGCTTGAGGGCATCGAACGCGAGCGTGCGCTACTAGAGCGGGTACGGTCGCGCGCCGACCACATCATCGACACGTCCCATCTCAACGTCCACCAGTTGCGTGACATCGTGACAGGCGAGGTGACCGACGAGGAGCCCCCGCTGCATGTCAACGTCATGTCGTTCGGATTCAAGAATGGTTCGCCTCCCGACGCGGACTATCTCGTTGATGTTCGTTTTCTCGACAATCCACACTGGGTTCCAGACCTTCGGCCGCTGACGGGCCTCGATCCGGCGGTGCGTGATTACGTGCTTGCCTCGGAGGGAGCGCGCGAGTTCGTGGACGGTTATGCCGAGGTGATTTCGGGAGCCCTTGAGCGCTACCGGGCCCACGACAAGCACTCCGTGACGATCGGCGTCGGCTGCACGGGCGGGAAACACCGCTCGGTCGCGATCGCGGAGGCGCTCGGGAGGCGGCTGGCATCGCGAACGTTTACTGTCCGCGTCACCCACCGGGATCGTGAGAAGTAATGGCGCCCTCCCACGTCGTCGCGCTCGGTGGCGGGCACGGCCTCTACGCATCCCTCACGGCCCTGCGCGGTATCTGTGACGGGCTCACGGCGATTGTCACTGTTGCCGACGACGGTGGGTCGTCTGGCCGGCTGCGTGCGGAATTCGGGATCGTGCCGCCAGGGGATCTCCGGATGGCGCTGAGCGCGCTGTGCGAGGACACCGAATGGGGGCGCACGTGGCGCGACGTCCTCCAGATGCGATTCGAAAGCGACGGCCCGCTGTCGGGGCACGCGGTTGGCAATCTCCTCATTGCCGCCCTGTGGTCGCATACGGGCGGCGTCGTCGAAGGTCTTGACTGGGTCGCGCGGCTACTGCGCGCGCAGGGACGCGTGTTGCCGCTCGCCGACGAACCGGTCGTGGTGAGCGCGGACGTTGTCACGCCGTCAGGGTTGGAACACGTCACGGGACAGGTCGCAGTTGCCACGACGCGGGGCAAAATTGGCGCTTTGACCATTAGCCCGCCCCGACCCCACGTTCCGGCGGCGACGCTCGAGGCGATAGCCGAAGCCGACGTCGTTGTCCTTGGCCCTGGCAGTTGGTACACGTCGGTACTCACCCACTTCCTCGTACCCGACGTCGCGCGGGCGCTGACGGCGGCAGGACCCCGCACAGTCCTCACCCTCAACATCGCGCACTTGGACGAGGAGACGGAAGGAACGGACCGCGTTGACGACATCGCGGCAATACGGGCTGCCGCACCGGATTTCGTGCCAGGGCGAGTACTCGTCGATCGAAGTCACGACGTGCCAGAGCTTCACGCTGCGGTGGAGATGTGGGGCTCCCGCCTGGTCGTGGCGGACATGTGCTCGGTTGACGCGCCCGACCGTCACGACGTGTCGCTCCTCAGGCAGCAATACGCCCGTGTGCTCGATGAACTCGGTCCGCGGGAGGCGGCACGCGTCGGCGAGGTGGCAGGATAGCGGCATGGCGCTCACAGCGAAGGTGAAGGACGAACTCGCCCGCGTGAGCGTCGAGAAGACGTCGGCACGAAAGGCGGAGGTCGCCGCGACGCTGCGATTTGCAGGCGGCCTCCACATCGTGTCCGGCCGCATCGTCATTGAAGCGGAACTCGACACCGGCGTGGCCGCTCGTCGGCTGCGCGCAGCGATCCACGAGGTGTACGGACTCTCGAGCGAGATCATCGTCGTGTCCGGCGGCGCTCTCAAGCGCGGCAACCGGTACGTCGTCCGCGTGGTCAAAGAGGGCGAGGCGCTCGCTCGGCAGACCGGGCTCCTCGATCACCGTGGACGCCCGGTTCGGGGTCTGCCCGCGCACGTTGTCGGCGGCCCGATCGAGGACACCATTGCCGCGTGGAGGGGGGCGTTCCTCGCACACGGCTCGCTGACGGAGCCCGGCAGGTCCGCCTCGCTCGAGGTCACCTCGCCCGGACCCGAGGCGGCGCTCGCCCTCGTGGGCGCGGCGCGACGGCTCGGAGTCTCCGCCAAATCGCGAGAAGTAAGAGGCGTCGACCGCGTCGTCATTCGCGACGGCGACGCGATCGCGGCGCTCCTGACGCGGCTTGGCGCCCACGACTCAGTGCTCGAATGGGAAGAAAAGCGCACCCGACGAGAGGTGCGTGGAACCGCGAACCGTCTCGCGAATTTCGACGATGCGAATCTGCGCCGTAGCGCGCGCGCGGCGGTGGCTGCGTCCGCCCGGGTCGAACGAGCGTTTGTCATCCTCGGTGACGAGGTTCCCGATCACCTTCGTGAGGCGGGCCAGCTGCGCCTCGCGAACAAGGAAGCGTCGCTTGAAGAGCTCGGCAAACTCGCCACGACACCCCTGACGAAAGATGCTGTCGCCGGCAGAATTCGGCGTCTGCTCGCGACCGCGGACAAGCGCGCAGAAGAGTTGGGCATCCCCGACACGGAGGCCGGGCTGAGCCCCGATCTGCTCGCTGACGACTAACACCGCGGGGGTGATTTTCAGGACGTTCGCCGCGTGCGAGCGCGCTATGCCTAGGTATAGGCTTCGAGAAGTGGCCCGCCATGCGGTGTCCCCGCGTTCCTCCTGGTACGCGGCACTTACCACCAAACGCGTCGCGAGGCGGCGCGAGCCGAGGAGAGAAAAGTGACCATTAAGGTCGGAATCAACGGCTTTGGCCGTATTGGACGAAACTTCTTCCGCGCGGCCATCGCGTCGGGCGCGGACATCGAGGTGGTCGGTATCAACGACCTCACCGACAACAAGACTCTTGCTCATCTGCTGAAGTACGACTCGATCCTCGGCCGGCTTGGCAAGGACGTGTCCTTCACTGACGACACCATCACCGTTGATGGCCACACGTTCCACGCGTCGGCCGAGCGCGACCCCGCCAACCTTCCCTGGGGCGAATGGGGCGCAGACATCGTCATCGAGTCGACCGGCTTCTTTACGAACGCCGAGAAGGCACAGGCTCACATCGACGCCGGCGCCAAGAAGGTCATCATCTCGGCTCCCGCGAGCAACGAAGACGCGACCTTCGTGATGGGCGTGAACCACGAGGACTACGACCCTGCTTCGCACCACATCATCTCCAACGCGTCCTGCACGACCAACTGCCTCGCACCGATGGCGAAGGCGCTCAACGACGGCATCGGCATTGAGCGTGGCCTCATGACCACGATTCACGCGTACACGGCTGACCAGAACCTCCAGGACGCGCCCCACAAGGACCTTCGCCGGGCGCGCGCCGCTGCACTCAACATCGTGCCAACGTCGACCGGAGCCGCGAAGGCTGTTGCGCTCGTGCTTCCTGAGCTCAAGGGCAAGTTGGACGGCTACGCGCTGCGTGTGCCGACCCCGACCGGCTCGGCTACTGACCTCACGTTCACGGCCTCGCGCGAGACCACCGTTGACGAGATCAACGCGATCGTGAAGGCCGCCGCTGAAGGCGCCATGAAGGGCTTCCTCACCTACACCGAGGACCCCATCGTCTCGAAGGACATCGAGACCGACCCGGCCTCCTCAATCTTTGACTCCGGGCTCACCAAGGTGTCCGGGAATCTCGTCAAGGTCGTGTCGTGGTACGACAACGAGTGGGGCTACTCGAACCGCCTGGTGGACCTCTCGGTCTACGTCGGCGAACGTCTCTAACCATCGTGGCCGCCGCAACGTCCGTGCACGCTTAGGCGTGTGCGGACGTTGCTACGTCCGGACCCTTTTCCATTCACTCGGCTAGGACACCATCCATGAAGACCATCGACTCCCTCGGCGACATCACGGGCAAGCGCGTGCTGGTTCGCTCAGACCTCAACGTGCCCCTCGACGGCACCACCATCACGGACGACGGGCGCGTGCGCGCATCCGTCGCGACGATCGAGGCGTTGCTCGGCGCCGGAGCCTCCGTGATCGTGACGGCTCACCTTGGTCGCCCCGCGGGAACCCCGGACCCGAAGTATTCGCTCGCCCCCGCAGCGGCTCGGCTCGCTGAGTTGCTCGGCCGCCCTGTGACGCTTGCCGACGACCTGGTTGGCCCGTCAGCTGAAGCGACGGTGGCCGCGCTCACGCCAGGGTCGGTGGCAATGCTAGAAAACGTGCGGTTCGATGCGCGCGAAACGTCGAAGGTCGACGCCGACCGCGAGGCCCTTGCTGCTCAACTTGCGGCGTTCGCCGATGCGTTCGTGTCTGACGGCTTTGGCGTCGTTCACCGCAAGCAGGCGTCGGTGTACGACGTCGCAAAGATTCTTCCCTCGGCGGCGGGGCTGCTCGTGCAAGGTGAAGTTGAGGCTCTCCGGCGCGCAGTGGTTGATCCCGAACGTCCGTATGCCGTGGTGCTCGGTGGGTCCAAGGTGTCGGACAAGTTGGGCGTCATCGCCAATCTCCTCACGAAGGCCGACCGCCTGCTTATCGGCGGCGGCATGGTCTTCACTTTCCTCGCCGCGAAGGGCTACGGCATCGGAAAGTCGCTGCTCGAGCAGGACCAGATCGACACGGTGAAGGGTTATCTCGCGACGGCCGAAGCAAGCGGCGTTGAGATCGTCCTGCCGACAGATATCCTCGCGGCCTCGGGCTTCGCCGCGGACGCCGACTACCTCGTCGTCGCAGCGGACGCGATTCCGGACGATCGGATCGGGCTAGATATCGGCCCCGACTCAGCAGCTCTCTTTGCCTCGAAGATTCTCGACGCCAAGACAATCGTGTGGAACGGCCCGATGGGCGTGTTCGAGTTCCCCGCGTTCGCCGAGGGCACCCGAGCGGTTGCTCAAGCGATGATTGATTCGGACGGGTTCTCCGTCGTTGGTGGCGGCGACAGTGCCGCCGCTGTGCGTCGCCTCGGCTTTGATGAGGCCGGCTTCGGACACATTTCAACGGGCGGCGGCGCGTCGCTCGAACTACTCGAGGGCAAGGTCCTGCCGGGCCTCGCCGTTCTGGAGGACTAGACCATGGCACGCACTCCCCTCATCGCGGGTAACTGGAAGCTCAACCTCGACCACCTGGAAGCTACTCACACCGTGCAGAAGCTTGCCTGGCTCCTTCGGGACGCCAAGCATGACTTTGCGGACGTGGAGGTCGCGATCCTGCCGTCGTTCACGTCGCTTCGCTCGGTTCAGACTCTGGTGGATGCAGACCGGCTTGAAGTGAAGTACGGCGCGCAAGACATTTCGGCGCACGTCAGCGGTGCCTACACCGGTGAAGTCGCTGGATCTCAGTTGGCGAAGCTAGGGTGCGACTTCGTTGCCGTCGGGCACTCGGAGCGCCGCCAGTACCACGCCGAGACGGACGAGGTTGTCGCATCGAAGACCAAGGCCGCCTTTGACAACGGAATCATCCCGATTGTCTGCGTCGGCGAAGGTCTCGACATTCGCAAGGCGGGCGACCAGGTCTCGTACACGCTTGCCCAGGTTGATGGTGCGCTTGCCGGCCTGCCTGCTGACCGCGCCAAGGATGTCGTGATCGCTTACGAGCCCGTGTGGGCGATCGGTACGGGCGAGGTCGCAACGCCCGCTGACGCGCAAGAGGTTTGCGGAGCCATCCGTGGCCGCTTGGCTGAGCTGTACGACGCCGAGCTGGCCGACGGCGTGCGAGTCCTCTATGGCGGCTCGGTGAAGTCAAGCAGCATCGCGCAACTCATGGCCGAACCCGACGTCGACGGCGCGCTCGTTGGCGGTGCCAGCCTGGACCCGGAAGAGTTCGCGAAGATCGCGCGATTCCGCGCACACCAGGTCGGCTTGTAGGGGATAGGGCGCTGGCTCGCGTATCCTGATACCCGATTCCAGGATTCGGGGAGAACTGTGCAGATTCTGACGACCACGCTGTGGGTGTTGTTGGGCTTGACGAGCGTGCTGCTGATTGCGCTCGTGCTCATCCACCGCGGCCGTGGCGGCGGTATCACCGACATGTTCGGCGGTGGAATCGCGTCCGGCATTCAATCGTCCGCCGTCGGCGAGCGCAACCTGACGCGAATCACGTGGGGTGTGGCGATCACGTGGGGCATGGTTGTCGTGCTCCTCGGTCTCGTCGCGCGATTCGCGCTCTAAAGGGACTTAAGGGGACTGTCATGGCTGGTGGCAACGCAATCCGTGGTTCGCGCGTCGGCGCCGGCCCGATGGGTGAGGACGAGCGCGGCGAATCCGCTCCCCGTCAGATGGTGTCGTACTACTGCGTTCGGGGACACGTCACGTCCCCGAGTTTCGCGACCGGCGAGGACCAAGAGGTGCCATTCGAGTGGGACTGCCCGCGCTGCGGCTTGCCTGCCGGCCTGGACCCTGACAACCCGCCAGAGCCGCTGCGCAATGAGCCCTACAAGACGCACCTCGCGTACGTGAAGGAGCGTCGCACCGAAGCCGAAGGCGAGGCGCTGCTTGACGAGGCGCTCGGTGCGCTCCGCGCACGTCGTTCTGCGATGGCGATTTCCGACTAGCGCGGCTAGATCGCCGTGGCGGCTGCCGCGTCGAGCGTCCACAACGTGGACTCGGTGCCAGCGACCGCCGCGCCGGGAAGCGTCCGGTCTCCGCTGAGGCATCTGGCCGCAACCGCAGCCTTCTCCGCACCTGCAGCAATGACCCAGACCTGACGAGCGCGGGCGATCGCGTCGAGGGTGAGAGACACGCGCGTCGGCGGGGGTTTGGGCGAATCGTGTACCGCGATTGCGTCAACACCGCTCGCTTCGTAACCCGAGTGCCCTGGGAAGAGTGAGGCGACGTGTCCGTCCGGGCCGAGGCCGAGCATCAGCACGTCCCACGGGGGAGTCCCGGCGTCCTCGATTTGTGCCGCGTAGTCCGCAGCCGCGTCTTCCGCGGTCGAGAAGGCGCCCGCGGCTCCTACGCGGTGGATGTTCTCCTCGGGGAGGCCGATCGAGCCGAGGAGGGCGTGCTGGGCTTGCAGTTCGTTGCGGTCAGGGTCGCCCGCGGCCACGAAGCGTTCGTCGCCCCACCACACGTGGACGGAGGTCCAGTCGACAAGCGAGGCGAGACCGGAATCATTGAGGCGCGCGAGGGTGGCTATGCCCACCGTTCCCCCGGTCAACACGACGTGTGCCCGGCCGCGCGATGCGAGGGTGTCGACCAGCGTCACGGCAAGGCGAGCCGCCGTCACCGACGCGACGCCGGCCGCGTCCGGCATGACGAGGACTCTTTTCATGAAGTCTGGTCCGCAAACGCCGCGAGAACTTCGCCGTAGACCGGGTCGTCGTCAAGGCGCCTCAGCTCCTCCGCCAGGCAATCGTTCAATGTGCGCGGGCGCAAGGCGATCATGTGGTTCGGCTGTCCGGGCTGCGTGAGGGTCGCGTGATGGCCGTCGGGACGGAAGATGCCGATTTCACCGGATGGCGTCTCGAGCACAATGTGTTGCAGCCCGGCGACCCGGTCGTCGTACGTCGCCTCGATGTCGCAGCCGAGGGCACGCTTCAGCCACGCCCCGAGGAGCAGGATCGACGGGCTGTTGGTGTCACCGTGAATGCGCGCGCGCGTGACGCGCTGGTCCGTCATTTGTTCGAGCGCCGAGGCGAGGAGCGCTCGCCAGCGGGTCACTCGCGTCCACGCCAGGTCGGTGTCGCCGGGCCGGTGGCCCGCGGCGAGCGCCCGGAGAGTGGCGGCAGGGTGCGATTCGCCCTTTGAGTCGGTAATTCGGCGCTGGGCCATCTGGCCGAGCGGAGCCTGGGACACCGCGTCGGGCACCGCGGCCGGCCACCACGCGACGATGGGGGCGTCGGGCAAGAGCAGGGGAGTGACGAGGGTGTCTGCGTGACGTATCTGCTCGCCGGACGGACGTAGCACGATGACTTCAGAAGCGCCGGCGTCGCCGCCGACGCGGATTTCGGCATCGAGGCGATCCTCGCTCGCTCCGGCGGGCGCGAAGACGATGATGCGACACGGGTGTTCGCGCGACGCGACGTTTGCGCTGGCGATCGCGTGCTCGACGTCTGCGCCGGTCGCGTCGACGACGAGCGTCATCACGCGTCCGAGCGTGATCACGCCACCTTCCTTGCGGGACTCGACGAGCACCCGGTTTATTTCTACCGTCGTCGTCTGCGGCAGCGTGAAGATCATGGTCGCCTCCACGCGCGGCCGTCACGCGCAAGCATCGCGTCGGCCCCTGCCGGACCCCAGGTTCCGGATCGATACTGCTCCGGCTGACCTTGTGTCGCCCAGAAGCTGGTGATCGGGTCGAGGATCTGCCACGAATAGGCCACCTCCTCGTGCCGCGGAAACAGCGGCGGGTCGCCAAGCAGGACATCGAGGATCAGACGCTCGTACGCTTCCGGCGAGCTTTCGGTGAATGCGTTGCCGTAGGCGAAGTCCATCGTGACGTCACGCACCTCCATCGCGGTGCCCGGAACCTTAGAGCCGAACCGCAGCGTGACGCCCTCGTCGGGCTGCACGCGAATGACGAGGGCGTTGTTACCCACGTCCGAGCCTTCGATTTGCTGGAAGTACGGCGTCGGTGCCTTCTTGAACACGAGCGCAATCTCGGTCACTCGTCGGCCGAG
>JAHEMW010000130.1 GCA_024643505.1 Demequinaceae bacterium
CGTTGACGGATCGCGGCTTGCGAACCCGATCTTCACCCCGGCCACCAAGGCTGCACTCGGGGACCACGACGAGAACGTGTCCTACGACGAGGTCGTCCGCACGGTCGGCGAGGACGACGCCGCGTCGCTGCGCGAGATCACCCTGCGCGTCTACCGTCGCGCCCACGAGATCGCCGCAAGCAGGGGCATCATCCTCGCGGACACGAAGTTTGAGTTCGGAGTCGACTCGCGCGACGCGATCGTGCTCGGCGACGAGGTTCTCACCCCCGACTCGAGCCGCTTCTGGCCCGCAGATCAGTGGGAGCCGGGGCGGGCGCAGCCGAGTTACGACAAGCAGTTTCTTCGCGACTGGCTCCTGTCGCCGGCGTCGGGCTGGGATCGCAACAGCGGTGAGGCGCCGCCAGGGCTTCCCGACGAGGTCGTCGAGCGCACGCGCGCGCGGTATCTCGAGGCGTACGACCGGCTCGTCGTCGCGTCCTGACGGAAAGCCTCTGGCTCATCGCTAGGGTGTGGCGTGTCGGGCGAACACGTTCCGCACGCCCTGGGGAGGACGATCCGTGTCTGCATCCGTCGCGGCCGCATCACACACGCGAGTCCCGTCGGCTTTGCCGAAGGTGTCTCGCGGTTATGGCAACATCGTCTTTCTCGTGGCGACCATCGCGCTCATCGCTGCACACGCAGTCTTGGCGTGGATCGGCTTCACGCACTCGCCCGTCGATCTTGATCAGGGCTTCAACCTATCCGTCGTGCGCAACATCGCGGCGGGTGACGGCTATTCGAGCGACGGCGTGTTTACGGCGACCGGGTTGCAGCCTTTCGAGGTCGCGATTACGACCGGACCGACGGTCATTGTGCCTGCGGCGCTCTTGCACGCGGCCGGTATGTCTGCTCTCGTGGCCGCGTACTGGGTGGATGTCTTGTTCTACAGCGCACTGGTTGTCGGCCTCGCGGTGTGCGGGTGGCGCATCGCGGGTCGCTGGGGATCATTGTTGGGCGCGTCAGCGCCCTTGCTTCTCGACATCTTTTCGAACGGACACTCACCGCTGTATGCGCCGACCGATGTGCTGGGTGAGTACGCGTGCGCGGCATTCATCGCGTGGTCGCTTGCCTTCGCACCGCGACGGCCCGTTATCGCCGGGCTGCTTCTGGGCGCCGCGATAGTCACGAAGGTGGTGGCACTTTTCGCGATTCCGGCAGTGCTCGTCGTCTATCTGGTTGCGCACGCCGGCCTGGCTCCGCGCGTGCGCGTGGCGCTAGGCCTGCGCGCGGCGGGCGCGGTGCTCCTTCCCCTTGTGGCGTTCGAGGTCGTCAAACTCCTCTCCGTGGGCCCGACCGCCTACGGCGCCTTGGTCTCGGATTACTGGCAGAAGACCCAGGCGGACCGGCTGCCGTCGGCGTTGATGACAGACAAGCTCTACTACCTCGTGCAAGCCTGGTTTCTTCCGGGGGCGATCGCGGTCGCGCTCGCCGTGTTCGCGGTTGCGTTCGCCTCGGCGACGTTGGGTGCGACGCTTGAGCGGTGGACCCAGCTCGGGATTGCCGCACGCGGCCGTCTGCATTCCGAGCGTGCGGCGCTAGCTCTCGGCGGACTTGTGGCGGGCGCAGGAACTTTGGCGATGTGGCTCCCGTTGACCTTCACCGACCCGACCTGGATTCGCCACCCTTCGCCGGGACTCATCATTGCCGCTGGCCTCCTGCTCCCGACCACGCTGGCGCTCATCCGAGTCGCACGCGGGTCCGGCCGTTGGCTCGCCGCCAGCGCCGCTGTGATGGCGGTCGCGTTAGCCGTGACGCTTCCGATTCAGGTGGTCAGCCACCTCGGCGCCGCGCTTGAACGGCAACGATTCGGCACGCTGGACGACCAGCGTGCGATTGCCGGCGTGCTCGAGTCGAGCGGGACGCAGCGCTTCCAGGGTACGTGGAGTGCGATGGTGCCGCTAGCTGCGCTCGCGGATCTACCTGCGCGCAACATCGCCTACGAGATCTCGCGCGACGACCTCTTGGTTCTCGACGCCTATCCCGAGGGTCGGATAGCAGACCAGCAACTCGTAATAGCGCAGCACCTCTGCGGGGAAGTGGTCCTCAACGCTTCGGTGATCGCATGTTGGCCGCGTTCAGACCTCGAGAAGGGAATCGCTGAGCTCAACGCCGAACAATTGCAGCAAACCCCCTCCACTCCCGTGCTCGTTGTTGGGGTCCCGGTCGACTAGATGGCGGATGACGGCCGGTAGACTTCGGCCATGGCAAAGATCGTCGTACACGTCATGCCCAAGCCGGAGATCCTCGACCCCCAGGGCAAAGCCGTTGGTGCGGCGCTCCCGCGCCTTGGCTTCACGGGGATCGCGGAAGTCCGCCAGGGAAAGCGCTTCGAACTCACCGTTGATGGCGAGGTCACGGACGAGATCCTCGACAACGCGCGCAAGGCGGCCGAGACCCTGCTGAGCAATCCAGTTATCGAGGACGTCATCTCGGTCAAGGTTGCCCGCGAAGGCGGCTGCGGGTGCGGTGGCCACGGCCACCACCATGGCGGGGAGCGCAAGGACCTCCTCGCGTGAGCGCGCGCATCGGAGTCGTCACCTTTCCAGGGACGCTCGATGACCGTGACGCCGCGCGCGCCGTTCGCCTCGCCGGAGCCGACGCGGTGTCGCTGTGGCACGCCGACGAGGACCTCCACGGCGTTGACGCGATTGTGCTGCCTGGCGGGTTCTCCTACGGCGACTACTTGCGAGCGGGCGCGATCAGCCGATTTGCGCCCATCATGGATGGCATCGTCGACGCCGCACACGGCGGTATGCCGGTGCTTGGGATCTGTAACGGCTTCCAGGTGCTCACGGAGGTTCACCTGCTCCCCGGCTCGATGATCAAGAACGAACACCTTCACTTCGTATGCCGTGATCAGACACTCCGTGTTGAGAACGCGGAAACGTCGTGGACAACCGAGTATCGCGAGGGCGAAGAGATCGTGATCCCCCTCAAGAATCAGGATGGACAGTACGTCGCCGACGACCGAACCCTTGACGAGCTTGAGGCCGAGGGTCGTGTGGCGTTCCGCTACGTCGGTTGGAACCCCAATGGGTCGAGGCGCGACATCGCTGGAATTACGAACGCGCGCGGCAACGTCGTCGGACTCATGCCGCACCCCGAGCACGCGGTCGAACCCGGGTTTGGCCCGGACTCTCGCGAATCCGGACGCCGCGGTACCGACGGCCTCGGATTCTTCACCAGCGCCGTTAAGGGCCTGTTGGCAATCGCCTAGCCGCGGCCCGCAGCGATCGGCACCGACGCCAGGGCGTCGCGAATCTGTGCGAAAACCTCGAACGTGCGGTGGTTGAAGTCCGCCCCCAATTGATTGGGGATGGTGACGAGCAACGTGTCGGCGTTCATGACGGCGTCATCCGCACGTAGTTCGCTGACGATCTTTTCTGGGTCGCCCACGTAGGTCTTGCCAAAGGTCGAGCGCGTGTTGTCGATGATCCCGATCTGATCCTGGTTCGCACCCATCGCGTCTTGCTGCAACAGCGGCCCGAAGTAGGCGCGTGTGACATCGTCGAAGATGGGCATGATCGATCGCGATACCGAAGCGCGTGGCCGTCCCGCGTGTCCGGCCGACGCCCACGAGGAGCGAAAGGCGTCGATTTGGCGCGACTGGACCACGCCGAGTGGCTCGCCGGTCGCCTCGAGCACGAGCGTTGACGACATCAGGTGCATGCCGAGTTCGCCGACGCGTTTGGCCGACTCGGTGTTGCCCGCGCCGTACCAGATGCGGTCAGACAGCCCGGGCGACTGTGGGCTGATGGGCAGCAAGCCGGTCAGGCCACGCGCGTCGGGCCCCGGCG
>JAHEMW010000131.1 GCA_024643505.1 Demequinaceae bacterium
CGTTATGCAACGCGTTGAAAGTGTGGAAGAACTCCTCGAGCGTCTGTTCCTTGCCCTGGAGAAATTGGATGTCGTCGATCAGTAGCACGTCGACCTCGCGATACGTGCGCTTGAAGCTCAGCGAGCGATCGTCGCGGATCGAGTTGATGAAGTCGTTGGTGAACTCTTCCGAGTTGACGTACCGCACGCGTGTCTGCGGCTTCAGGTGGCGGGTGTAGTGACCGATCGCGTGGAGGAGGTGGGTCTTGCCGAGCCCCGAATCGCCGTAGATGAACAGCGGGTTGTACGTCTTTCCAGGGCTCTCCGCCACTGCCAGCGCGGCGGCATGGGCGAATCGATTTGACGACCCAATGACGAAGGTGTCGAACGTGTATCTCGGATTGAGGTGAGGGTCCTCGGCAGCCGGCTCGCGCGGCGGCGTCCGGCGTGCGGGCTCCGACTCCTCAGGGATCGACGGCGCGGGAGGCGGAATCACGGAAGCGTCAACGGTGACCGCGATCCTCACGTCCCTGCCAAGTACCTTGCTCAGCGTTGACGTGATCGGCGACCGAATGGTGGTCTCGACGTAGTTCTTCGTGAAGTCCTCCGCCACCGCAAGGAACACGTTGTCTTCAACGATCGCGAGCGGCTTCACCAGCCTCAGGAACGAGCGATTCTGTGCGGTGAGTGAAGGATTACTCCCCAGCAGCACCATGGCGCGGGACCACGCTTCGTCGACGCTCAGACCGCTCGCGTCGCCCACCATGTCCCGTCACCCTCCGCAGTTATCCACAAGGTTCTTCACACGCCGTTGAGACTATGTCACCTGTTGTTAACGAGCCCCCGGCGTGTTGCCGCTCGAAATGGCCTGTGTGGGTGGACTCTATCTTGTTCGGCACACCTCTCCAACGCGGACCAAGAGATTTGACCCGCGGGCATCCAGCGCGTAGCGTTAGGCCGCTGATTTGACCATCCCCTTTAGCCTCCTTGGAGCGAACCGTGAGCAAGCGGACTTTCCAGCCCAACAATCGCAAGCGTGCGAAGACGCACGGCTTTCGGTTGCGGATGCGCACTCGCGCTGGCCGTTCCATTCTCGCCGCGCGCCGCCGCAAGGGTCGCGAGAGCCTGTCGGCTTAGGGAGTGCTGCCCGCTAGTGCGCGGATGACAGCGAGCGAGGATTTCGCGCTCGCGATGCGTCACGGCACGAAGGCCGGCAGGGGGACCGTGGTCGTGTATGTTGCGTTAACCGGCAATGCGAATCGCATGGCCGGTTTCGCCGTTTCAAGGGCGGTAGGAGGTGCAGTGGTTCGCAACCGAGTCAAGCGCCGCCTCCGCGCTGTTGTGGCGCAGCTTCTGCCCACGCTGCCGGCGGGTGCGAGAGTGGTGATCCGAGCGCTCCCCGCGGCCGCGGTGGCCAGCTTCGCGGTGCTGCGTGGAGATATCGCTGACGGCTTGGCAACAGCCTCCCGACGGGCGCGCGCGCTATGAAGTCCCTGATAATCGCATGGTTAGGCATAATTCGGGCGCTGCCGTCCACGGTCGTGATCGCGCTCATTCGGGCGTACCAACTCGTTCTTTCCCCCCTGCTTGGTCCTCGCTGCAAGTTTGCGCCAACGTGTTCGCACTACGGCCTCGACGCCGTGCGCATCCACGGGGCGTTTGTGGGTTCTGCGATGGCGTTGTGGCGGGTGCTGCGCTGCAATCCGTGGAGCGTTGGGGGCGTAGACGACGTCCCAGCTCGCGGACAGTCGCGATTCAGACTTCACCGCAACAACGGCGCGATGGCGCCAGCGTCGGCGGTCCGTACAACTGGCGAGCGCACGCTCGTTCGATAACCCGAGGAACCTTGTGAATATCTTTGCAGTGCTCTACCCACTTGAGTGGGTCGTGGCAAACATCATGGTTGCCTGGCACGCCATGTTCTCGTTCTTTGGCATGGATCCCGCGTCTGGAACGGCGTGGGCGTTGTCGATCGTCGGCTTGGTGGTGACGATTCGGATCCTGCTCATTCCGCTGTTCGTCAAACAGATCAAGGCATCGCGCGCGATGCAGGTCATCGCCCCCGACCTCAAGAAGATCCAGGCGAAGTACAAAGGCAAGAAGGACCAGGCTTCTCGCGAAGCGATGAGTCGCGAGACGATGGAGTTGTACGCGAAGCACCGAACGAACCCCTTCGCCTCCTGCCTGCCGATGCTGGTGCAAGCCCCGATCTTCTTCGCCTTGTTTAGGGTGCTGAATTATCGACTTGAGGGCAACGGCACCGCTGAGCCTGTCGGCATCGGTTGGCTGACCGCCGATCTCGCTCTGCAGGCGCAGGAGGCCACGCTCTTTGGCGCGAAGCTCTCGGAGTCATTCCTTGATTCGACGGGAGGACCGCAGGCGAAGGTCGTCTCAGCGGTGCTCATTGTGATGATGGTGGCGACGACGTTCCTGACCCAGCGCCAGTTGACGCGCAAGAACATGCCACAAGCGGCGCTCGAGGGCCCCATGGCACGCCAGCAGCAAATCATCATGTACGTGTTGCCTTTCGTCTTTGTGATCTCTGGTCCGAATTTCCCCGTGGGCGTTCTGATCTACTGGACAACCACCAACCTCTGGACCATGGGTCAGCAGTTCTACGTGATCCGGCGCAACCCCACTCCGGGGTCTGAGGCCGAGGCGCACTACCAGGAGCGCATCGCGGCGAAGGCACAGCGCAAGGCGTTGCGACGTGGCGAGACCACGATCGCCGAGATCGAGCAGGCGGAGCAGGCGGCAGAAGAGGCCGCCCGGGGACAACGCCAGCAGCCCAAGCGCACCAACCGAAGCCAACGAAAGGGCAGCCGGCCACCACAAGAGCCAGGCGAAGGCCCCAACAACACGAAGGATGACAAGGGTGAGTGACGACGTGCGAGCACGGCTTGATGCCGAGGGAGACGCAGCTGCGGACTTCCTTGAGGAGCTGCTAGACATCCTCGACATGGATGGCGACATCGACATCTCCGTTGAGGCCGGCCGGGCAAAGGTCGCTATCGTCGCCGACGGCCCAAGCCAAAACCTGAGGCGACTCGTTGGCCCAGACGGAGACGTACTGGAAGCGATCCAGGAGCTCGCGCGGCTCGCGGCACAGACCCAAACCGGCGAGATGAGCCGCTTGATGCTCGACATCGCGGACTTCCGTGCCGGACGCAAGGAGCGCTTGGCTGAGATCGCGCGAGAAGCGGTCGCGACGGTCAAGGACACGGGCAGCCCGGTGCCGCTCGCCCCGATGAACGCGTACGAGCGCAAGGTCGTGCACGATGTCGTGCTCGAAGCCGGTCTTGGGTCCGAGTCCCACGGCGAGGATCCTGACCGGCACGTGGTCGTGCTCCCCGCGCCTTAGCGAGGTTGTTTCACGTGAAACACCCCGACGTTGCCCTGGCCGACGATCCGCTCGACGGCTCGGCATCCGTTCGGGACTTCTTCGGCGATTCGTACGATCGGGTACGTGCCTTCGCGCTGTTGCTCGCGCTCCATGGAGTCGAACGCGGGTTGATTGGTCCGCGTGAAGTCCCGCGGTTGTGGGAGCGCCACATCCTCAATTCGGCCGCAGTCGCGCAGTTTGCGCCACGGGGTTCCATCGTTGATGTTGGCGCCGGCGCGGGCCTTCCCGGCGTCGTACTCGCCGCCATGGATCCCACCCGCGCCGTCACGCTCGTCGAGCCGATGGATCGGCGCGCAACATGGCTACGTGAAGCGATCGACATGCTCTCGTTGCCGCACGCCGAAGTCGTGCGTGCCCGTGCAGAAGAGGTCGCCGGTTCAGTCTCCGGCTTTGTTGTCACTGCACGCGCGGTCGCCCCCG
>JAHEMW010000039.1 GCA_024643505.1 Demequinaceae bacterium
CGACGACGGGTGCGAGGAGCTCGGGCACGAGCGAGCCCACCGCGGGCTCATGCGCAATCGCTCCCGCGATCGAGATGGTTGACGCCGCGAGCGCGAGTCCGAGTGTCGCGCCCCCGCTCGCGCCAACAACGAGAGAGTCATGGGTGAAGGGCGCGAGCCATTCCAATTCCAGATCGAGGTTTCCGGTTGCCGGGCGATCGACGGCGAGCACGTTGTGATCCGAAAGCAGTGTCAGCACGGGTGCCCACACGGCGGACGTCGTTGCGGCGCCATGGATGAGAACGACGCGGGGCATGGCACAACGGTAGGTGGCGCATGAGATCCCGCGCGACCGATGGGAGTTCGGGAAACAAGAACGTTACCGGCGGAGCACCGACGAAACGGAACGTTCACGAACCGACGGTGCGCCCGAAACACTCCGCGAGCACGATGAGCGGCATGTATACAAGGCGCCATACAGGCGGCAAGGCGACGGCGGTCGAAGGCGCTGACGTGGCGCGTCGGCAAGCCAAGGGCTCGTCGCGCTCGCGGCGTGAGCAGGCGTATCGGCACCTTCGGACGCTCGTGCTCACCGGCGAATTTCCGTTCGGCCACCGCTTGGGTGAGGAGGCGATCGCCGAGATGCTCGGCGTCTCACGCACGCCAGTGCGGGAGGCAATGTTGAGATTGCATTCCGACCGGCTCTTGCGTCGTTACGACGACGGCGGCTTCTACGTCGCCGAGCCGGACCTGCTCGACATACGCGACTTGTATGAACTTCGTCTCGCGCTGGAACTCCATGGAATCACCCGCGCGCGCTTCGGCGGGGGAGCGCACGATCGTGACGCCCTTGAGGACATCCGCGTGCACTGGCTCGAGATCAGTGAGTCCGTCCCGGAACCTGACGGAAGCTTCATCGAACTCGATGAGCAGTTTCACGTCGCGCTGTGCCGGGCGTCGGGCAACTTCGCGATCGCGGAGACCCTGGAGGGCGTGAACGCCCGAATCCGCCACGTGCGGATGTACGACTTCTTGAGCGCCGATCGCATCTCGACCAGCATCGCTGAGCACCTCGCCATCACTGACGCCGTGATCGCGGGCGAACTCGACCACGCCGCGCAGCTGCTGCGCGAACACATCGGAGCCTCGCTAGACGTCGTCGAAGAACGCGCGGCCACCGCGATCGCGCGCATGATCCGCGGCCGCAGCCGCCGGAGGGAGCAGGGATGACACCCGAGTCCACGAGCGATGCTGTGACGCCGCTGCTCAAGATCGGCGGATTCACCAAACGGTTCGCCGATGTCGTCGCAAACGACGACGTTGGATTTGATGTGCGCGCGGGAGAGGTACACGCCCTTGTCGGCGAGAACGGTGCCGGGAAGTCGACCCTGCTCAAGATGATTTACGGCGTGTACACGCCCGACTCGGGGTGGATGCTCGTCGAGGACCACGAGGCCACGCCCGGCAGCCCTGCGGAGGCGCGGGCGCTCGGTATCGGCATGGTCTTCCAGGATCTCCGCCTGGTGCCGGCGCTGACGGTTACCGAGAACATCGCTCTCGCGATGGACACTGGCTGGAACCTCAAACTCGACGCGCTTGCCACGCGGGTGTCCGATGCGAGCCAACGATTCGGCCTTGGCGTCGATCCTGCGGCGCTCGTTCGGCACTTGTCGATCGGCGAGCGTCAGCGGGTCGAAATCCTCAAGGTGCTCATGACGGGGGCGAAGCTCGTCATCCTTGACGAGCCGACCAGCGTGCTGGCGCCGCAGGAGGTCGACGCGTTGCTCGGCGTGGTCCGACACCTCAGGGACCAAGGCCTCGGCATCGTCATCGTCACCCACAAGCTTCGCGAAGTTCGGGCGATCGCTGATCGTGTCACCGTGCTGAGGGGCGGCAAGACAGTACTCGTCGGCGCCACCCCTGGCGACTACACCGACGACGAGCTCATCGAAGCGATGGTGGGCCGCTCCGTCCCTCCACTCATCGCGCTTCGCGACGCGGTCGACACCGCCGTGCCGCCGGCATTGCTGATGGAGGGGGTGAGCGCCAACAGCGATCGCGGACACCAGGCGCTGACGTCGGTCACGCTGCGCGTGTACCCCGGCGAGCTCGTCGGCGTTGCCGGCGTCGCCGGCAGCGGACAGCGCGAACTGTGCGAAGTCGCGATGGGGTTGCGCGACGCGAGCGCCGGAACCATCTCCGTGTCGGGCTCGCCGGTGACCAATCCCAAGACCGCCGCGACGGCGGGCGCAGTGTGTGTGCCCGAAGACCCGGTCGCCGATTCTGTCGTCTCCCGCCTGTCCGTGCTTGAGCACATGCCGCTGGACGGCCGGCCCATCCCAGCAAGTGGCCTTGGTGTGGCATGGGCCCTTATTCGGCGCCGCACTGATGAAGCGAACGCCAAGCTCGGACTGCGCATGGCGCCGAAACACCGCAAGCTCAGCGAACTGTCTGGCGGGAACATTCAGCGAGTGATCTTGACGCGCGAGCTCGCGCTCGATTCGACCCTTGTTGTGGCCGCATATCCGTCCCGGGGGCTCGACGCGGCCAACGTCCGGCGCACCCAGGAAGTGCTTCTCGAGGCCCGCTCCCGCGGCGCTGGCGTGCTGATGGTGTCGGAGGATCTCGACGAACTGATGTCGATGGCCGACCGCATCGTCGTCATGCACGACGGTCACATTTCTGGCGAGGTGCCAGCCGCCGCATTTGACCGCCAACGGCTCGGACAACTGATGGTCGAGGGAGTCTCATGAGTGCCCCAACGGATGTGATGGTCGCCGAGCCCCAGGCGCCAGACCCGGCTCCTGCAGCCCCCGCTCGTGATGAGCGTTGGCTGCGGGCGGGCAAGCTTGCCGTGCGCTGGATTGCAGCCATTCTCGGCGCCATGATCATCTTCAGCGTCCTCGTGTCGTTCCAGGGCGCGAACCCGCTCGAGGTGTTCGCAGACATGTGGGTCTCGACGTTCCAGCGACCGCGCTCGCTCACCGAAATCTTCATCCGCATGGCGCCGATTACGCTCGCCGCGCTCGCGGTCGTCCTGCCCGCGAGAGCCGGGATGATGAACGTTGGCGGTGAAGGCCAGGTCATCGTTGGCGCGGTGGGCGCGGCGGGAGTCGGACTTGCGTTCGACCAGACTCTGCCCGGCGGTCTCGTCATGGTCCTGATGGCCGTCGGAGCGATCGTCGCCGGCGCGGCGTGGGCGGGCATCGCGGCGCTCTTGAGGCTCGTCTTCAACGTCAACGAGGCGGTCACGACGCTGCTGCTCAACTTCGTCGCTCTCGACCTGTTGCTCTTCCTCATCTACCAACCGTGGCGCGAGTCGGCCGCGGCCCAGCCGTCGACGCGCGAGGTTGCGGTCGCCGCACAACTGCCGACGTTGGGTAGCACCGGCGTGACCGTTGGGATCATCGTCGCGGTCGCCGCCGTGATCGTGCTCGGCTGGGCGCTCACGCGTACGCGGTGGGGATACCGGCTCGGCGTCGTCGGCGGAAATCCCGAGGCTGCTCGTCGAGCGGCGATGCCTGTGACGATGCTCCTCTTGTCGGCGTTGCTCGTTGGCGGCGCCCTTGCCGGGCTTGCAGGATGGATCGAGTTGTCCGCCGTCGAGCTCAAGTTGCGTCCAGGATTCGGCACGCAGATCGGCTACATCGGGTTTCTCGCGAGTTGGCTAGCCCGCCACCGGCCACTGCCCGTTCTTGTCGCATCGTTCGTGCTCGCCGCGCTGTCCGTCGCGGCCGACAGCCTCCAGCTCGATTCCGGGCTGCCGGCATCGACGATCAACATCCTCACCGCACTGCTTCTCGTTGCGGTCCTCGGGTGGACGACGATGAAGGGAAAGAAGACGTGAGCATCATCATCGACGTCGCATCGGGCGGCGTTCGCGGCGGCACCTCGATCCTCTACGCGGCAACCGGCGAAACAATCTCGGAACGCGCTGGGGTCATCAACCTCGGCACCGAGGGATCCATGCTGGCAGGCGCGCTTGCCGCGTACATGGTGTCGTCGCAGACCGGAAACCCATGGCTCGGCGTCGCAGTCGGGGCGTTCGCGGGCGCGCTGATCAGCTCGGTGCACGCGGTCCTCGTCGTGAAGCGCAAGGCCAACCAGTTTGCGTCGGGCCTCGCGGTTCTGTTCTTGTCGCTCGGGCTCACCTCGCTGTTCGGATCGTCATACGTCGGCAAGACCATCACGCCGTTCACCGTCTGGGATGTTCCGCTGCTCAGTGACATCCCGTGGATCGGCCCGATCCTGTTCCAGCAGGACCCGCTCGTGTACCTCAGCTACCTCGTCGTGCCGCTCGTGTGGTTCGTGCTGTTTCGCACGCGCGCCGGTCTGCTCGTGCGCACCGCTGGGGAGAGGTCCGAGGCCCTCACCGTCCACGGCTTCAGCGTTCAGCGCGTGCGCATGGCGGCGGTGATCGCCGGCGGCGTCCTCGCCGGAGTCGGCGGCGCACACCTGTCGATCGCGTACACCAACTCGTGGTTCGAGAACATGGTGGCCGGCCGCGGCTTCATCGCGGTTGCGCTCGTGATCTTCGCGTCATGGAGCCCGCTCAAGGTCTTTGGCGGTGCGTACCTGTTCGGTGCCGCCCTGTCGCTCGGCCCCGCGTTGCAGGCGCGCGGATATGAGATCAATCAATTTGCGTTGCACGTGATCCCGTTCGTGCTCACGCTCACGGTTCTCGCCGCGCTCGGCAGGCGCACCATCTCTGCTGCCCCTGCCGAGCTCAAACGAGTGTTCGAGAACGCACCACCGGATCCCTAGGGATGGACAACCATCCCTGAATTCCGTCCGCTACACCAGAGCAAGTCCGCTCACGCGCCCTCCCAGTTGCAGCCGGGAAAGGCACCCCGCCAGACGGTCGCTTTCGCGACTGAATGACTGAAAGGAACACCATGCACAACCTTACCGTCAGGGTCGCAGTAGCGGCCATGGTCGGCTCCGCGACGCTCGCGCTCGCCGCGTGCACCGCAGCGTCGGACGAACCGACGACTTCCGCACCCTCTGGTGTAATGGAGGACGCACCCGGAACCGGCGGCACCGCCATCGGCTTCATCATGGTCGGGCCCAAGGACGACTACGGGTACAACCAGGCCGTGTATGAAGGCTCGCAAGTCATTGCCTCCGAATACCCGGATCTCAAAGTCCTCACCGCGGAGAACGTCCCGGAGGACGACACCGCAGTTGCCACGATGGAGCAGATGATCGACCGTGGCGCGAAGATCATCTTCGCGACCAGCTACGGTCACCTCGACGCGGCGGTGAAGGTTGCCACCGCTCACCCCGATGTCGTCGTCGTCCAGCAGGGCAACACGATCGCGGGCGCGCCATTGGCCAACATGGGCACCTACTTCGGCACCGTCTACGAGCCTATGTATCTTGCCGGAATCGCGGCGGGGGAGGCCACGGAGTCCAACAAGCTCGGCTACGTCTATGCGTTCCCGATCCCGCAGACCATTGCGAACATCAACGCGTTCGAGCGCGGCGCACAGTCCGTCAACCCCGACGCAGAGACCATCACAGTGAGCACCTCGAGCTGGTGTGACCCCGGCGCTCAGAAGGACGCCGCGTCGTCTCTCCTGACTCAGGGCGTCGACGTCATCACTCAGCACCAGGACTGCACCAAGACTGTGATCGACGCAACGGAAGCAGCGGGCGCGTTCACCGTCGGCTACCACGCCGACGCTTCGGTGCTTGCTCCCAAGGGCTGGCTCACGGGCGCGGTCTGGGATTGGCCCCCGCTGTACAAGGAGATCGTCGAAAACATCGTGGCCGGTGACTTCGTCGGCGGTCCGTTCAACGCGAACTACCGCGTCGGCTACAAGACGGGCACGAACCCGTTCGTGCTCGCCCCTTACGGCCCGTCCGTCTCCGACGCAACGAAGGCAGCGATCGACGCCGCGCAGGCGTTCCTCGCAACGCCGGAAGGCTCTCCGTTCGCGGGACCTGTGCTTGACCAGGACGGCGCGACCGTCGTGGACGACGGCGTCGTGCCGACCTATGAAGAAGTCGACGGAATGAACTACTTCGTCGACGGCGTCATCGGCAGTCTCGCCAACTAAGGAACATCCATGACCACACTCGACACCGGCGCCGCGACCGTTGCAGCGACCACTCCGTACGCATGGCCATTCGATGGAGACCTGTCGCCGTCGGGGACCGCAGTCCTCGTCGTGTCGCCAGCGACCGTCGCATGGCCGTCGGGAGTCGCCGCTTCGTTCGCGGACGCCGGTGTCGAGGTGGTGCGGGCGCTATCCGCAGGTGGTGTGCGCGTGATTTCCGTCGTCACAAAGCGACGGACCGCCTCGCCGCACCCCATCTCGACCGCATTCACACCTGACATCACCATCTCCTCGCCCGGCATCGACGGGTTCTACGCGAGCCAGCTCGAGGACTTCCTGCGGGGCGCCCGCATTACGCGGCTCGTCCTCGTCGGACACGGGCTGGAGACGTCCGTCCACTCAACAATGCGTTCCGCGAATGACCGCGGCTTCGAGTGCCTGCTTGTGGCGGACGCGTGCGAACCGCTTGACCCCTCACTCGCTGCTGCGAGCGTGTCCATGATCGAAATGTCCGGCGGCATCTTTGGAGCGGTCGGCACGTCCGCCGCCGTTATCGCCGCGTTCAGCCAAGGGAGCACCTCATGACTACGTCAACCCTGTTCGGAACCGTTGTCGCGGAGCCGTATGCGTGGCCGTACAACGGCTCGTTCTCACCGGCGACGACAGCGCTCATCAACATCGACTGGCAGGTCGACTTCTGCGGTCCCGGCGGGTATGTCGATCGCATGGGTTACGACCTCAACCTCACTCGCGAGGGGCTCGCCCCCACGCAGAAGGTGATCGCCGCCGCTCGCGCGGTCGGGATGTACGTCATCCACACCCGCGAAGGCCACCGACCTGACATGAGCGACCTGCCGCCGAACAAACTCTGGCGGAGCGAACAGATCGGAGCCGGGATCGGCTCCGACGGCCCGTGCGGGCGAATCCTGACGCGCGGCGAGCCGGGCTGGGAGATCGTTCCTGAGGTTGCGCCGATCGCGGGCGAGATTGTCATCGACAAGCCGGGAAAGGGCTCGTTCTACGCCACGGATCTCGATCTGCTGTTGCGCACCAAAGGCATCACGCACCTCATCTTCACCGGAATCACGACCGATGTGTGCGTGCACACGACCATGCGCGACGCCAACGACCGCGGCTACGAATGCCTCCTTTTGACGGATTGCACAGGGGCCACCGATCGCGGCAACTATCAGGCTGCGCTCAAGATGGTGACAATGCAGGGCGGGGTGTTCGGCGCAATCGCGCCGTCGTCCGCCTTGCTCGAGACGATGGGCCAGGCGGACACGCAATGACGCTGCCGGACGGCATCTCGCTTGAGATCGCCGCCCTGCAGAAGGCGTATGCCTCTGGCCGCACGACGCCGCTTCAGGTCCTCAACGCGGTGTACGACGAGGCGGATGCGCGCGGGGACGACGCGACGTGGATCGCGATGGTCCCGCGAGCCGACGCGCTTGCCGCACTCGCAGCCCTCCCGATGTCTGACGACGGGCGCCCCGATCTCGATTCGCGTCCGCTGTATGGAGTCCCCTTCGCCGTCAAGGACAACTTCGATGTTGCCCGAATGCCGACGACGGCGGCTTGCGCTGAGTTCGCCTTTGTCCCGAACCGCTCGGCCACCGTGGTGAACAGGCTCGTCGACGCTGGCGCGATTCTCGTTGGCAAGAACAACATGGATCAGTTCGCAACGGGGCTGAGCGGCATGAGGTCGCCTTACGGCACGCCGCCCAATGCGTTCGCGCCCGACCTCGTTCCCGGCGGGTCCAGTTCAGGCTCGGCCACGGCGGTTGCCGCCGGCCTCGTGAGTTTCTCGATCGGGACAGACACCGCCGGGTCAGGGCGGGTGCCAGCGGCATTGCAGTCGATCGTCGGACTCAAGCCGAGCCGCGGCCTTGTCAGTACCGCGGGGCTCGTCCCCGCCTGCCGGAGTCTCGATTGCCCCAGCGTCTTCGCGCTCACCGTTGCGGACGCGACGGCAGTGCTCGCGGTCATCGCGGGCGAGGATGAAGCGGACCCGTGGTCGCGCGCGTTTGCTCCCCCCGGATCAGAGGTTTCGCACGCGGACTTGTCGCATGCGACCATCGCAGTGCCGCGGCCTGGCCAGTACGGCTGGGGAGGGACGCCCGGGTTCGATCATGCGTGGGATGCGTGCGTCGCGATGCTCCTGGCGAGCGGAGCTACGGTGAAGGAGGTAGACGCCGAGCCGCTGTTCGAGGCGGGTCGCCTGCTCTACGCCGGGCCGTGGATTGCCGAGCGGTGGGCTGCTGTCGAGGAGTTCGCGTCTTCGCACCCGGACGGGTTGCATCCCGTCACGCGAGCCGTGCTGGCCCCGGGACCTGCGGTGACGGGCGTCGACACCTTTCGCGGAATCGCCCGTTTGCGCGAGTTGTCTGCCGCGACGCGGCACATGCTTGACGGCGTCGACGCGCTCATGACGCCAACTATTCCGGCGGCGTTCACCCTCGCAGAAATGGCGGCCGAACCGATTGCGCGCAACGCGGCGCTTGGGCGGTTTACGACCTTCACCAACCTCCTTGACCTCGCCGCCCTCGCGGTGCCGGTGTCGGTGACCGACGCGGGCATTCCGTTCGGGATCACGCTTCATGCCCGTGCGGGGCACGACGGAGCCCTGGCGGCACTCGGCGGTGCGCTCGAGGCGGTTGTCGATGCCCCGCTCGGCGCCACCGGCTGGGCGCGGGCGGAGGTTCAGCGGTGGCCTCGTTTCACCACCCACCCTGCGGGCGCGGGTCATGACGAACTGGCGATCGCGGTCGTTGGCGCGCATCTTGAGGGCCTGCCGCTGCATCCACAGTTGCTGGCGACGGGTGCACGGCTGCTCAGGAGATCGATGACCGCCCCCAGCTATCGCCTGTTCGCGCTCCCCGAGACCACGCCGCCGAAGCCTGGACTCGTGCGGGTCTCGAGCGGGGGAGCCGCGATCGAGGTGGAGGTGTACGGGATGCCCACCGGCGCGATCGGCGCGTTCCTGGCGACGATCCCCGCTCCTCTCGGGCTCGGAACCATCGTCCTCGATGACGGCACAGCTGTCCACGGATTCATCTGTGAGGCGGCGGCATGCGAAGGCGCGCTCGACGCCTCGGCGTGGGGCGGTTGGCGCGCATTCCTGGCCGATGCCGCGTTTCTCTAGCGGCGACTGCTAGAATCGTCGCGGCTCGTTGGCATTTGAGCGAGTCACAACTTCACACACTTCGCAGGCCGGTCGAACCCTGGTCCTCGGTGGTGATGATCAGAACCCCGCATGTTCTGGGCATTTCGACTGACGATCAGTGACAAGGCGTAATCGCTCTGTTCTGCCTGCCTGCTCCGAATCTTAGGAGCGTGAGACCTGATGGAAGGTCCCGAAATCCAATTCGCCGAGGCCGTTATTGACAACGGCTCGTTCGGCACGCGCACCGTGCGCTTTGAAACGGGCCGTCTGGCCCAGCAGGCGGCCGGAACCGTTGCCGCCTATCTCGACAACGACACCATGCTGCTGTCCGCGACGACGGCGGGCAAGCACCCCCGCGACGGCTTCGACTTCTTCCCGCTCACGGTCGACGTCGAAGAGCGTTCGTACGCCGCGGGCAAGATCCCCGGCTCGTTCTTCCGGCGCGAAGGCCGTCCCTCCACCGACGCGATCCTCACCTGCCGCCTCATCGACCGCCCGCTGCGCCCCACCTTCGTGTCGGGTCTGCGCAACGAGGTGCAGGTCGTCATCACCGTGCTCGCCATCAACCCCGATGACGCATACGACACCCTCGCGATCAACGCCTCGTCGGCGTCGACCCAACTGTCGGGCCTGCCGTTCTCTGGTCCCATCGCAGGTGTGCGCATCGCACTCATCGACGGCCAGTGGGTCGCGTTCCCGCGCTATTCAGAAAAGGAGCGCGCCGTCTTCGACATGGTGGTCGCCGGCCGCATCGCTGGCGACGACGTCGCCATCATGATGGTCGAGGCTGAGGCGACCGACGACGCTTTCGCGCTAATCTCCGAAGGGGCTCAGGCCCCCACTGAGGCCGTGGTCGCCGAGGGCCTTGAAGCCGCGAAGCCCTTCCTGCGGGTGCTGTGCGACGCGCAGATCGAGCTGGCCGCCAAGGCTGCCAAGGAAGTTCGCGAGTTCCCGCGTTTCCTCGACTACCAGGACGACGTCTTTGAGGCCACCTCCGCGGCAGTCGGATCCGACCTGTCGCAAGCGCTCACGATTGCGGACAAGCAGGAGCGCGAAGCTCGCTTGGACGCCATCAAAGCCGATGCGCACGTGCGTCTCGACGAGCAGTTCGACGGCCGCCAGGGTGAAATCAGCGCCGCCGTGCGCTCGCTCACGAAGAAGGCGGTGCGCCAGCGCATCCTCACGGACGGCGTTCGTATCGATGGCCGCGGACTCAAGGACATCCGTCCCCTGTCCGCCGAAGTCGCGCCGATCCCGCGCGTACACGGCTCGGCAATCTTTGAGCGCGGAGAGACCCAGATCCTGGGCGTGACCACGCTGAACATGCTCAAGATGGAGCAGCAGATCGACTCGTACAACCCCGAGACGAAGAAGCGCTACATGCACCACTACAACTTCCCGCCGTTCTCGACGGGCGAGACGGGTCGAGTGGGTTCCCCCAAGCGTCGCGAGATTGGTCACGGGGCGCTCGCGGAGCGCGCGCTCGTCCCAGTGTTGCCGTCGCGTGAGGACTTCCCCTACGCGATCCGCCAGGTCTCAGAGGCGCTCGGCTCCAATGGATCCACCTCAATGGGATCTGTCTGCGCTTCGACGCTGTCGCTGCTCAACGCTGGCGTGCCCCTCAAGGCGCCCGTTGCGGGCATCGCGATGGGACTGGTGTCAGACACCGTCGACGGCGAGACCCGCTACGCGGCGCTCACCGACATTCTGGGCGCGGAGGACGCGTTCGGCGACATGGACTTCAAGGTTGCCGGCACGTCCGAGTTCGTGACGGCGATTCAGTTGGACACGAAGCTCGACGGCATTCCCGCGAGCGTGCTCGCCGGTGCGCTCGCGCAGGCGCACGACGCGCGCCTTCACATCCTGTCCGTGATGGAGCAGGCGATCAGCGAGCCGGACGAGATGAGCCCGTTTGCTCCTCGCGTCATCACGGTTCGCGTGCCGGTTGACAAGATCGGCGAGGTCATCGGCCCGAAGGGCAAGATGATCAACCAGATCCAGGACGACACCGGCGCAGACATCTCAATTGAGGACGACGGCACGGTCTACATCGGTGCCACCGACGGTCCCTCTGCCGAGGCCGCGCGCGCAGCGATCAACGCGATCGCCAACCCGCACATCCCTGAGGTGGGCGAGCGCTTCGTTGGCACGGTCGTGAAGACGGTTGCATTCGGTGCATTCGTGTCGCTCAGCCCGGGACGCGACGGACTGCTGCACATCTCGCAGATCCGCAAGCTCGTAGGCGGCGCCCGCGTTGAGAATGTCGATGACGTGCTCAGCGTCGGTCAGAAGATTCAGGTGCAGATCTCCGAGGTCGACCCGCGCGGCAAGCTGTCGCTCGAGGTCGTCGAGGACACTGCCGCAGAGGCGTAGGCCACGCGTTACGGCAAAGGGCGGTCCCCCGTTGGGGCCGCCCTTTGCCGTACCACCACCCGCGTCGACGCCGTTCGAGTGCGCGCGGTTGCGGGGCTAGGCTCACCATCATGCCCATCGCCCTGCCACTCGTGTCCTCCGCGGCAGGTGGCGGAAGCGTCTCGCACGACGAAAATGGCGCGCTCACGCAACGATCGATCCTGCCGGGCGGCGTGCGGGTCATCACCGAACACATTCCGGGCATGCGCTCTGCAACCTTCGGGGCGTGGCTTGCGGTCGGCTCACGCGACGAGGCTCCAGCGCATGCTGGCTCCACGCACTTCCTCGAGCACCTCCTCTTCAAGGGAACGTCGCGCCGGACCGCGCTCGAGATCGCGGAGGCGTTTGATCGCATCGGCGGCGAGAGCAACGCGATGACGGGCAAGGAATACACCTGCTACTACGCCCGCGTGCTTGACCGCGACCTCCCCATCGCGGCGGCGCTCATCCTTGACATGGTGACCTCGGCGACGCTTGCTGCTGCGGACTTCGACACCGAGCGGGGCGTGATTCTTGAAGAGTTGGCGATGAACGACGACGACCCCAGCGACGTTGCTCACGAGCGCTTCGCCGGCGCCGTGCTCGGCCACCACCCGCTTGGACGGCCAATTGGCGGAACGCCGGACGTGATTGCCGCGGTGCGCCGGGACGCCGTCTGGGACCACTACCGCGCCGCGTATACGCCGCAGCGGCTCGTCGTGACCGCGGCAGGTGGCGTCGATCATGACGAGGTGTGCGCGCTGGTCGGGGACCTCCTCGCGGACGGGGGGTGGCACCTCGCGGCGGACGTCGAACCTGCGGCGTTGCGCGCTACGGCTCCCGACGCCGTCGCGGTGCTCACACCGCGCACTGAGATCGTGCGGCGGGAGATCGAGCAGGCACACGTCGTGCTCGGTTCCCGGGGCCTGCGCGCGACCGACGACGCCCGCGTCGCTTTCGCGGTCTACAACGCGATTCTCGGAGGCGGGATGTCATCGCGCCTGTTCCAGGAGATCCGTGAGCGCCGGGGACTTACCTATTCCGTGTACTCATTCGCCGAGGCGAACGCCGAGACGGGCGTGTTCGGCACGTACGCAGCATGCAAGCCCTCCAAAGCCGACGAGGTCACGTTGCTCATGGGCGAGCAAATAGATCGGATGGCCTCGGGAATTGGTAGCGATGAGCTCGAACGCGCGAAGGGTCAATTGTCCGGCTCGACTGTGCTGAGTCTCGAGGACTCTTATTCGCGCATGGCGCGCCTCGGGAAAGCGGAACTGGTGTTCGGCGACCTCTGGACGCTCTCTGAGATTCTTGCGGCAATCGATGCCGTGAGCGCAGACGACGTCGTCGGGTTGGCGGGTGATATCGCCGCCCGGGAGCGTGCGGTCGTCCGAGTCGGGCCGCGCTGAGCCGTCGCTAGAGTGATGTCCATGATCAACGTCGCTGTGCTTGGCGCCCGCGGGCGCATGGGATCGACCGTCGTGCGGGCGGTCGAAGAGGCGCCCGACCTTGCGCTCGTCGCGGCGCTCGACTTCGAGGACTCATTGGCGGCGGCATCGGAGGCGGGGGCTGACGTCGCCGTCGACTTCACCGTGCCAAGCTCGGCCGAGGCGAACGTGCACGCCCTCATCGAGGCGGGTATCCACGCCGTCGTCGGCACTACCGGCTGGACGGATGCCGCCCTTACCCGCGTGCGAGAGCACTGCCTCTCCGCGCCGGGCGTTGGCGTGCTCGTGGCGCCGAACTTCGCGCTCGGGGCCGTGCTCGCCATGCGCTTCTCGGCTGCGGCCGCCGCGTACTTTGAATCCGTCGAGGTGATTGAACTGCACCATCCCGACAAGGTCGACGCGCCGTCCGGCACTGCAAGCCACACCGCCGCTGGCATTGCGGCCGCGCGTGCAGCCGCGGGCGTGGCCGTGTCGCCCGATGCGACAACGCACGACCCGGACGGTGCGCGCGGTGCAATCGTGGACGGGGTGCACGTGCATTCCGTCCGCCTGCGAGGTCTCGTTGCGCACGAGGAGGTCCTGATGGGCAACCCCGGAGAGATGTTCACGATTCGCCACGATTCGTTTGACCGCGTGAGCTTCATGCCGGGTGTGCTGCTCGGCGTGCGCAACGTGGGGCGCCATCCGGGCCTGACGGTTGGGCTTGAGCACTTCATGACGTTGTGAAGCTCTTTCGCAAGGGGCCGTTCCTCGCCGCCGTTGCGCTGACCACCCTCGTCGCGCTGTACTTTGCGTTCGTCGCCCAGCGCGCGGTGTGGTTTTTGCAGTCGACCTCGGTCACGGGCAAGGCCCTCGGCGCAGCGCTCATTGTCCTGCCGTTGATTGGCGTGTGGTACCTCGCGAACGAGTGGCGTTTGGGCGCGACCGTCCAGGCCATGGCGAATCGCCTCGACGCTCAGGATCGGCTCCCTCTTCACGACGGCGCGCGGACCGCGTCCGGGCGTCTCACCGACGAAGCCGCTCAGGCCGTTTACGAAGTCGCGGCGCGCGGTGTCGAGGAAGCGCCGAACGATTGGGCGGCGTGGTTCCACCTCGGCTTCGCGTACGACGCAGCGGGGGAGCGCGCGTTGGCTCGCACGTCGCTTCGGCACGCGGCGGACCTGTACCG
>JAHEMW010000132.1 GCA_024643505.1 Demequinaceae bacterium
GGTTTGTGCAGCGGCCGCCGCCAGGGCGCCGGTCGCGGTTTGCGCGTCGGGCGTCGGCCTCGCATCGGTCGCGGTTTGCGCGGCGGTCACCGCCTGCGCGTCGGCCACCGTCAGGGCGCCGGCCTCGCCGCCCTCCGGCGCAGCGGCGTCGGCCATCGCTTTGCGGCCGCTCGCGAGCTCGAGAATCTCGGCGCGCAGCGCGAAGGCCTCATCGAGCTTGAGGTATTTGAGGTTGACGCCCGACTTGGCGCCCGCGGCGATCTGGATCTGCAACTCAGCGAAGCCGGTCACGCGCGCGAACAGCGGTTGGACGATGTCGATCGCTTGAATGCGGTCGAGTCGCGCCTGCCGACGCTCGCGCACGATCACGCCCGTGCGGTAGTGGATGGCGTCCTCGCCGATCCGATACGAGGTGAAGCGCCACGACACCCACGACCCGGCCACGAGGACGGCGAGAAAGAACACCACACCCGCGACCAGGAGCCCGACCGGGAACGTGGACACTTCGTCAAGGCCGGGATTCTCGTCGATGACCCAGCGGGGAACCGCCTTGTATGCGCCGTAGAACAGCACGGCCGCGACGACGGGCCAGCCGCCCAGGTACGGCGTGATGGGGTGGACGCGCGTCCAGGTCTCGGGCGCCGCGGGCCTCTCGGGGCTCTCGTTGGTCACAGGCCCGCCAGCCGCGCCTCGCCTCGCGCGCTGAGGCGGTCGCGCATGGCCTCCGCGTCGGCCGCGAGCACGCCCGCCAGGGAGGCGTCGGTGCCGGGCGAGGCGGTGTGAAGCTGCAGCCGCGCGATGCCGAGCGAGCGGGAAATCGGCCCCACCTGCACCTCGACGAACTGCATGCGCCCGTAGGGCACGACCGTGACGGTGCGGAACATGCGGCCGCGCTTCACGATGAGGTCTTCCTCGCGCTCGGCCCACGCGTGCGCGCTCACCTGCCGCACGATCAGCCACTGAACCCAGACCCCGACGCCGAGCACGACGACGCCCGCAAGCAGGGCCACCGTCGAAATCGACGCGGCGACCGGCACGATCAGCGCGATGAGGAAGGCGACGACAATCCACAGCACCGTCGAGCGTGCCCTGATCAACTTGCGGGACGCATAGGTCCATTCAACGTTCGGGGAGTCGCTCCATGCCATGCCCCTAGTGTGCCATCGAGCGCTGGGCGTCCTCATCGTCGTCTCCGCCGGTGCGGCACCAGTGCTCCGCGATCGCGCCGGCCACCAGCAGCACAAGGCCGCTTGCGGCCGCGACGAGCGCCGAGATCGCGACTTCGCGTCGCGGCTCGTGGGACCACTCCAGCGCGACTCCGAAGCCGTAGCCGCCGTAGCCTCCGGCGAGCACCGCGCCCGCGTAGGCCGACGCCTGCGCCAAGACCACGGTGCGCGCGGCGCGGATCGCGCTCAGCGAGGGCCGCTTGCCGCGCTGATACTGGCGGACCTGCCACCCGAACGCGAGCGTGATGACCGCGGCCGCGACGCTCACGACCTCGACCGTCCACGGGATCGTGAGCGGCGTGTAGCCGTTCGACGCTGCGATGCGGGTGATCGCCCACGCGAGCACGGCGGCGACCGCTGCGACGAGCGCCAGCCGCTGCCACGTGAGGTGATGCATGGCGCGCTAGTCGGACGCGGGCAAAGCGTCCCCGGGCCAGGGGTTCGCGACGACGATCACGCTCGACGCGTCGACGCTGTTCACGAGCGTGGCGACGCCACCGCGACCGGGAATGACGGCGTCGGGATCGGCGTCGGCCAGAGGCACGATGACGAAGGCTCGGTCGGCTGCGCGCGGGTGCGGCAGGATGAGGTCGTCGCTCATGCCGACCAGGTCGTCGAACGCGACGATGTCGATGTCGAGGGTGCGTGGGCCGTTGGGCTCGCCGCGCTCGCGGCCGAACACCACCTCGATGCCCTGGCACGCGCCGAGCAGTTCGCGCGGGGCGAGGGCGGTTTCGATGACCGCGACGGCGTTGAGGTAGTCCGGCTGATCCGGTCCGCCGACGGGCGCGGACCGCACGAGGTGCGACGTCCGCAGGATGTGAATGCCGGGCACCCGACCGAGTGCGTGCACCGCGTCCTTGAGCGTCTCTTCGACCTCGCCGATGTTGCCGCCGAGCGCGAGATACGCGCGCACGGGCTGGAAGGGGCGCTCGTCAAAAGGGTCGTTCGCGAGCGTGAGGTGTCCCTCCGCCAGCAGGTCGTCGGGCAGGCCGGCGGCGGAGCCGATGCGCTTGTCCGCCCACAGGCTCCCCGACTTGAGGTCGCGGCGAATGCGCACGATCACGTCCTTGAACTCGACGTGTAGCGGCGCCTGCGGCTTGTGCACGGCGACGTCCACGCACTCGACGCCGTCCATGTCGAGCACGATGCGCGCGATGTGTTCCGCGACGGTCTCGAGCAGGTTGGCGGGGTCGCCGGCGAGCACCTCGGCGACGCGGTCGGCGAGGTCCGAATAGTTCAAGGTCTTCGTGACGTCGTCGGTGAGCGCGGCGGTGCGGGTATTCACGTGGGCGACCACGTCCGCTTTGAAGAGCTGGCCGCTCTCGCGCTCAGTGGCGAGGACACCATGGAATCCGGTGACGCGAATGCCCTCGACCACGATCTGATCGAGCGGGAAGCCGTCTTTGACGAAGGGCATGACCTGCGTTGTCATGGATTCATCGTGCCGTCTGTTCTGCGGATTGCCAGGCCGACACGACGCGCACGGCGTCACCTGCGGCCCTCGCGTCATGGACGCGCACCGCCCATGCGCCGGCCTGCGCGGCGAGTGCGGTCACGGCGGTCGTTGCGTGTTCGCGCTCGGCGGGGTCGGCTTGGTCGACGCCCTCGCGGCCAATCACGGCACCGAGGAACCGCTTGCGCGATGCCCCAACGAGCACGCGGTGGCCGCCGCTCCACTCGGCCATCCGCGCCAGCAGCGGCCAGTTGCTGTCCGTCACCTTCGCGAACCCGAGCCCCGGATCGAGGACGATCCGGGAGGGGTCGACGCCGGCGTCGGCCAGGTGCGCGACGCGGGCTGCGAGTTCGGCGCGGACCTCGGCGACGACGTCGTCGTAGCGGTCGAGCGCGTCCATGCGGGGCGCGTGCGCGCGCCAGTGCATGGCGACGTAGTCGACTTCGAGTTCGGCGACCATGCGTGCCATGTCGGAGTCGGCGAGGCCGCCCGAGACGTCGTTGACGAGCCGCGCGCCGGCGTCGACTGCGGCGCGCGCGGTGCGGGCGCGCATCGTGTCGACGCTGACGGTGACGCCCGCGTCGGCTAAGGCCTCGATGACGGGCAGGATGCGTTCGATCTCGACGCCGGGCTCGACGCGCTCGGCGCCGGGGCGGGTGGACTCACCGCCGACGTCCACGATGTCTGCGCCCGCCGCGACCAGCGCGAGCCCGTGGTCGATGGCGGCCTCGGCGCTCGGGAAAAGGCCGCCGTCGCTGAAGGAATCCGGCGTGACGTTGAGGATGCCCATCACGAGAGTGCGGGGCTCCATGGCGCTATTTCTCGACGATGAGGCTCATGGCCTCGGCGCGGGTGGCCGCGTCGCGCATGATGCCGCGGACCGCGGACGTGACGGTGCGCGAGCCGGGCTTGCGGACGCCGCGCATCGACATGCACAGGTGCTCGGCTTCTACGACGACGATGACGCCGCGTGCGCCCAGTTGGTCGACGAGGGCGTCGGCCACTTGGGTCGTGAGGCGTTCCTGGACCTGGGGGCGCTTCGCGTAGACGTCCACCAGGCGCGCGAT
>JAHEMW010000133.1 GCA_024643505.1 Demequinaceae bacterium
ACCGTCGGACGCAGCGCCGGGCGTAGCATCACCTCAGCGCTCGTGACGACGCGACGCCGCGGAATGAACCGCCCGCGTCCGCCGGTTACCTGTGAGCCATGAGTCAGACGTTCACCTCCTTGCAGTTCTTCAACTACCGCTTGTGGTTCGCAGGCGCACTGGTTTCCAACGTCGGCACGTGGATGCAGCGCATTGCCCAGGACTGGCTGGTGCTGACGGTTCTCACGCAGGACTCTGGCGTCGCCGTCGGAGTGACAACCGGACTCCAGTTCTTGCCGTTTCTGTTCCTGGCGCCGTATTCGGGCGTCATCGCCGACCGAGTCGACGTTCGGAAGCTCCTGTTCGCCACCCAGGGCGCCGCCGCGGCGCTGGCCCTCGTGCTCGGCGTGCTGGTGCTGACGGACCACGCGCAGTTGTGGCACGTCTACGTCCTTGCCACCGGCTTAGGCGTCGTGTCCGCCTTCGACGCCCCGGCTCGCCAGGCTTTCGTGCCAAGCCTCGTGCCCACCGAGAATCTGCCAAACGCAGTGGGGCTCAACAGCGCGTCGTTCAACGCGGCCCGGCTCATCGGCCCAGCCGCTGCCGGCCTCGTCATCGCGGCCGTCGGCACCGGATGGGTGTTTATCGTCAACGGCTTCACATTTATCGCGACCATCGCCGCACTGGCGCTCATGCGAGTCCCACAACTCCACGTCCAGGAGCGCGCGCGTCGAGGCGGCGGCCAAATCCGCGAAGGAATCCGCTACGTCCGACGCCGAGCAGACCTCGTCATCATCATGGTCGTCGTCAGTGTCGTGTCCGCGTTCGGACTCAACTTTCAACTGACGAGCGCGCTGATGGCGCGGACCGAATTCGGACGCGGCCCCAGCGAATACGGAGTCCTTGGCTCCATCCTGGCCATCGGATCGCTGTCCGGCGCGCTGCTGGCGGCTCGCCGAAAGCGCCCAAGACTGAGGTTCATCGTGGGCTCCGCTGGACTGTTCGGCGTCTCCGCGTCGGTGATGGCGCTCATGCCCACCTATGGGACGTATGCCCTCGCGTGCATCCCGGTTGGCTTCGCGGCGCTCACGCTGCTCACCTCAGCAAACGCGTGGATACAGACAACGACCGCGCCCTCCATGCGCGGTCGAGTGATGGCGCTGTACATCACTGTCCTTCTCGGTTCAACGCCAATCGGATCGCCCGTCGTCGGCTGGATCGGCGAACACTGGGGCGCGCGGTGGGCGATCGGCGTCGGCGCAGTGACGGCGATCCTCGTCGCGGCGGGCGCCGCCCTGTGGTCCATCCGTTATTGGAATCTCGAGCTGAGCTACGCGCGTCGCCGCCCCTTCGTGCGCGTCGCCTACGGGCGAACGAGCGCCCAGGCGGAGCAGGCGGCCCGCGAAGCCGCGTCGCTCAAGGTGCGCGATCAGCAGATCGAGGATGTGCGGCGACAGCCCTGAGCGCGGCGCCGCGGCGATCCGGCGCTGTTTTCGCGGCGGCGTCGGCGGGGCGAACGACGCGAACCCGAGGGCGTTGGGAGCGTGGGACACAATGGGGCCATGACGACGCCCGCCGACGACGCCCGCCGACGCCCCGGAACGGTGACCGCGCTCGTCGTGCTCACGGCGCTAGTGTCGGCGGTCAATGTCGTCATCGCCATTACCGCCGCGATCGCGCTCATCCAGCCGGAACCAGCTGTCGGGCTGGGAGAAGCGGTCCCCAGGGCCTGGCTCACCGTCGGCGTCCTCGCGGCTGTCGGGATCGCGCAGGCCGTCATCGCGGTGATGCTCGCCCGCGGAGTAAACGCCGCTCGCATCTTCATGACACTCGCGGCAACGCTCGTCGTCGCATCGATCCTGTACGACGCCTCAGAATCGGGAAATGGTGTCGGGACCGCCTCGCTTTCCGCCGCGCTGTCCGCAATTCCGCTTGTGCTTGCGTGGACGCCGTCATCTAGCCGCTTCTTCCAAAACGCGCGCGAACGCGCGTTGGCTGACGCCGTCGCCGCGACTCATCCGGTTGGGCGCCGTCGCTTGTCAACCGCACTCGAGTTTGTGTTGCAGATCGCGGCCGTCGCGATCACCGTCGCGCTCACGCCTGGCGTCAGCGCGGATCGCTGGTGGGTGACGCTCGTCGCCGCCGTCATGGTCGCCCTCGCGGGCTCCGCATTGCGACCGCTGCTGGTACGCATCGCGGGCATGTTCGGGTGGTTTGGCGCCCTGTTCAGCGCGCTCTTCGCCAACGCGGCTATCGTCGGCGCCGGCCTGTGGATCACCCCGGGCATCTCCGTCACAAGCATCGGGTGGGCGATTCTCGCCTCCTGGATTTACGCCGTCGTGATGACGATGCTGTCGTGGCTGTTTTCCGTCAGCACCGAGGACTACCTGATGCTCCACGCCACCCGGCTAGCGCTGGGAGGCGAGCCTCCCGAGGTTGACGACGCCGAGGGCGTTCTCATGATTCAGCTCGACGGCGTGCCGGCACCGGTGCTGGAAGAAGGCATCAGATCCGGGAACCTCCCCACCATCAGCCGATGGATACGGTCGGGCTCGCACACGTGGATCGAGTGGGTCGCGCGGGTGCCGTCAACCACGCCGGTCAGCCAAGCGGGAATCCTCCACGGCACCAACGACGGCATCCCCGCCTTCCGGTGGTACGACCGCGAGGCCGGACGGATGATCGTTGCGAACAAGCCGTCGGATGCGTCGTTCATCGAGGACCGGGTCAGCGACGGGCGCGGCCTGCTCGCCGACGACGGGGTGTCCATTTCGAACCTCTTCTCCGGAGACGCGCCGACCTCGCTGCTGACGATGAGCGGAGCGCGGAGCAACGACAAGGGGCTCGGCCCGTCGGCTTCCTACGCGGCGTTCTTCACGCATCCCGCCGGCTTCGTCCGCGCTCTCGTGCTGACGACTGGAGAGATGATCAAGGAGGTCTTCCAGGCGCGCCGGCAGGTGCGGCGCGGCGTCGAGCCGCGCGTTCACCGATCGGGCGCGTACGTCGCACTTCGCGGCGTCACGAACGTTTTCCTTCGCGATCTCAACGTCGCCCTCGTCGTGGAAGCGATGATGCGCGGAAGAAAGTCCATCTACGTCGACTTCGTCGACTATGACGAGATTGCGCACCACGCGGGAGTGACCAGGCCGGAGTCGCTTGCCTCGCTCTACGGGTTGGACGGGGTGCTCGCGAGCCTCGAACGGCTCGCCCTGAGCGGCGTCACGCCGCGCAAGTACAACATCGTGCTCGTGTCGGACCACGGCCAGAGCCAGGGCGCCACATTCAAACAACGCTACGGAATCAGCCTCGAGCAGTTCGTTTCCGATCACTGCTCGGGCGTAGCGATGGACGCGCCCGACGCGGAGTCCGAGGCCTGGGGTCCCGTGAGCGTGTTCGTACGACAGCTGGCAGACCAGGATTCCGTCTCGGCCCGCGTCACACGACGCGCGCTCGCGACGAAGGATCGTGATGCGGAGCCCACCAAGGGCGCGCCCGAACTCGTCGTGATCGGTTCGGGGAACCTCGGCGGGGTGTGGTTCTCGGAGCACCGGACCCGCCTGTCCCTTTCGGATCTCAATGCACTGCACCCCGGCCTGGTCGAGGCGCTGGCGGCGCACCCCGGCATCGGATTTGTCGTCGTCACTACGGAGGACGGTCCCGTCGCGATCGGCGAGGCTGGCGTCCACCATCTCGCGACTGGCGTGGTCGACGGCGTCGATCCGCTCAGTGGCTTC
>JAHEMW010000134.1 GCA_024643505.1 Demequinaceae bacterium
GGCGGGTCACTGAGAAGGAGCTCGTCAGCGCCGAGCGGCGCATGGCCAAGATTGTGGCGCTCAAACGCGAGCTCCACACGAAGATGGCAGCGCACGACCAGTCGGACTACGAGTCCATCACGGCCATGACACTGCAACTTCGCGCACTCGACGACGAGAACGGCGTCCTCGAAGAGACCTGGCTCAACCTCAGCGACCTGCTCGCTCACTAGGGGCGGCAATCCCGCTTCTGAGTCCGCCGGAAGCGCGACGAGCGCGCTGTCGCAGCGTCCTCAATATGCTTGTCTATGTATCGTTGACAATGACGTCACGAGGAGCGCAATGAGCGAAGTGCCGGCCATCCGGTTGACGGGCTTGACCAAGGATTTCGGCTCCGTCACCGCCGTGGACCACGTCGACCTCGAGATTGCCGAGGGCGAGTTCTTTTCCATGCTCGGGCCCTCCGGGTCCGGGAAGACGACCGTGCTTCGCCTCATCGCTGGCTTCGCACGACCCACATCAGGCACAGTCGAACTTTTCGGCGAGGACGTGACGAACGCGGCACCCTTCGACCGCGACGTCAACACTGTCTTCCAGGACTATGCGCTGTTCCCGCACATGAATGTGCTCGACAATGTGGGCTACGGCCTGCGCGTTCGAGGTATGAAGCGCGCCGCACGTCACGAGCGAGCCATGCGCGCGCTCGCTGCGGTGCGCCTCGACCACCTCGCCGCACGAAAGCCCGCCGAGCTCTCAGGAGGTCAGCGCCAGCGCGTCGCGCTTGCCCGCGCGACGGTCCTCGAGCCAAAGGCGCTGCTGCTCGACGAACCCCTGGGGGCCCTTGACCTCAAACTGCGACAGCAGATGCAGGTGGAGCTCAAGCAACTGCAGCGCCAGCTCGGCATCACCTTCATTTTCGTGACCCACGACCAGGAAGAGGCGCTCACCCTGTCTGACCGCATCGCGGTCTTCAACGACGGCCGCATCGAACAACTCGGCACACCTCGCGAACTTTACGAGCGCCCCGCCTCGCGGTTCGTCGCCGACTTTGTGGGCACGTCAAACCTCTTTAGCGCGGAGCACGCGCGCGCGCTGCTTGGGCGCGAGGGCGAGTACTCGGTACGGCCAGAGAAGCTCACGCTCTCGAGGGAGCCGGCGACAGCGTCGGGCACGCGGAGCGCGGTGGGCACCGTCGTCGAGTCCATTTATCTGGGTAGCGGAATCCGGCGCGTCATCGACCTCGACGCGGGACCCAGAATCAGCGTTCTTGAGCGCAACGAGCGGTCGGGCGCAGCACAAGGCCATGGAGAGCGCGTTCACGTGAGTTGGCACGACGAGGACGTCGTGGCACTCATGCCCCCGGGCACCTAGACCCACAGCATCATCCACAGCACCACCAAGCGCACCACCTTCGAAAGGATCACAGCATGACGCGCATCACTCGTGGCAGGCGTGCAGCCGCCGCATCCACCATCGCAGTAGGTTCGTTGGTCTTCTTGACGGCCTGCAGCAGTTCGGGCCCCAGTGTCGAACCCAGTCCCCAGCAATCCGCGCTCGGCGAGAATGAGGGCAGCGTCTCCATCCTCGCGTGGCCCGGCTATGTCGAGGACGGCACCAATGACCCCGCCTACGACTGGGTGAGCGGATTCGAAACGAAGACAGGATGTCAGGTCACGTCCAAGTCGTATGGAACGTCGGACGAGGCCGTCAGCCTCATGAAGACCGGCGAATACGACGTGGTCGCCGCATCGGGGGACGCGACCCTTCGCCTGATCGCCGGAGAAGACGTCGCCCCAGTCAATACCGACCTGATCCCGAGCTACGCGGGCGTGTTTGACTTCCTCAAGAACCAGGCGTGGAACTCCGTGGACGGGCAGTCTTACGGCGTGCCGCACGGTTATGGAGCGAACCTGCTGCTGTTTAACACGGACGTCGTGACCCCGCCCACGTCGTGGAGCGTCGTCTTCGACGGCGCGTCGGAGTACTCCGGCAAGGTCACGGCGTACGACTCCCCCATTTACATTGCCGACGCCGCGGTCTACCTGATGTCCACCAATCCGGAACTTGGCATTACGAACCCGTACGCGCTCGACGACACCCAGTTCGCGGCCGCCGTTGACCTGCTCAAAGCGCAGCGACCGCACATTAGCGAGTACTGGTCGGACTACCTCAAGGAGATTCAGGCATTCTCCTCAGGCGACTCTGTCGTCGGAACTACGTGGCAAGTGATTCAGAACGTGCTCGCAGGCGAGGTCAGCAATACTGACGTTGTCCTGCCCACCGAGGGTGCGACCGGCTGGTCGGACACCTGGATGATCGCGTCAAAGGCCAAGAGCCCCAACTGTGCCTACGCATGGCTCGACTGGATCGCCAGCCCAGAGGTGAACGCGACCGCAACCGCCTACTTCGGCGAAGCCCCATCAAGCCAGGCGGCGTGTGACTTCCGCGACGATTGCGCCGACTATCACGCGGGCGACGCCGAGTACGCCTCGCAGATCTGGTACTGGACCACGCCGATCGCCGATTGCGTCGACGGTCGTACGGACGTCACGTGCGTCGACTACTCAAAGTGGACCGAGGCCTGGGCAGAGATCAAGGGCTGAACTTGGCCACTCACGAAGCCACGTCCGCCGAGGTGACGCACTCCGTGCCGTCGCCTCGGCGGACGCCGGCCCGGCGCACGTCGGCCTATCTGACGAAGCATCCCCGCACGCGACTCGCGCTGCTGTTGTCCGCGCCGCTTTTCTGGCTCGTCGTTGTCTACATCGTGGCGCTCCTGCTACTGCTGATGACCGCTTTCTGGAGAGTCGACACGTTCACGGGAGACATCACCCGCGAGTGGACGTTCGACAACATCGTGACGGTGGCCACGGGTGCGCTGTACCAAACGGTGACGCTCCGCACGCTCGGAATCGCGACGGCCGTCACCGTGATTGACGTGGCCATCGCGATGCCCATCGCGTTCTTCATGGCCAAAGTTGCGTCGCCACGGGCCCAGCGCCTGCTCGTGATAGCCGTGCTCATGCCCCTGTGGGCCAGCTACCTCGTCAAGGCCTACGCCTGGCGCTCGGTGCTGTCGAAGGATGGAATTCTCGAATGGCTGCTCGCGCCGGTGGGCCTGCACAGCCCCGGCTACGGCATCCCCGCCACTGTTCTCACTCTCTCGTACTTGTGGTTGCCCTACGTGATCCTTCCGATCTACGCGGGACTGGAGCGCGTCCCTGATTCGCTGCTCGAGGCGTCCGCGGATTTGGGAGCCCGCACGACGCGCACGATGGGCTCGGTGGTGCTGCCGTTGGCGTTCCCCGCGATCGTCGCGGGCACGATCTTCGCTTTCGCGCTCTCGCTCGGCGACTACATCACCGTCAACATCGTGGGTGGGGCGAGCCAGATGCTCGGCAACCTCGTGTACACGAACGTCGGCGCGGCAAACAACCTGCCGCTCGCAGCCGCGATCGCGCTGATCCCGATTGCGATCATCTTTGGTTACCTCGCGCTCGCACGTCGCACCGGCGCCTTGGACAGCCTGTAGGAGTTGACGATGCGACTAGGAAAGGCAGCCCGCGTCACCCTCGCCATCGTGGCAGGGCTGATCCTGACCGGGATGTACGTGCCACTGCTCGTGGTGCTGGTGAATTCGTTCTCCACGTCAACCTCGCTGTCGTGGCCACCGCCCGCCTTCACCCTCGAATGGTGGGGCCGGGCGTTTGAGAGCGAAGGTGCTCGCAGCGC
>JAHEMW010000135.1 GCA_024643505.1 Demequinaceae bacterium
CGTCTTGCGCGACGATCCCGAGCGTCGGGTCGTCCGAGCCGAAGCCCGCGATGTCCTCGTGGATGCGCACGCCGTGTCCGATGCGGCGGGCTGCACCGAGCCCGATCGCTTCGGAGACCGACTCAACGCCGGCAGCCTCGCCCGCGTGGATTGTGACCGGCATGTGATAGTCGCGAAGGACCGCAAACGCCGCCGCATGCCGCGCCGGTGGAAAGCCCGCCTCCGCGCCGGCGATGTCGAATCCGACGCAGCACCGGCCGCGATTCGCAAGCGTGAGTTGCGCGATTTCGACGCTGCGGTCCGCATGTCTCATCGCGGTGAGCAGCGCGCCGACGCGGATCGCGAGACCGTCCTCGATGGCCTCCGCAACGCCCTCGTCGATGCCAGCCTGCACCGCCTCGACGACCTCCTGGAGGGTCAGCCCACCCGTCAGGTGCTGTTCGGGCGCGTAGCGGAGCTCCGCGTAGATGACGCCGTCGCGTGCAAGGTCGAGGACAGCCTCACGGGCGATTCGACGGAGCGCCGGCGCGGTCTGCATGACGGCGATGGTGTGGTCGAACGTCTCGAGGTAGCGCTCGAGCGAACCCGAGTCCGCCGCGTCGAAGAACCATGCGGCAAGCGACGCGGGATCTTCGGCGGGCAACGAGTGGCCCACGTCGTACGAGAGCTCGATGATCGTCTCTGGACGAAGCCCGCCGTCGAGATGGTCGTGGAGCACGATCTTGGGCAGGCTGAGGATGTCGGCGGCGCTGAGCGTCATGGAACCAGGCTATCCGCGTGCGCGAGGCACCACGGCCACGGCGAGGCGGTTCCAATGGCCGAGCGCGGGCAGCGCGGCGCCCGGTGTCGCCAGCTGCTGCTCGGTGACGCTGTAGAGCGCTCCGCGTGAGGGCTCGTAGAGGCGCAATCCATCGGCAGTGCGCGCGACCGCGAGGACCACGTGGCGCGGGATCACCGTCGACAACCCGCGGGCCGAATCGCCAGACGTGAACAGCGGAACCGGGATGCCGTCGGCAAGAGCGGCGCTCACGTGGGTCAGGATCGCGCGGGTGTCGACTTCGTTGCCTGGGTCGATGGTCACCGAGTCGAATTTCACGCCGGCGCAGCGCACCACGTCGTCGATCCGCCACGGCGGCGTTCCCCACGCGCGCGGCCACGACACGACCCACAGCGCGTGACGCGTCGACGCCAGGTGATTCGATCGCTGTAGCGACTTCCACCGCTGCTCAACCGTGCCGGTCGCCATACGCTCCGATTCGATCCTCAGCACCTCGGGCGGCCGGTAGTCGCCCGCGTGCTGACCGCTGGCGACCCACAGCGCCACGAACGGATCAGTCATCATCGCCATCAGCCCCATGACGGCCGCGCCACACGTCGTTTGATCGACTTGGATCGCCTTGACGCGACCGAACGCGACGGGACCGTCGGACACGCGGCCGACGGGGTCTCGCACGAGCGACCGCGTCGCCTCCGGCAGCGTCCCCCACTTCGCGCTCAAGGTCGCGACCGCGGACAGCGGCGCGCCCGACGCAAAGGCGCGGTAAAGGATGTCAGCGTCGCCAGCGAACTCGTCGAACGCAGCCTCATACGCCTTGCGATCGGCCGCTGACATCGCTTCCGACCGGCGATCGCTGGCCCGCTCAAACACGCTCGGCACGTCCGCAGAGCGACGACGAAGCGAGCGGCTCTGCGCGGCCGCAACGGCCTCGGGCGCGGTCCAGCGTCGGCGAACAGTGACGATGGCGCCGAGGCGAACCGTGAACGAAGAAAGGGACCAGGCCATTGCTACACCACCGCCGCGACGTGATCGAGCACGATCGGTCCGCGAGCGCCCACGTCTGAGATTTCGACTGCTCCGCGACCCGCGCACGCCTCAGCGAGCGCCAGGAGGCCCCTCGGCATCCTCGCTTCGGTCTCCGTACACAACGTCATGATGATCTCGCCTTTGTGAACGTGCTGCCCGAGTGTCTTGTGAAGGTACACCCCCGCACTTGCCGCAACGCGATCGTCCTGGTGCGAGCGGCCCGCGCCGAGGCGCCATGCGGCGATACCAACTCCGAGGGCATCCATCCGGCTGATGACCCCATCCCGGTCGGCGACAACGGCTTCGGTGTGCGGAGCGAGCGGTTCCGGCGCCATCGGATCCCCGCCCTGCGCTGCCACCATCCGGCGCCACACATCCATTGCGCGTCCATCCGCGAGCGCCTCCGCCGGGTCCACGCCCGTGATACCGCACGCCGCGAGCATCTCGCGCGCGAGCGCCACGGTGAGCTCAACCACGTCGTCAGGGCCTCCACCCGCAAGGACCTCGACCGCCTCAGCGACCTCGTTCGCATTGCCGACGGCGCGCCCCAGCGGCGTCGACATGTCAGTGAGCAGCGCCGACGTCGTGACGCCCGCGTCCGCGCCGATGTCTACCATGGCGCGCGCCAGTTCAAGGGCGTGGTTTCGATCCTTCATGAACGCGCCAGATCCCACTTTCACATCGAGCACCAGCGCGCGCGTACCCTCGGCGATCTTCTTCGACATGATCGACGATGCGATGAGCGGAATCGACTCCACGGTGCCTGTCACATCTCGCAAGGCGTAGAGCTTCCGGTCGGCGGGCGCCAGGGAAGCGCCAGCGGCGCACACCACCGCTCCAACGTCGCGCAACTGCGCCATGATGTGCGCTGTCGACAGGTCCGCTCGCCAGCCGGGGATCGTCTCGAACTTGTCGAGCGTGCCGCCCGTGTGGCCTAACCCGCGGCCCGAGACCTGAGGCACTGCGACCCCGAACACGGCGACGAGCGGGACGAGCGGCAGCGTGATCTTGTCGCCGACACCGCCGGTGGAGTGCTTGTCGACGGTGGGCCTGTCGAGACCAGAGAGCTCGAGCCGCTGACCTGACTCGGTCATCGCTGCCGTCCAGCGCGAGACCTCGGGGCGAGTCATCCCGCGTAGCAGGATCGCCATCGCGAGTGCGCTCATCTGCTCCTGCGCGACAACTCCGCGGGTATACGCGTCGATGACCCAGTCGATCTGGTCATCTGTCAGTGCGCGCCCGTCGCGCTTCGCAGTGATGACGTCAACAGCATCATGACGCTCCGTCAAGGGCGGGTCCCGTCGATGTCACGAGGCCCGAAGGCCCACGGCAGCAGAGTCGCGAGCGTGATCGGCCCGTCTGGCCCGTCGACAAGCATGGCTTCGCCGCCGTGTTCGAGCAGCAGTTGACGACACCGACCACACGGCGCGAGCGGCAACCCGTCGCCGGAGACACACGCGAGGGCAAGGAGTCGGCCGCCTCCGCCCGAATGGAGGCTCGATACGACGGCACATTCTGCGCACAACGTGAGCCCGTACGAGGCGTTCTCGACATTGCAGCCCACGATCACGCGACCGTCGTCTACCAGGGCCGCGGCTCCAACGGGGAACGCAGAGTAAGGCGCGTAAGCGTGACGTGCCGCGTTACGGGCAGCGGCGCGCAGGGCCTCCCACGGGATGTCGACGGCCATCACACCGGGTGCGAGTCGTCGTCGTTTGTGACTCGCCGTGTGAGTTCATCGAGACTCGCGACGTCCTTCACGCGCTGGGCCAGGTCACGGCGGAGCACGAGGATCGCGTCATCCGTCACCGCAACGACGGCGTCGTCAAAGCCGACGACAGCGACGGTGCGCCCGGCTCCCCCCACGACAACCGGGCGCTCCGCGTCAACCGCGATGATCGGTC
>JAHEMW010000136.1 GCA_024643505.1 Demequinaceae bacterium
CCGAGGTTGCCATCGCACGCAGCGAGACGGATCCGCTCGCGGTGGTCGACTACGCGCATACGCCAGACGGGCTCGGCGCCGTGCTTGAGGCGATGCGGGGCATCACGCCGGGGCGGGTGATCGTTGTCTTTGGCTGCGATGGCTTGCGAGACGACTCCAAACGCCCGGGACTCGGCGCCGCCGCGGCACGCGCAGCTGACGTCCTCATCGTCACGGACGAGAATCCGCGCACCGAACCCCCGCAGTTCATCCGTGACCGCATCCTGGAGGGCGTGGCGGATGCGCGGCCAGATATGCATGACGTGTTCGAAGTCGCGCCGCGGGCGGAAGCGGTGGCGCTCGCCATGCGCCTCGCGACGCCTGCCGATACGGTCATCGCAACAGGCAAAGGCCACGAGACGACGCAGGAGATCGACGGCGTGCACTATCCCTATACGGATGCGGGCGCGTTCGTGAGCGCGCGTGACGCGCTCGCGGCCGAGCGCGACGAGCGGCCGACTTCGTGAGACGCCTCACCGCACAGTGGGTGGCCAACGCGGTCGGCGGAACCCTCGCGGCGGATGTCGATGCGGGGATCACGAGCGTCGAGAAGGACTCCAGGGACGTGACGCCGGGCGCCCTCTACGTCGCGTTTGTCGGAGAGCGTGTCGACGGTCACGCCTTTGTTCCGCAGGCGCTTGCCGCGGGCGCAACGCTGTGTCTCGTGTCCGAAGAGGTCGACGGACCGCACGTGCGCGTTGACGACGTGACGGTGGCGCTCGGCAAACTCGCGCGTGCGTATCTGCTGTTGCTTCGCGCGGAAGGCGACATCACCGTCGTTGGCATTACTGGCTCCAACGGCAAGACCACTACGAAGGACCTGCTTGCGCAGATGCTGCCAGAAGCCATCGCGCCGATCGGCAGTTTCAACAACGAGATCGGCCTGCCCCTCACCGTGTTACGGGCCGACTCGTCGACCCGGCACCTCGTACTCGAGATGGGCGCAAGCGGCGCGGGGCACCTGACGTACCTCACCTCGATCGCCCCGCTCAACATCGGCGTCGTGCTCATGGTTGGCTCGGCGCATTCCGAGGGCTACGGCGGCGTTGATGGCGTCGCGGCAGCCAAGGCCGAACTCGTGCGCGGCATCATCCCCGCTGGCGTTGCCATCCTCAATCGCGATGACGCGCGGGTCGCGGCGATGGCGAGCCTCGCTCAGCGCGTCACGTGGTTTAGCGCGAGCGGCGTGCAAGCAGATGTCAGTGCGCGCGGAATCTCCTTGCGCAATGGATGTGCAGCGTTCGACCTTGTCGTGCGCGGCGGCGATTCTGAGGCGATTGAATCGCAGCCGGTGACCCTTCAGATCGTCGGCGAGCATCACGTCGCCAATGCTCTCGCCGCGGCGGCCGTCGCCCTGGCCTGCGGCCTCACGCTGTCCCAGTGTGCCGCCTTACTGTCCGTTGCGCGCCCGCTGAGTAAGCACCGCATGGCTCTCACCGAACGCCCCGACGGCGTCGTCGTTCTCGACGACTCGTACAACGCGAGTCCCGAGTCCATGCGAGCCGCCTTTCGCGCGTTGCTCGCGCTCGCGCAGCGCGCCCGAACGTTTGCGGTGGTCGGAGAGATGCTCGAGATGGGCGACGCGGGACCTGAGGCGCACGCGGCGCTCGGGGTCGATGCCGTGCGGCTCGGCATTGATCACTTGGTCGTCGTGGGAAGCGGTGCAAAGGCCGCGTTCGACTCGGCTGTGCGAGAGGGCTCTTGGGGCGACGAAGCGGTCTTCGTGGCTACGATTGATCAAGCGCACGAGTATCTCAGCGCGCGGGTTGAACGTGGCGACGTCGTGCTGATCAAGGCCTCGCACGGGTCCGGCCTCTGGGCCCTTGCCGACCGATTCGTAGGAGAGAGCGCATGAGAGCGGTAGTGGTCGCGGCCTTCATCTCGCTCGTCTTCTCGCTCCTCGTCACACCTCTCTTCATCCGCTACCTCACGCGCAAGCAGTTCGGCCAATTCATTCGCCAGGACGGGCCTGCCACGCACCACGTCAAGCGTGGGACGCCGACCATGGGTGGTGTCGTCATCGTGACCGCCGCGTTGCTCGGATGGCTCGGCGGGAACCTCCTCACCGGACGCGTTCCCAACGCGTCGTCCCTGCTCGTCGTCTTCCTCATGGTCGGGCTCGGCCTGGTCGGATTTCTTGACGATGCGATCAAGATCTCGCGCGAACGCTCGCTCGGCCTGCGCGCGAGATGGAAGTTCCTCGGCCAAGGGGTCGTTGGAGTGACCTTCGGCATTCTGGCGCTGCAATTCCCGAATGAGGCTGGCGTGACCCCCGCGTCAACAGCGATCTCGTTCCTGCGCGACTCCGCGCTCGACCTCGCCGTGTGGGGTCCCGGCATCGGGATCGTGCTGTTCATCCTGTGGTCAAACTTCCTCATCACCGCGTGGTCAAACGCCGTCAACCTCACCGACGGTCTTGATGGGCTCGCCACGGGAACGGCGTTGATCTTCTTCGGTGCCTACGTGCTCGTGCAAATCTGGCAGCTCAACCAAAACTGTGGCCTCACGAACTACACCAACTCGTGTTATGAGGTGCGCGACCCGCGAGACCTCGCGATCCTCGCCGCGGCCGTCGCCGGCGCGTGCTTCGGGTTCCTGTGGTGGAACGCCAGCCCCGCAAAGATCTTCATGGGGGACACCGGGTCGCTCGCCCTTGGCGGAGCAATCGCCGGAATCACGATCGTCTCGCGTACCGAGATCCTCGGCGGAGTGATCGGTGGCCTGTTCGTCGTGATCGTCATGAGTTCAGTGCTCCAAATCGGATACTTCAAACTCACGGGCAAACGCATCTTCCGCATGGCGCCCCTGCACCATCATTTTGAACTGATGGGCTGGGGAGAGGTGACGATTGTTATCCGGTTCTGGATCATTGCGGGCCTGTGTACCGGCCTGGGAGTTGGGCTGTTTTACGCGGAGTGGGTCTCGTCGCTGTGAGGCTCGATGGTGTTCGCGTCCTCATTCTGGGCGTCGGCGTTGCTGGCACGTCGGCGCGCGAGGCGACGCTCGAGCTCGGCGGCGAGCCCGTAACCGTCGATGCGAACGGTCGGGGCGACGTCACTGACGTCGCGGAACTCGACTTGACGTCGTTCGACGTCGTCATGGCGTCCGCGGCCTTCGCGCCCGATTCCCCGGCGATCCGCGCGTGCGAGCAGCAGGGTCTCGAGATCTGGTCTGAGATGGAGTTCGCGTGGCGCGTACGGCGCGAGTCCGTGCCGTGGGTGCTCGTGACGGGCACGAACGGCAAGACCACGACCACGCAAATGGTGGGCGCCATCGCGCAGGCGGGCGGATTGCGCGTCGAGGTGTGCGGCAACATGGGCATCCCCGTCATCGCGGCAGCACGCCGGGAGGCGGATCTGGTGGCCGTCGAGATCGCGAGCCTGCAGCTTCACTTCACGTCGACCCTGTCCCCGCATGCGGCCGTCTGTCTCAACGTAGATGACGATCACACGGACTGGCACGGAAGCCTTGAGGCGTATCGCAGCGCCAAAGCGCGTGTCTACCGGCACACGCGTGTCGCGTGCGTCTATCCGGCGGCCGATGCTCGTGTCGAGCAGATGGTCCGTGATGCCGACGTTGTTGAGGGCTGTCGCGCGATCGGCGTGACGCTTGGCGCGCCTGCGATCTCCCAACTCGGGATCGT
>JAHEMW010000137.1 GCA_024643505.1 Demequinaceae bacterium
GTCGTCGGTCGGGAAGAAGGCGACGACGAGTACCGCGGCGCCCGCGATGGAGCTCGCGTAGTTGTCAAAGTTGCGCACGGCGACCATGTAGAAGGCGAGGAAGACGCCGAACGCGACGAGAGCGCCGACAAAGACGTCTCGCATTCCGGTGTAGTAGTAAGCGCTGAGCGACCCCTCGACGCCGCCGTTCGCGATCAGGTTCCCGCCGACCAGAACGAAGGGCAGTGCCATACCGAGGACGCCGATGAAGAACCGCAGCCGCAAATACGAGCGCACGTACCGCTGGCCCCAGATGTTCGTCGGCTCTGGACGCTGCGGCGTTCGCATGAACTCCGAGTCGAGTCCCTGCGCGACGCGCGCACCCACGTCCTCGAGTTTCATCGCGCCTCCCCCATCCGAACCTAGCCACGGCGGAGTTCCCCCACAAGGCCCCGCCACGCGCCGCGTGCCTACGATGACCGTATGTGCGGCCGCTACGCCAACTTTCTCGCCGAGCAAGACCTCATCGACGCGTTCTCCGTCGCGGTCATCGCCGACGATGTGCGCCTGCTACCGCCGTCGTGGAACATCGCGCCCACCGGCAGGGCGGTCATCGTGCGCACCGGCTCCGACGGAAAAGTGGCTGAATTGGCGCGTTGGGGTTTGGTTCCCTCATGGGCGAAAGACCCTTCGATTGGCGTGCGGATGTTCAACGCCCGCGCGGAGACCATCGCGGAAAAACCCTCATACCGCACGGCGTTCGCGAAGCGGCGATGCCTCGTTCCTGCGAACGGCTACTACGAGTGGACCGCGTCGGGCGGCACCAAGACGCCGCACTACATCCACGACGCCACAGGGAGCCCCCTCGCGTTCGCGGGCCTTTATGAGGTGTGGCGAGACAAGACGGCGGCCGACGATGACCCGTGGCTCGTCACGTGCTCCATCGTCACCGTCGCCGCACGTGACGACATGCGCGCGATCCACGATCGCCAGCCCGCGATGCTCGGAACCGACGAGCGTGACGCATGGCTCGACCCCGCGTCGGACCGCTCCGACCTTGAATCGGCCCTCGCCGCGCCGACACCTGAACTCGCGTGGCACACCGTCGGCGCGGGCGTGGGAAACGTGCGCAACAACGGACCCGAGCTGATCGGTCCCGTCTAGGCGCGGCGGATGCGGACGTCGCCCGCGAGGATCACACGTTCGGCGCCAGAGGACAGCTTCACCACGAGTCCCCCATCGGCACTCAGCCCAGTCGCGACGCCCGACACAGGATTCTCGCCGGGCAGGTCAACGGCGACGTCCCAACCGATGGTCGCGCACGCGTCGGCTACCTGAGAGCGGATCGCACCGCCGGACTCCCACGCCTGAATCGCATCGTGAACCTCGGCAGCGAGGGACCGCATGAGCAGCACGCGATCGAGCGTCGCCGCCCCGAGAGTCGCGAGCGATGCCGCGTGCGGCACGGGCAGTTCGCTTGCGGACTGCGACACATTGATACCGATCCCCGCCACGATCGCGTCCTGGTCAGGCACCGTCTCACACAAGATCCCGACGCACTTGCGCCACCGCCCCCATTCCGCGATGTCCTTCGCACCGGATTCGACGACGACGTCGTTCGGCCACTTGAGGAACGCGCCGACGCCGGCCCGCCGCAAAGTGCGGACGGTCGCGAGGCCAACGACGAGGGGCGCCCACCCGAAGTCGGCGCGCGGGACGTTGGGGCGCAAGACAAAACTTGCGGTGAGGGCCGCACCCGCAGGGGTTGCCCATGAGCGACCCGCCCGCCCGCGACCCGCGGTCTGGTGGTCGGCAATGTAGGCGCTCATGTGCGGCCACTCGTCCGGCTCAGCCAAGGCGGCCCTCAAGACCGTCGTGTTGGTCGACGGCGAAGCCGGCACCACCTCAAGGCGAGCGAGGGGACGGGGGGCGCCGACAAGGTCTGCCAGCGCAGCGCGAGTCAACGTCTCGCGCGACAGCGCGACTGCTACGGGCGACACATGGCTCACGGGGCTAGGCTACTTCCAGTCCGTCCAAGGGAGAGCCGTGTCACAGTCGCCACCGCCCAAGAGCACCGCTGGGGCGCTCGAGCACCTGCGCAGCCTCGTCGATGTCAGCGCAGCGGAACGCGAGGCCGCCGCGCAAGAGAAGCAGCACGCGCGCGGCAAGAAGACAGCGCGCGAGCGCATCGACACGCTGCTGGATGAGGGATCGTTCGTCGAGTTCGATCAGCTCGCGCGACACAGCTCGACGAGCTTTGGGTTGGACAAGAACCGGCCCTTCGGCGACGGCGTTGTCACGGGCTACGGCACGATCGACGGGCGCCAGGTCGCGGTCTATTCGCAAGATTTCACGGTCTTCGGCGGATCGCTTGGCGAGGTGCACGGCCAGAAAATCGCGAAGACGCAGGACTTCGCGCTCAAGACGGGCGTGCCGCTGATCGGCATTTCCGACGGCGGCGGCGCGCGCATCCAGGAGGGCGTCGCGGCCCTCACGCAGTTCGCGGAGATCTTCCGGCGCAACGTCGCGGCCTCTGGAGTGATCCCGCAGATCTCGATCATCCTCGGGCCATCTGCCGGCGGCGCGGTCTACTCCCCCGCCCTCACCGACTTCATCGTGATGGCGGATGGCACGTCGCAGATGTTTATCACCGGACCAGACGTCATCAAGGCAGTGACCGGCGAGGAGGTCACCTTCGAACAGCTCGGTGGCGGCCACACCCACAACGTGAAGTCTGGAGTTGCGCACTACCTCGCCTCCGACGAGGACGACGCGATCGAATACGTCCAGCACCTCCTGCAGTTCCTTCCACAAAACAACCTGTCGGAGTCGCCGACGTGGGACATGGAAGCGGATCTCACGCTCACCGAGCACGACGAGGCGCTCAACGCGCTCGTACCGGATAGCGACAACCAGCCCTACGACATGAAGACCGCGATCGAGGCGGTCCTGGACGACGGCGCGTTCTTCGAGGTCCAGTCGCTGTTCGCCCCCAACGTCGTGGTGGGGTTCGGCCACGTCGAGGGCCACAGCGTCGGCATCGTCGCCAACCAGCCCAAGGTGATGGCAGGCACGCTCGACATTAACGCCGCCGAGAAGGCCGCCCGCTTCGTGCGCACATGCGACGCGTTCAACATCCCCGTCATTACGTTCGTTGACGTTCCGGGCTTCCTGCCTGGAACGGATCAGGAATATCAGGGCATCATCCGCCGCGGCGCCAAGCTCATCTACGCCTACGCGGAATGCACCGTCCCGCTCGTCACGATCATCACGCGCAAGGCGTACGGCGGCGCGTACATCGTCATGGCATCAAAACAGCTGGGCGCCGACGTGAACCTCGCGTGGCCGACCGCCCAAATCGCGGTGATGGGCGCGTCGGGCGCCGTCAATATCCTGCAACGCCGGGCGCTCGCCCGCGCGGAGGCCGACGGATTCGACGTCAACCACGCTCGCGCCGAACTCATCGCCGAGTACGAGAACGAAATCGTCAACCCCTACCTTGCTGCGGACAGCGGTTACGTCGACGCCGTGATCGAGCCCTCGGCCACTCGCGCCCAGGTGGTTCGTGCCCTCCGCGCGCTGCGCACGAAGCGGGCGGCGCTTCCGCCGAAGAAGCACGGAAATATCCCGCTATGACGAGCGACGGATCGAATCCCGCCGAGGGGATGCGGGTCGTGCGCGGCTCCCCCGACGACGCCGAA
>JAHEMW010000040.1 GCA_024643505.1 Demequinaceae bacterium
AAGCGCCACGTCGACGCGATTGACGCCCTCCTGGCTCACAAGGAGAACGAGCTGCTCGAGGTCTGATGCTCAACAGCGCACGGGAGAGGGACCCGCGATGAGGCTGAGCTGGCGTCGCGCTGGCGACGTCCACGCCGAGAGCGTGGAGATCGCCAACGACGCGGCGGGCGAGATCGCACCCGACAGCTCGGACCTTCAGGCTGACGCCCCGCCCGCACCCAAGGCGGGTCGAGACCTCAAGGCCGCCAGCGTCGTCGGGCTCTCCTTGCTCGGTTTGGTGCTCGTTGCCGCCTGGTGGCATCCGCTCGCGCTCGCCGCGATGCTCTACGCGTTCTGCATAGGCGCGTTGTACGAGTGGCGCACTGTGCTCCGCGGTACCAACAGGAGAATTCCCATCGTTCCGTTGGTCGTCGCGACGGTCGGGATGGGCGTCGCGACGTGGTTCGCACGCGGCGAGGGGCTGGTCGTCGCGCTGCTCGTCGGGTGTGCGGGCGTCGTCGCGTGGCGAATCGTGGACGAGCGCGTAGAAAACACGCTCGCCGACGCGTTTGCGAGCATGTTCAGCCTCATGTGGATTCCGTTCCTCGGGTCGTTCATTCTGTTGCTCGAGCTCGCGTACGACGGTTGGCAGCGAGTCTTCGTGCTCATCATCGCGGTGGTCGGCAACGACACCGGCGCGCTGTACATCGGCAAGTTCTTCGGTCGCCGCAAGTTCGCTCCGCGGGTGAGCCCAAACAAGACGTGGGAGGGCGCCGTTGGTGGTGTCATTTCCGGCACCGTGGCCGCCGCGGTAGCGGCGTACGGGCTCTTTGATGGCGACTGGCTTACCGGCCTGCTCGTCGGATTCGTGGTGACGATCGCCGCCATCATCGGGGATCTCGCCGAATCGGCGATCAAACGAGACATCTCCGTCAAAGACATGAGCGGCATCATCCCTGGCCACGGCGGAATCCTCGATCGCCTCGATTCGCTGCTTGTCGCCGCGCCAGCGGCCTACGTCGTCTTCGCTCTTCTCATGGGGACCACGTGACCGCGCCCGTACCTTTGCAATTCACTGCGCCGCGTCGCGGCAAGCCGCCGGTGCACTTCGCGGATCTCACCCCTGACGCGCGAGTCGCAGCCGTCACGGGGCTGGGCCTCCCGGCGTTCCGCGCCAAGCAACTTGCTACGCATTACTTCACCCACTACGAAGCCGACACGGGGGCGATGAGCGACGTTCCGGCGTCGGCCCGAGACGACATCGCGCGAGCGCTCTTCCCCACACTGATGACGCAAGTGAGAGAACTGACTGCTGATGCGGGCGAGACGGTGAAAACGCTGTGGAGCCTCCACGACGGCGTCAAAGTCGAATCCGTCCTCATGAAGTACCCGGAGCGAGCAACCCTGTGCGTCACGAGCCAGGCCGGCTGTGGCATGGCATGCCCGTTCTGCGCGACAGGTCAGATGGGGCTCACCCGCAACTTGTCTGCTTCGGAGATCATCGAGCAGGTTCGCCTCGCCGCACGCGCCTCTCGCGATGGCGTTCTCGGCGAAACAGTCCGGCTCTCAAACGTGGTCTTCATGGGCATGGGCGAGCCGCTTGCCAACTACTCCGCCGTCCTTGCCGCCGTCCGCGCGCTTGTCGCCCCTCAGCCAGTTGGTTTCGGCCTGTCCGCACGCCACGTCACGGTGTCAACCGTGGGGCTCGTCGCAGGCATCGATCGTCTTGCGGGGGAGGGAATTCCGGTGACGCTCGCCCTGTCTCTCCATGCGCCAGACGACGAGTTGCGCGACGAACTTGTGCCCATCAACACGCGCTGGAAGGTCGACGAGGCGCTCGACGCTGCGAAGCGGTACTTCGACGCGACTGGTCGGCGCGTGAGCATTGAGTACGCGCTGATTCGCGACATCAACGACCACGCTCACCGCGCTGACCTCCTGGGCGAGAAGCTTGCCGCGCGCGGGTCCGGATGGGTGCATGTCAATCCGATTCCACTCAACCCGACCCCGGGGAGCAAGTGGACCGCGTCAGAGCCGCATGTGGAACGCGAATTCGTGCGGCGGCTGCGAGCCCACGGCATTCCGACGACGATTCGAGACACCCGCGGAAGCGACATCGACGGAGCGTGCGGGCAACTCGCGGTCGAGGACCAGCAGCGTTCGCGCGGCACGGGCGCGCGGGTGCCGCGGGAGAGCCCTCCCATCGGGGATACTCGTAACACCCCCGTCGGCGAGGAGAAGTGATGGACGACCTGTTCCCGCACACCAGTGCTCTGCGTCTGGGCTATCACCGCGAGCAGGTTGCGGAGTTTTTTACTCAGGCGCGACAGGCGTACGAACGCCCAGCGGGTGCTGCCGCTGAGTTGACGCCGCTCGATGTGCGCCGTGCCTCGTTTGATCTCAAACACCGCGGCTACTCGACAGCGGCCGTCGACGCCGCGCTGGATCGGCTCGAGATCGCCTTCGCGACGCGCGCCCGCGACAGCTATGTGCGCCTCAATGGTCAGGATGCCTGGATGCAGCAACTGGCGATCAAGGCGCAGGTGCTCTACCCGCGCCTACGCCGACCAAAGGGGGAGCGCTTCTCGCACCCCTCTGGGCTCGGGCATGGCTACAGCGCGCGCGACGTTGACCTGCTCATCGGCCGAGTCACGGCGTTCTTCGATCGCGGCGAGCCCCTGAGCGCGAGCGACGTTCGCTCCGCGACGTTCGGCCGCGCGTCTGGCTCGCGCGCCTACGAAGAGCGCGTCGTCGACGCCTTTCTCGCGCGAACGATCGACATCCTTCTCGGCGTCGGCGAGGGATGACCGCGCGCACGGTTTCGTTGCTGGGATCCACCGGATCGATCGGTACCCAGGCGCTCGACGTCATCCGCGCGCATCCGGGCGCGTTCGATGTCGTAGCCCTCGCCGCTGGCGGCTCGCGCGCAGACGAGATCATCGCTCAGGCGCGCGAATTCGCCCCTCGACTCGTCGCGATCGCGTCCGACCGACATCGGGAGACGGTCGCCGAGGCCCTGCCCGGCGTTGAGATCCGGGTCGGACTCGAGGCCGTGATCGCAGCGGCTGAGTGTGGCGCGGACACCGTACTCAACGGGATGGCGGGGTCAGTCGGGCTCCGGCCCACACTTGCAGCGCTTGCGTCAGGATCGACGGTCGCGCTCGCGAACAAGGAGTCGCTCGTCGCGGGCGGCGCGCTGGTCGACGCCGCGATCCAGCGAGAGGGTCAGATTGTGCCCGTCGACTCGGAACACTCCGCGCTCGCGCAGGCGCTGCGTGGCGGCGCGCCGTCCGAGGTCGCGCGCCTCGTGCTGACCGCCTCGGGTGGCGCGTTTAGGGGTCGCTCGCGTGCGGAACTCGGCACCGTGTCCGTGGCGCAGGCCCTTCGTCACCCCAACTGGGACATGGGTCCAGTCGTGACGATCAACTCCGCGACGCTTGTGAATAAGGCACTCGAGGTCATCGAGGCCCATCTGCTGTTTCGCGTGCCAATGGAGCGTATCGATGTGGTCGTTCACCCGCAGTCGATCGTGCACTCCATGGTGGAGTTCGTCGATGGCTCGACGCTGGCGCAGGCGTCGCCGCCCGACATGCGGCTGGCGATCGGGCTCGGGCTGAGCTGGCCGCATCGCCTGGTCGACGTCAGCCCGCCGCTGAACTGGACACATGCGTCGTCCTGGACCTTCGAACCGCTCGACGAGGAGGCCTTCCCGGCCATTCGCGTCGCGAGGGAGGCAGTCGCAGCGTCCGCGCTTCACCCTGCCGTGTTCAACGCGGCGAACGAGGAGTGCGTGCAGGCGTTCGTTGATGGTCGGTTGCCATTCCTCGGGATCGTCGACACGATCATGCGCGTTGTTGAGTCGTACGACGCGGACGGCGCTGTCACCCTCGACGCGATCGAGGCCGCAGAGCTGTGGGCGCGAACCGAAGCGGCGACGCACATCGCGGGCAGGGGATAGGAGAAGACATGCTTCAGGTCGTAGGTATCGCCGTACTCGTCGTCGGCCTGCTCATTTCCATCGGTCTTCACGAGCTGGGCCACATGATCCCCGCGAAACGCTTCGGCGTCAGGGTGAGCGAGTATTTCGTGGGCTTTGGCCCGACGCTGTGGTCGCGGCGCGGCAAGGAAACGGAGTACGGGGTCAAGGCGATCCCGCTTGGTGGCTACGTTCGCCTCGTCGGCATGATTCCGCCCCAAGAGGCCGTTCGTCCAGTGCGTGGCACCGGGCGCATCGCGCGCTTGATCTCTGACACCCGCGCGAGCAGTGTCGACGAGATCCACGAAGGCGAAGATAATCGCGCGTTCTATCACCTCGTGTGGTGGCGCAAGGTCATCGTGATGATGGGCGGACCGCTCGTCAACCTCGTTCTCGCCGCCGTCCTGTTCACGACGGTGCTCGTCGGCATCGGCACACCCGGCGTGAGCCTGACTGTTGGCGCGGTCGCGGAGTGCATCCCGCAACCGGGTCAGGAGTGCGCGCCTGGCGATCCCGCGTCGCCGGCGCAACTGGCGGGCTTGCAGGCTGGAGACACCGTTGTCGCCGTCGACGGCACGCCCGTCGCGACGTGGGAAGAACTCACGACAATCGTTGGTGCGAGTGCCGGCCAGACCCTCAGCGTCGACATCCTGCGCGACGGCCAACCTCTGACCCTGGCGCTCACGCCCGCTGAGGCAACCCGCAATGTCTATGACGACAACGGCGACCCGGTTCTCGACGCGGCGGGCAATCCCGTGACCGAGCAGGTGGGATACATGGGTGTCTACTCGCAACTGGAGCTCCAGCGGCAGGCGCCCGGCGCGGGCCTCGCACTCACGTGGGACTACCTCACGCAGACCGTCGCGGTCGTCGCAAACTTGCCCTCCGAGGTGTACCACGTCACGCGCGCCGCGCTCGGCCTCGAGGAGCGCGATACGTCATCGATCATCGGCGTCGTTGGCGTCGGCCGTATCGCGGGCGACGTAGCGGCCGCAAACGTCCAGGGCTATGGCCTCACGGAGAAGGTCGCCGACATGCTCATGTTGCTTGGTGGTCTCAACCTGGCGTTGTTCGTGTTCAACATGATTCCGCTGGTGCCACTTGACGGGGGCCACGTTGCGTCGGCCCTATGGCAAGCGGTGAAGAATGGGTGGGCGAAGGTGCGCCACGCGCCTCGGCCAGCCCCGGTCGACGTCGCCAGAATGATGCCGCTGGCGTACGGAGTCTTCGGAATCCTTTTGGCCATGGGACTTGTTCTCATCTACGCCGACATCGTCGCGCCCGTGACGTTCGGCTAGATTTCACATGAGGAGAGTGTTGTGACTGCCATAGGCCTTGGAATGCCGGCCCTGCCCGCGCCAGTATTGGCGCCGCGACGGCCCACCCGCAAGATCCGTGTCGGCACGGTTGAAGTCGGCGGGGATGCGCCCATTTCCGTTCAGTCGATGACGACGACGCGCACCGATGACATCAACGCGACCCTGCAGCAAATCGCCGAACTCACCGCCGCGGGATGCGACATTGTGCGCGTCGCATGTCCCACCCAGGACGATGCGGATGCGCTGCCCGTCATCGCGAAGAAGTCGAACCTTCCCGTGATTGCAGACATCCACTTTCAACCCAAGTACGTCTTCGCAGCGATTGAGGCGGGATGTGCTGCGGTCAGAGTCAACCCCGGCAATATTCGCAAGTTCGACGATCAGGTGAAGGAGATCGCTCAGGCGGCGAAGGACCACGGGACGTCCATCCGCATCGGCGTGAATGCCGGTTCACTCGATCCGCGCCTCCTCGCGAAGTACGGGAAGGCGACGCCCGAGGCGCTCGTCGAGTCCGCAGTGTGGGAAGCGAGTCTCTTCGAAGAGCATGACTTCCACGATTTCAAGATCTCGGTCAAGCACAATGATCCGGTCATCATGGTGCGCGCCTACGAACTGTTGAGCGAACGCGGCGACTGGCCGTTGCACCTCGGCGTGACCGAGGCCGGCCCGGCATTCCAGGGAACGATTAAGTCCTCCGTCGCATTCGGTGCGCTCCTGAGCCGCGGCATCGGCGACACCATTCGAGTCTCACTCAGCGCCCCTCCCGTCGAAGAGGTCAAGGTCGGCATTCAGATCCTCCAAAGTCTCAATCTGCGCCCGCGCAAGCTTGAGATCGTCTCGTGTCCGTCGTGTGGACGCGCCCAGGTCGACGTCTATGAGTTGGCTGAGAAGGTGACGGCCGGACTTGAGGGCATGGAAGTGCCGCTGCGGGTCGCCGTCATGGGTTGTGTTGTCAACGGTCCAGGCGAGGCGCGCGAGGCGGACCTTGGCGTGGCGTCGGGCAACGGTAAGGGCCAGATATTTGTGAAGGGCGAGGTGATCAAGACGGTTCCGGAGAAGGACATCGTCGAGGTCCTCATCGAAGAGGCGATGAAGCTAGCCGAAACGATGGAGCCGGTCGAGGGCAGCGAGGTTGAGGTCGTCGCCTCACGATGACCGATTCGTTGCTCAGGGGCGCGCGGTACGCGCTCGCCCCTGTGCAACCCCGTGACCTGGAGTCGGCCATCGCGGTGTGCGCCGCGGATCCGATCGCGCATGTCGTCCCGCTTCAACATCTCGAGGCCGCGCTGCACTCCGGCGTCGCCGCACCAGGGTTGTGGGGAGTACGACGCCGCTCCCGCCTCGCGCGAGATCTTGAGGGAGTGATCTGGAACGGCGCGAACCTGTGCGCCGTGTTGCCACCGGACGACTCCGACGATGCCGAGACTCTTCGCGCCGACGTTGCCGCGTCCGTGGTTGCCTCGTTAACGCGGCCTGCCGCGCTCGTAGGCCCGGCGGACGCGACGCTAGACCTGTGGGGCCGGATCGAACCGTGGTGGGGGCCGGCTCGCGAAGTACGCGCCCGCCAGGTGTCGATGGCGATCGACCACGGTCCACGCTATGTCGGGGGAATCGACGACGACGGAGTCGGGCTCGAGGCCGTCCGCGCCGCGCGCATGGAGGACTACGAAGATCTGCTGCCCGCCTGCGTGCACATGTTCGTTGGCGAGGTCGGCTACGACCCGATGCGCCACGGGCGGGTCGCATACGAAGACCGTCTGCGCCAGCTCGTTCGATCACGCCGCGCGTTCGTGCAATTTGGGCGCATCGGCGGTCGACGCGCCGTGGTCTTCAAGGCTGAGGTTGGTGCGCTCGGAGGCGGTGTCGCGCAGTTGCAGGGAGTGTGGGTTCACCCGACCCTGCGCGGCAGGGGACTCGCGCGCGCCGGGCTTGTCGCGGTGATTGACCAAGCACGCGCGACGATCGCGCCGACGCTGTCGCTGTATGTGAACGACTTCAATGTTTCGGCCATTGCGGCGTATGAAGCCGTTGGCTTCCGTCGCGTCGGCGCCTTCGCCACCGTCATGTTCTAAATCGCCGTCCAGGCGCCTGTCGATCCCTGCGCTGCTGCTGGGGCCGTTGGCGTCGGGCGATAGGTGCGATTTGTGCGACTTGTCACAATCCGTTCTGTTGTCGAGGGTGCTCTTGCACACTGCACTCGACGGCATCAACGAGTCGCGTGCCGTCCTGACCTTGGGGAGTGATGTGCGCCGCCTCGCAGCTGTCGTTGTTGCCGCCGCCGTGGCTGTGACTGCCATTGCCCCTGCCGCCAGCGCCGTCGTGTCGCCCGTGGGCGCCGACGTCGTCTATGCGGACACCAACGACTTCCGCACCACCGAAGGCCTCTCGACCCTCGCGCTGAACGCGCAGATGTCGGCCGTGTCGCAGGCGTGGAGCGACGCGCAACTCGCTGAGCTCGTCGCGGTGTGGAAGACGTACACGGGTGGCACGCTCGACTTCAACTTCCGCCACAATCCGAACTACTCGCGACAGATCCCCTCGGGGTATCGGGCCGCCGCGGAAAACGTCGCCTGGGCGTGCGGGTACCTGAGTGAGGAGTCGGCCGCACGCGCACTGATGAAGGCGTGGAAGAACTCCGCTGGGCACCGGGCAAACATGCTCGGAAATTTCACGGACATTGGCGTTGGCTTCTCCTGGGACGCAGGGACACGCTGCGCATATTCGACCCAGAACTTCGCCTACTACACGGCAACACTTGAAACGCAAGCCGCGACAGCAGCCGCCGTCGAGATCGTCTCCCCGAACACCACGCTCACGGGCGCATTTTCGCTGCCATCGGAGTGGTCACGCACCACTGGATGCATCGCGGCGTACGTGGCCACAACCGTCGCGGGTAAGCCGTACCGAGGGTCGTCAGCAATTGCCGACTTCTGGTGTGGAGCGGTCGGCAGCACCTTCACGCTCGACGTCGTCGCAGGCACCACCTACTTCCTGCGCGTCATCGCGCCAACCGTGACATCTCAATCGGCGTTCGCGTCCGCGACCCCCGGCCGCTGGTGGGGCGCGTCCGCTGCGGATGACCGCGCGCTGTCCATCACGGCGACCGCCGACTCGTCCAAGGTCATGATGTATTTCTTCCGAGACGTGTCGAAGAGCTCGGCCGGCTTTGGCAACATCACGTGGATGGGAGCCGACGGACTTTCCCGCGGGTATTCCGACGGCTCGTATCGGCCCACTGCCGACGTCATTCGCAGGCACATGGCGGCGTTCCTTTGGGCATTTGCCGGTCGCCCACGCGTCGACCTGCCCAAGGTCTCGCCGTTTACCGACATCGCCTACGGCGACTCCGGCTACGAGCAGATGGTGTGGATGGCGCAGTCGGGCGTCTCCGAGGGATACGCGGACGGCAGCTACGGTCCCATCCGTAACGTGACTCGCAAGCAGATGGCGCTATTCATGTACCGGCTCGCGGGTTACCCGGCGTTCAATATTCCCAAGGTCTCGCCCTTCAAGGACGTGAAGTACGGCGATCCGGGCTACACGGCCATGGCGTGGATGGCCGCCACGGGGATCTCCTCGGGTTACGGCGACGGAACCTACAAGCCCAATAACAACGTGACCCGCATGCATATGGCGACGTTCATGCGTCACTTCCTCGACAACGTCGGCGACCCCAGCGCGTCCTAGGCGCCCGATTTCGGCCGTCGCCACTCGGCCAGCCGCCTAGGCTGTTCCCATGCTCCGCATGTCCACGCTCTTCCTCCGCACGCTCCGGGAGGACCCCGCCGACGCTGAGGTCGCTTCTCACAAACTGCTGGTCCGGGCGGGCTATATCCGCCGGGCGGCCCCAGGCATCTACACCTGGCTTCCACTCGGGCTGCGCGTCCTCGCCAAGGTTGAAGCGATCGTGCGTGAGGAAATGGCGGCAGCGGGCGCTCAGGAGGTCCACTTCCCGGCGCTGCTGCCCAAGGAACCGTACGAAGCGACGGGCCGGTGGGACGAATACGGCGACGGTATCTTCCGACTCAAAGACCGCAAGGGCGGCGACTACCTGCTCGCACCGACGCACGAAGAGGTGTTCACGTTGCTCGTGAAGGACCTCTATTCGTCGTATAAAGACCTTCCGTTGTCGATCTACCAGATCCAAACGAAGTATCGAGACGAGGCCAGGCCCCGTGCGGGGCTCCTGCGCGGTCGCGAGTTCATCATGAAGGACGCCTACAGTTTTGACGTGTCCGACGCCGGACTTCATGCGTCCTACCAGGCGCAACGCGACGCCTACGTGCGCATTTTTGACCGCCTGGGGCTTGAGTACGTGATCGTCGCGGCAACGTCGGGTGCGATGGGTGGCTCGAAGTCCGAGGAGTTCCTCAGTCCAACGGACGTCGGCGAGGATACATACGTGCGGTCGCCGGGCGGCTACGCGGCGAACGTCGAGGCCGTGACCACTCCAACGCCAACGCCGATCGACTGGACTGACGCCCCGGCCGCGCATGTGGAAGACACGCCCGATGCGCCCACGATCGCCACACTCGTGGACTACGCCAACGCCCATCACCCTCGTGGGGACCGCGCGTGGACGGCTGCGGACACACTCAAGAACGTCGTGCTTGCCGCGACGTCGCCGGCGGGAGATAGGTCGCTCATCGTCGTCGGGCTTCCGGGTGACCGCGACGCCGACCTCGGTCGGCTCGCGGCAACGTTGGCGCCACTTGCGCTTGAGCCCGCGACCGAGGAAGACATGGCCAAGCGCCCCGAACTTGTGAAGGGCTACATCGGGCCCGGTGCGCTCGGCCCGCAAGCACGCGCCGAACATGTGTCGCGCGGCGATGACGTCGACACCGCCGTCACGTACCTGCTCGACCCGCGCATCGTCGATGGAACGCGCTGGATCACGGGCGCGAACGAGGCCGGGCGCCACGTCTTCGACCTCGTTGCGGGGCGAGACTTCGTCGCAGACGGGACTGTCGAGGGTGCGAACGTGCGTGACGGCGACCCTGCGCCCGACGGTTCCGGTCCGCTCGAGCTTGCACGTGGAGTGGAGATCGGCCACATCTTCCAGCTGGGTCGCAAGTACGCCGCCGCGCTTGACCTGAAGGTGCTCGACGAATCCGGTCGCCAGCAAGTGGTGACGATGGGCTCCTACGGCATCGGGGTCACGCGAGTCGTCGCGCTGCTGGCAGAACTCAACCATGACGAACTCGGCATTGTCTGGCCTGTGCACGTCGCCCCGTATCACGTCCACCTCGTCGCGGCCGGTAAGGACGAGGCGGTCTTCACCGCGGCGAACGAGCTCGCGACAGGGCTCGAGGCGGCGGGTGTCGAGGTCTGCTTCGACGACCGCCCCAAGGTGTCTCCAGGCGTGAAATTCAAGGACGCCGAACTGATCGGTGCCCCATACATCCTGGTGGTGGGTCGCGGTCTCGGTGACGGTGTCGTCGAACTCAAAACGCGCGCGACGGGTCTGAGCGACGAGATTCCTGTGGCCGACGTCGTGCGGCGGATCAGCTCGCTCGTGATCGAGCAGTAGCGCTGATCAGCTCTGCGTGATGGCGATGCCCGGTAGCGCCGGTAACGCCGCTGCAGGGAAACCTTCGGTCAGCGCCGCGGCCGCAAATGCGTCGAACGAGGCGTTCAGCAGCCAGGACCATTCACTCGGGCGCGCGCCATCGAGAAGTTCGGCGTACCGCCAGCCAAGCGCGCTCTCGGTCAACCGCTCCGCGGCCTCGCGGTCGGCTGCCCGACGAACAGATGCGGTCGGGATGTCGTACACCACGTCCCGTTCGTCCGGCACGCCTGGGAGCGCCAGGATTTCCGTCGCACGTTCCTCATGGATGAGCGCGCGGGCGAGCGCGTCCGTTCGCGCGGTCCCCGTGGTTCGCGCCGCGATGACGCGGTCGAGATAGCGCGCCCGGTCGTGCATGAGGGCGAGCTCGGAGAGGATGTCCGGGGCGATCGCCGTGTTCGCTGCGGGAACGAAGGACTGTGACCCTGTCGTCACGAACGCACGCTCCGCGGCACCCAATCCACCCTCAGGAAGGGCCGCAAACCACAACGTCAGCGCATGCGACAGCGCAATCGAATGACCAAGCAGCGCGAGGTTGGCATCGTCGGTGGTCGCGGAGAGCGCGATCGCCTCGTCGCGCGCCTGCTCGACCGCGGTGGCCAGTGACGGGAGCGCGGTCGGCGACGGGCTTGCCGTCGCGCTTGGCCACGGCGGTGCGACGCCTCCCAGCGCGGCCAATCGTGCGGGCACGAGTGCTGCTTCAAGACTCGCAAGCTGGCCGCTGGCCGGGCCGGCCGCCGCCAGGACGGTCGCCTCGCCCTGCGCTAGGTCATCGCGCGCGAGCGTGGCGGGCGCCGGCGTGCGCACCGGCGGGGGCGGTGCGTCAAGTCGTACCGCGCAACCGGACCCGATGACCGCCACCGCGATCCCCACGGCAAGCACGCGCATCGCCGTCGCTCCGACGCCCTTGCGACCCATGGCGGCAATCATGACATGGCCTCGCGCGGGGCCTACACTTGCCCCAATTGAAGGAACGGTGCGCGGGTTGCGCAGGGAGGTGGTGTCCGTGGACATGTCCACAAGGATCGCCGACCTGGCGGCGCCGGCGGCCCGCGCCGCGGGCCTTGTGGTTGACGGCGTTGACGTCGCCGCTGCTGGCAAGCGCACGCGGGTCACGATCACGCTCGACCTTCCGGAAACTGAGATTGGCTCAGCCTCGCTCGACGCGATTGCTGTCGCATCGCGCGGGATTTCGCTCGCGCTTGACGCCGACGACACGATTCCAACCGCCTACGTTCTTGAAGTGTCGACGCCCGGCGTGAGCCGTCCGCTCACTGAGCGTCGGCACTTCCTTCGTGCGCGGTCTCGGAAGGTGTCGCTTGACCTCATTGGGGGAGCGCACGCGGACGGCAGGCTGGCAGACGTCGACGGGGACGACCTCGTGCTTGAGGCCGTCGTCGGGCATGCTCGCATTCCGTTGGCCGACGTGATCCGCGGTGAAATTGTCGTCGAACTTAAGCGAACGGACGGCACCGATGGACATTGACATGCAGGCTCTCAGGGGCCTCGAGAAAGAGAAGGACATCAGGTTTGATGTGCTTCTTGATGCCATCGAACAGGCCCTTGTGTCTGCTTATCACAAGACCCCGGGCGCCCAAAAGCACGCTCGCGCACATGTTGAGCGCGTTTCCGGAAAGGTCGCGATCTTTGCCCGCGACGACTTGGGCGTTGACGACGAAGGCACGCTGCACTTGTCCGACGAGTACGAGGACACCCCGGACGACTTTGGCCGCATCGCGACCGCGACGGCACGTCAAGTCATCTTTCAGCGACTGCGGCAGGCGGGCGACGAGGCCGTGCTCGGAGAGTTCGCGGGCAAGGAGGGGCACCTCGTTTCTGGCGTCATCCAGCAGTCGAGCGACCCTCGCAATGTGCACGTCGACATCGGAGGCGTCGAGGCGTTCCTGCCAGCGCACGAGCAAGTGCCCACCGAGACGTACGTGCACGGCGAGCGCATTCGCTGCTTCGTTCTCGACGTCACCCGCGGCACCAAGGGCCCCTCGATCACGTTGTCTCGCACCCACCCTGGTCTCGTGCGAAAGCTCTTCGAACTCGAGGTACCGGAGATTGCCGACGGCAGCGTGGAGATTGTTTCGCTCGCACGCGAGGCGGGGCACCGCTCAAAGATCGCCGTGACGAGCACCGTCGCGGGACTGAACGCGAAGGGCGCGTGCATCGGACCCATGGGTGCGCGAGTGCGCGCCGTCATGAGTGAACTGCGCGGCGAGAAGATTGACATTATCGATTGGGATGAGGACCCGGCGACGTTCGTCGGCAACGCTTTGTCGCCGTCGCGCGTCGTCTCGGTGACGGTGGTGGACGAGGAAGCGCGGGCCGCCCGCGTCGTCGTGCCCGACTTCCACCTGTCGCTCGCGATCGGCAAAGAGGGCCAAAACGCCCGCCTCGCCGCCCGGCTCACGGGCTGGAGGATCGACATCCGTTCGGACGAGGATCCCGACGTGCCCGGTGCATCGCGGGCTGACGCGCCGCACTGAGGCGAGCGGGTAGACTCATGGGGTCGAGACGGGCCGCAGGCGCGCCCGATGCGAATCCGCAGCAGCCCGCCGGGCCGGAGCGGACGTGCGTCGGGTGCCGTGTGAAAGCTCCCCGATCGGCTCTGGTGAGGGTGGTACTGCGCGACGGTCACGCGGTGATTGACGCGGATGCCACCGAGCCTGGGCGAGGAGCATGGCTGCATCCTCGCGCGGACTGTCTCGACCAGGCCAGAGCACGCCGCTCATTCACCCGGGCCTTTCGCACCGGGATCGCGGATGCCTCTGACCTGAGCGTGGACTAACCTAGTGCGTGCCCAACCATCGACAGAACGGGATGAAAGCCCATGGTCGCCCGATGAGTACCTCGAAATGAGTACCCAGCAGTAACGATGGTTCGACCCTGTCTTGGTCGGACCGAGACAGGAGAATTGTGGCAAAGCCCCGCGTTCACGAGATCGCGAAAGAGCTCGGCGTACCGAGCAAGGACTTGATGGCGAAGCTCACCGAGCTCGGTGAGTACGTCAAGGGCCCGTCGTCGTCCCTCGAAGCCCCCGTC
>JAHEMW010000041.1 GCA_024643505.1 Demequinaceae bacterium
GTGGCAAATCAACCTCACCGCGCCGGTGCTCGCCGGCGCGTTCGACGCTGCAGCAGCTATCGAGCCCAGTTAGGCCAGCGCCGCGAGCGTGAGCCCGGCGACACTTGACGCGTCGAGGCCAAGGTCGGCGACCACCTGAGACCGGGTCGCGTGTTCGAGGAACATGCGCGGAATCCCGTGGTGACGGAACGTCACGTCGATTCCCGCGGCGCGCGCGAACTGAGCCCACTCTTCGCCGATTCCTGCCTCTGTCAGCCCGTCCTCGATCGTCACGACGAGCGTTGCATCGCGCACCAGCGCAGCCAAGCCGTCGGGAACCGGATGCACCCAGGTGGCGGATGCCGCCACGACCGACGTGCCCTCGGCGGCGATCTTGCCGGCAACTTCTACCGCAGTTGCTGCCATCGCACCGATCCCGAGCACGACCACCGCCGGATTGGCACCGTGCTCCGCAATAATGTCAACCTCGCCCACGCGGCGAATCGCCGGAAGATCCGCGCCGAGGGCGCCCTTCGGATACCGCACGACGGTGGGCGCGTCGGCGACATCGAGTGCCTCGCGCAGCGCCCCCCGCAGGGTCGCCTCGTCGCGCGGCGCCGCGAGGCGCAGGCCAGGGACGTGGCGGAGCAAGGCCATATCCCACATGCCGTTGTGGCTTGGCCCGTCATCGCCAGTGATTCCGGCGCGGTCAAGCACAAATGTCACTCCCGCGCGATGGAGTGCGACATCCATGAGCACCTGATCGAACGCCCGGTTGAGGAAGGTCGCATAGACCGCAACCACGGGGTGAAGTCCCGCGAACGCAAGCCCTGCCGCAGCGGTGACGGCGTGCTGTTCGGCGATCCCGACGTCAATGACGCGATCGGGGAACTCGTCGGCAAAAAGTTGCAGGCCAACGGGTGCAAGCATGGCGGCCGTGATGGCGACGACGTCCTCACGTTCGCGTCCGACCTCAAGCATCTCGTCGGCGAACACTGACGTCCATCCAAATCGAGATTGTTCAATGGGAAGCCCGGTCTCGGGATGAATCCGCCCGACCGCATGGAACCGGTCGGCGGCGTCCTGTTCTGCGGGCGTATAGCCGCGGCCCTTCTCTGTCAGCACGTGCACGATCACAGGCGCCTTGAACGCCTTCGCATGTTCAAGGGCCCACTCGACATGCGCGAGATTGTGCCCATCGATAGGGCCGATGTACTTGAGCCCCAGGTCCTCGAACATGCCGTCTTGCGCCATCAGCCCTTTCAGCGCACGCTTCGCTCGCATCGTCGTTGAGTATGCGAAGTTGCGCGCGGGACCGCGACCCTTGAACGTGCGCTTTCCCCATCCGAGGAACTGCTCATACCGCGGGTTCGTGCGTATTCCGTCGAGCTTTCGTGCAAGGCCGCCCGCGGTCGGCGCGTAGGACCGGCCGTTGTCGTTGACGACGATCACGACGCGATCGTGGGACGAACCGAGCGAGTTGAGCGCCTCCCATGCCATGCCGCCCGTGAGGGCTCCATCGCCGATCACCGCCACCGTGTAGCGGTCACCCTCGCCGGTCAGCGTTCGCCCGCGCGCGATTCCGGCCGCCCAGGACAGCGCGGTAGAAGCGTGCGAGTTCTCGACGACGTCATGTTCGCTTTCGCCGCGGGACGGATATCCCGCGATGCCGTCGCGCGCGCGAAGTTTGCTGAAGTCCTTGCGCCCGGTGAGCAGCTTGTGGACGTACGACTGATGGCCGGTATCGAAAACGATCGTGTCTCGCGGCGAATCAAAGACGCGGTGGATGGCGAGCGTCAACTCAACGACCCCGAGGTTGGGGCCGAGATGCCCTCCGGTGCGGGACACCGACTGAACCAGGAATTCGCGGATTTCTGCTGCGAGTTCAACGAGTTCGTCGTCGGTGAGCGCGCGCACGTCGCTCGGGGACTCAATGCGCTCAAGCACTCGGGCTCCTTTGTCCGGGCCTTCTACTGTACGTCTGCGGTCGTGCCTTATTGCACAAGTGAACGCAGCACGTACTGCAGAATTCCTCCGTTGCGGAAGTAGTCCGCCTCCCCTGGCGTGTCGATGCGCACGTCGGCGTCGAACTCGACGACCGATCCGTCAGCTCGTGTCGCCTGCACGGTCAGTCTGCGCGGGTGCGCACCGTCACTAAAGGCTGCGACCCCAGCGATGTCAAAGGTCTCAGAGCCATCGAGCGCAAGGTCGGCGGCAGATTTGCCGTCCGGGAACTGCAACGGCAGTACGCCCATACCGATGAGGTTGGAGCGGTGAATCCGTTCGAAGCTCTCGGCGATCACGGCTCGCACGCCGAGCAGGCGGGTGCCCTTTGCGGCCCAGTCGCGAGATGATCCCGTGCCGTATTCCTTGCCGGCAAGGACGACGAGCGGGATCCCGGCGGCCTGGTATGCGATCGACGCGTCGTAGATCGTGTCCTGGGCGTCGCTCAGGAAGTTGTGGGTGAAGCCACCCTCAACCCCGTCAAGAAGCAGGTTCTTGAGTCGAATGTTTGCAAACGTTCCCCGGATCATGACCTCGTGGTTGCCGCGTCGAGAGCCGTAGCTGTTGAAGTCGCGCCGTTCGATCCCGTGTTCGGCGAGGTAGCGTCCCGCAGGGCTATCCGCCTTAATCGATCCCGCGGGAGAGATGTGATCCGTCGTGACGGAATCGCCAAGCAGCGCGAGCACGCGTGCGCCTGCGATGTCGTGAACGGGCTCCGGGGTTCGCGACATCCCCTCGAAGTATGGAGGTTTGCGCACGTAGGTCGAGTGGTCGTCCCACTCGAAAGTCTTGCCGGCCGGCGTTGGCAGTGACTGCCAGCGCTCGTCGCCGGCAAACACGTCGGCGTAGTCCTTCGTGAACATCTCCTCGGTGATCGCCGAGCGGACGATCGACTCGACTTCCTCGGGGTCGGGCCAAATCTCCGCGAGGAAGACGGGCGCGCCCGTCGCGTCATAGCCCAGCGGTTCCGACGCGAAATCGTGATCCATCGTGCCCGCGAGCGCGTAGGCGATCACAAGTGGCGGAGACGCGAGGTAGTTCATCTTGACGTCGGGGTTAATCCGGCCCTCGAAGTTGCGATTTCCGGACAGCACGGAGACGACCGTCATGTCGTGCTCGTTCACAGCGGCGCTCACCGGCTCCGGCAACGGGCCGGAGTTTCCGATGCAGGTGGTGCAGCCGTAACCCACGAGGTGGAATCCCAACGATTCGAGATCGGGCCAAAGTCCGGCGCGCTCGTAGTAGTCGGTGACGACCTGTGAACCGGGCGCCATGGACGTCTTCACCCATGGCTTCGACGTGAGTCCCCTGGCGTGTGCGTTGCGCGCCACGAGCCCCGCGGCGATCATCACCGATGGGTTGGAGGTGTTGGTGCACGACGTGATGGAGGCGATGACAACGTCGCCATCCTTCAACGGCACGGTCTCTCCGTCGGCGTCGGTGTACGTCGTCGATACGGCATCTCCACCGCGGAGTTGGCCAATCGCTTTCTCAAACGACGGCTTCGCCACACTCAGCGACACGCGATCCTGCGGGCGCTTGGGGCCCGCGATCGACGGGACGACGGTGGATAGGTCAAGTTCGAGGTACTCGGAGAAGGCTGGCTCGACGTAGTCCGCTGAGGTGGGGTCGTGCCACAGGCCCTGCTCGCGGCAATACGCCTCCACCAGCGCGCACTGCTGAGCGGAGCGGCCCGTCAGGCGCAAGTAATCGATGGTGACCGAGTCGATCGGGAAAATCGCGGCCGTCGAGCCGAACTCTGGGCTCATGTTGCCGATCGTCGCGCGGTTCGCGAGCGGCACCGCGCCAACCCCTTCGCCATAGAACTCGACGAACTTGCCGACGACGCCGTGGTGGCGCAGCATTTCGGTGATGGTGAGCACAACGTCGGTCGCCGTCGCGCCCGCCGGAATGGAACCAGTGAGCTTGAATCCGACGACCCGCGGAATGAGCATCGACACCGGCTGACCGAGCATCGCGGCTTCCGCCTCAATGCCTCCGACGCCCCAGCCGAGCACCCCGAGCCCGTTGATCATCGTCGTGTGCGAGTCCGTGCCGACGCAGGAGTCCGGATACGCCTGGGTCACGCCGTCGATTTCTTTCGTCATGACCCCGCGTGCGAGGTATTCAAGGTTGACCTGGTGCACGATTCCGGTTCCAGGTGGAACGACCTTGAAGTTGTCGAATGCGGTTTGGCCCCAGCGCAGGAACTGGTAACGCTCGCGATTGCGCTCGTACTCAAGCGCGGTGTTGAGTTCGAGCGCATCGGCACGGCCGAAGACATCGATGACGACCGAGTGGTCGATCACCATCTCGGCGGGCGCGAGCGGGTTGATCACACTCGGATCTCCGCCAAGTTCCACCATCGCCTCGCGCATCGTCGCGAGGTCGACGACGCACGGAACACCAGTGAAGTCCTGCATGACCACTCGCGCCGGGGTGAACTGAATCTCGGTGTCCGGCTCGGCATGCGGGTCCCACGTTGCCAACGCGTGGACATGATCGGCGGTGATATTCGCGCCGTCCTCTGTCCGCAGCAGCGCCTCGGCGAGGACCTTGAGCGAGAACGGCAAGGTCTCGAGCCCCGGGACGGCATCTAGCCGGAAGATTTCGTATGACGATTCGCCGACGGCGAGTGTCGCCTTGGCACCTAGCGTGTTCGCGCTCATGAGCACCTCCGCAGTGTTTAGGCGCAAGTGTATAGGCCGCGCTCCACCCCAGAAAGGCGTCCTACCGCTCGAAGACCGCAACAGTTTCGACGTGGTGCGTCATCGGGAAGAGGTCCCAGGCACGCGCGCCGGACAGGTGAAACCCAAGTTCGGCGAGCGTCGCAGCGTCGCGCGCGAGCGCGACAGGGTCGCAGGCCACGTAGACCACCCTGGAGACGCCGGTCGTGCTCAGGGCCTCGAGCGTGGCGCGCCCCGCCCCGGCGCGCGGTGGGTCGAGAACCGCGGCGTCGTAGGTCCCGCCATCTCCACGCAAGGTGGCACGAACGTCACCGTGAATGACGGTCACCGAGTCGTGTTCATGCACGTTTCGTCGCGCCGAGCCCGCCGCGCGCGCGTCCGCCTCGACGGCCGTGACCCGCGCGCCGCGCGCGGCGAGCGGCAATGAAAACAACCCCACACCTGCGTAGAGATCGAGGACCGCCGTCGCGCCGATGAGTCCGTCGAGCACGGCTTCGACGAGCACCCCAGGGGCGGCTCCATGGACTTGCCAGAAGCCCGTGACGTCGACGCTGTAGTGATACGTCGTCCCCGCGACGGCAACCGAATGCGACAGTCGGCGTCGCGCATTGCGACGCGTGTCGCGCCGCCCGCCGCGCCACGGCACCCCGTCGACGGCCACGTGGGCGTCACCGTCGTCACCGCTCGCGACAATGATGCGCGCGCCTTCAGTGAAGCGGTCAGCGAGCAGCGCGCTTTCGACTGCCGCGAAAGCGAGGGGCATGGCCTCAAGGGCTACGACGCGTTTCGACCGGAACACATGCATCGCGGCACGACCCTGCGCGTCGCCTGTCGCCTCGACCCGCGTTCGGTAGCGGAGGCCCGTTTCGTCTCCCGGAGCCGCGAGGACCTCGCCTGCGAACTCGCGGTGTGCGAAGCGTTGAAACGCCTCGGCGAGCACGGCGTGCTTCCACCGACGCTGAGCTCCCACTTCGACATGCGCCAGCTCTCCCCCGCCGACCCCACCGGGCCCCGCCTCCGGCCACACTGACTCAACGCGATCGGGAGATGCTTCGACGACGCGAACCGCGTCGGCCCGCCAGAACCGGTCGTTCGGCGCGGATTCCGTGAGCCGGAGCTCAACGACCTCGCCGGGAAGGGCGTGCCTCACAAACACGACGCGACCATCGAGCCGCGCGACGCAGTGTCCACCGTGTGCGACCGCGCCGACCTCAACGACTGGGCCGCTCACGCGCGGACGTCGGTCTCGCGGTCGAGATTGTCGAGGTCTCCCTCGGCGGACGACAGGTGCCAGGGCACGGCGGCAACGATCACGCCCGGGGTCCGCAGGAGCAACGAGCGCAAGCGGAACGTCGCTCGGTTATGCAGGAACCGTTCCCACCAGCGGCCAACGATGTACTCCGGCACGTAGAACACCACGACGTCCCGCGGCGACGCGCGGTGCACGGATTTCACGTACTCCATGACCGGACCGATGATGTCGCGGTAAGGCGACTCGAGAATCACGAGCGGAACGCCGAGCCGAAGTTCGCCCCATTGCCGTTGCAACGCGCGCGACACATCAAGGTCCACTTGTACTGCGATCGCCTTGAGCGACGTGTGCCGCTGAGCTTTCGCGTAGGCAATCGCGCGTAGCGCCGGCCGGTGCAGTTGTGCGACGAGAACCACGCCGTGCGTAGCGCTGGGGAGCGCAGACGCCGAATCGTTCTCGTGGATCGTGAGCTCATCACGGACGCGCCCGTAGTGAATGCGAATCCCGCGCATCAGGAAGTACGCCCCTGCCATGAGCGCGAGCGCGACCCAGGCTCCATTGAGGAAGTTGAAGACCGCGACGACGATCCACACCGCGCCCGCGACAGCAGTCGCACTGACGTGCAGAACGCGCGTCATACGCAAGCGAAACACGATCGAAGGATCGGGCTCGCGGGCAATCTTCGCGGTCATCAGCCGAACCATGGCCGCTTGGCTCAGCACGATCGACGCGAAGACGCCGATCACGTACATGTGGATGAGTTGTTCGAGGCGAGCCCCAGTCACGATCACCACGAGCGCGGACGTCGCCGCCACAATCAACACGGCGCCTCTGAAGACCATGCGGTCATTTCGCATCGCGAGCTGTCGAGGCAGGTAGGCGTCTTCGGCGAGCAGCGACGACAGCACGCTGAAACGCTTGAACACGGCAGCTGCCGCCGCGTAAAGGATGGCCGCGGAAGCAATTCCGACGATCAGTAGCACGGCGTCGGAGCTGAAGACCGCGTCGGTCACCTGCAACAGCAATGGCCCCTCAAGCGCACCGGAAATGCGGAAGTGCCACGCGAGCCAAGACACCGCGAAGAACGCCGTCGCCGCCGCGAATGTCGCGACGAGCAAGGTGCGTCCGGCGCGGCGCGCTCGCGGGGGTGAGTGGTACGGCCCCGACGACGCGAGGTGCTCGATGCCAGTCATCATCACGCCGCCAGAGGCAATCGCACCGGCGAAGGCGATGACGACCGTCCACGCTGACGCAGAGTCCGGCGGCGTGGTGTCCGGAATGCCGCCCGCGCGCGACAGCCCAATGGCGAACAGCAGGGCGATGACGACGAGGAATCCGTACCAGACCGCAACCATGAGTCGGGCGCGATCCCGGATGCCGCGCAGGCTCACGAGGGTCATCAGCGCGATGGCGCCGAGCGCAATCTCCAACTCCCGACCGTCCGCCCACGGCACGACGTAGGAGGCAAATTGCGCGATCGCAGCGACGGACACGGCGACTGTGAACAGATAGTCGACAAGCAATGCGGCGCCCGTCACGAGCCCGGCGCGCGGTCCGAGGCGCTCGCGCACAAGCCCGACATCCGACCGTTCGTCCGCGCGATAGTGAACGTTCGACCGATATGCGAAGCCAAGCAGGAGCATGAGTAACACGACGCCGCCAGCCATCCAGGGCATCGCTGCGCTTTGGTTTCCTTTGCGCAGAGCGTCCGACACCGCATCCGGGGCGTAGGCGACGGTCGACAACAAACCCGTGCCGAAGACCGCAAGCGCGAGTCGCGAACGCAGCGCCATCGGTCTCGCGCTGTCCGACGCGATAGGCGAGCCGACGACGAGTCGTCGCAGCGCCTCGAGAAACCTTCGCACGTCGCACCATCCTAGGTGGAAGGGGTATACCGTGGGGTCTCGTGCACGTCGTGATCATGGGCTGTGGCCGTACCGGCGCGACGCTCGCAGGAGAGTTCGAGTCACGCGGACACTCAGTGGCGATTATCGATCTCGTCGGCGACGCGTTTCGCCGCCTCCCCTCCGGCTTCCAGGGCCAGAAGATCACAGGCGTTGGGTTCGACCGCGACACGCTCGTATCAGCGGGCGTCGAGGATGCGTACGGCTTTGCCGCGGTGTCAGACGGTGACAACTCGAACATCCTCGCGGCGCGCGTCGTGCGCGAGACCTATGGCGTCGAGAACGTCATCGCCCGCATTGCCGACCCGGCTCGCGCGGAGGTCTACCGCAGGCTGGGCATTCCCACCGTCGCTCCCGTGCCGTGGACAAGCGCGCAGATCGCGTCACGCCTGCTGCCAGGAAGTTCAGCTGACCTCTTCTCGGACCCCGCTACCGGCGTCGCGATTCGTCGCATCCCGCTGAACGACGGGTGGATTGGCCACCCGGTCGTGTCGACCGAGCTCCCGACGGGATGTCGCGTCGCCTACGTCGTGCGTTTCGGCGCAGCCACATTGCCGGATGCGCACACGCTCATCCAACACGGAGACGAACTTCACTTCGTCATCCCGGCGGACCGATCGACACCCGCGGAGCGCGTTCTCTCGCGGCCACCGGAGGTGGCGCCGTGAAGGTTCTCATCGCGGGTGCCGGCTCAGTGGGCCGCTCCATCGCCCGCGACCTGCTGGAACATGGACACGAGGTCCTCCTCATCGACAATGCGCCGGGAGCGATGCGCGTGTCGCAGGTGGCCGACGCAGAGTGGATGCTCGCGGACGCGTGCGAGATTGCCGCGCTCCGCGAGGCCTCGATGGAGACGATGGACGTCGTCGTTGCCGCGACGGGCGACGACAAAGCAAACCTGGTGATCTCATTCCTCGCGAAGACTGAATTCGGGGTGCCGCGGACGGTCGCGCGCGTCAACAATCCGCGCAACGAGTGGATGTACGACGCGCAATGGGGCGTCGATGTCGCCGTATCGACTCCCCGGATCATGACGGCGATGGTCGAGGAGGCGGTTGCCGTCGGAGACCTCGTCAAAGTATTTAGTTTCCACCAGTCAGGCGCGTCAATCATCGAGGTGACGCTGCCGACCAGCTCCCCGGTCGCGGGGGTGCTGCTACGCGAGATTCAGTGGCCGCTCGACACGGTGTTGTCGTGCATCATCCGCGGAGACCGCACTATCTCGCCGAGCCCAGACGACACGCTTGAGGCGCACGACGAGCTGCTGTTCGTCATGTCGGCTGATGCGGATCCGCAGGAGCTGGCGCAAGTGTTGCGCTCCGCACCACCAGCCAAGTGACCCACAGTCCAAGCGCGAAGAGCGGGACGCCCATGACCAGTTTTGCGGTACCGAGCGCGGCAACCTCGTCCGCGAGATAAAGCGGAACTTGGACGGCAAGTCGCAGCGCAAAGATCGCCGCGACAATGAGGGTTGCGACTGACATCAGCCGTGTCACGGCGCGATCGTCACGCCAGCGCGTGCCCCAGCCGCGCCCGATGCCAACGACGATGCCAACGAGCGGCCACCGCACCAGAATCGACACGACGGCCGCCGCGAGGTAGCCCGCATTTGCCCATAGCCCCGGCACGAAGTAGCCAGATGCGCTTCCCGTCCGCCAGGCCCATACCGCTCCGAGGACGACGCCGACGACCCCGGAAAGCGCTTGTGCAACGGCGGTGCGCTGGATAAGGCGCACAGCGACGAGCCCGGCGACCACGGCGAGCGCGGCGATGACGGGCGCGGAAAAGGTGCCAGTCGCCACGAAGACGACGACGAAGACAAGCCCTGGCAGCGTCGACTCGACGAGCCCGCGCCAGCCGCCAACCGCGTCGGCAAACGAGAACCGCTCGGCGCCGAGGATGGACGGGGTGGAGGGCGTAGTCACGGGGCGCTCACGAGCTCGTACTTGGGGTTGAAGAGCCTCGGAATCGACTCCGACTCACACACGCGGCCCTCAACCGCGACGACGGCTCCGGGTTCGATACCCGGAATCGAGCGTCGACCCATAAATATCGCGTCGAGGCGGCCCCACGAGTCCTGAATCCGTACCGTCAGCTGCGGTGGCGCATCGAGCGGCTCGACTTCGATGGACACGATCCGGCCGCGCAGACGCGCGATAGCGCGCACCACGAGCACGCCTTCCACGATGTGATCTGCATCGTCACTCACGCGTCCTCACCTCCGGCGGGAAGCCGTAACTCCAGCGGGCTGCCAGGGGGAACCCTGTGGGAGGCGTCGATGACGAGTCGGCTCAAGAACGCATCGACGTGGCGAACCGTCGCGTCGCGAGTCACGGTGGGCCCAGTGACCGACACCCTCAGCAGCCAGTCATCACCTTGCACGCCGACAAACCTCATCGTGACGTCGTGGACGGAGCCGTCGCGTTGGCGAGCAGGAACCACCGCGATGACTTCGGGCCCGAAATGTCCCTCGACCACGTGCGCGAGGCCCGGGATTGCGCGAATGTGGGCCACGAGTTCCTGGCGGGACTCGTCCCAATTTCCCGTCGTCGCGTCACACGCGTATGCCTGTGCCTGCACGGCACAATCGTCGACTCGCATGGTCACTGCGGCCACCCGGCCTGTGTCAGCGGCGACCTCGACGCGTGCACGAGAGCCCGCGAGCACCGGCACGCGGATCGCACCGAAGTCGACATACTCGACGTCATGGGGAGCGTCACCGACGTTCCACGGGCCCGACGCGCGCTCGACGTCCTCCCACACTTCGCCGGCGTCGTCACTCACGCGGAGATTCCGCCAGTCGACCCAAATCCCCCGTCACCACGATGCGAACCCGGAAGTGTCTCCACTCTCACAAAGGTAGCCGCCTCAACGCGCTGAAACACGAGTTGCGCGATCCTGTCGCCCCTGTGAAGCGACACCGTGTGGGTCGAATCGGTGTTGATGAGCGTCACCGAAATCTCCCCGCGGTACCCAGCGTCGACTGTTCCAGGTGCGTTGACGATGGAGATCCCGTGCCGAGCAGCGAGACCGGAGCGCGGGTGCACCAGAGCGACGTACCCGGGCGGAAGCGCCACGCACACGCCGGTGGGGACGGTGCTGCGCTCACCCGGACGGAGCATGACGTCCACACGCGTGGTGAGGTCCGCGCCCGCGTCGCCGGGGTGCGCGTAGGACGGAATGGGCACGTCTGGATCGGTCGTGCTGATGAGTACCTCGAGGTCAGCCATGCTGGCCTACGCGGCGCACTCCGAACATATCGGCTGCTCGCCTCGGAACATCGCGAGTTGGCTTCGGTGGTGCACCAAGAAGCACGACATACAGGTGAATTCATCCTGCTGAGGTGGGAGAACGCGCACGGAGAGCTCTTCACCTGACAGATCCGCGCCAGGCAACTCGAATCCTTCGGCCGCCTCAGCCTCATCCTCATCGACCACGCCAGACGTTTTGTCGGATCGGCGCGCCTTCAACTCCTCGATCGAATCAGCGGAGATCTCGTCGTCGGTCTTTCGCGGGGCATCGTAATCGGTGGCCATGCGGGTTCGTCCCTTCACGTCAACGCAGGTGCTCCTGCTGAATGCTCCGCGGGGCAACTTTGTTCCCCTCAGGCGCACGAATTGTGCCCCACCCAGCGAGAAAAAGCGAACCTAAGCCTCGCGAGTCGCGAACGGATCGCTTCCGCCCGCTTGAACGAGCGCGTCGCGAAGCTCGTCCCAGAGATTGTGCGGTGCCGCAATTGTCGACTCCTGGCTTGGAGGCCCTCCGTCGATTGAGGCGACCCGTACGCCCGCTTCCTGTGCGATGAGGCTGGCGGCGGCGAAGTCCCACGGCTGCAATCCGTGCTCGTAGTATCCGTCAACCAATCCGGCAGCAACGTGGACAAGATCGATGGACGCGGCGCCAAGCCGGCGGATGTCCCGAACCTGCGGGAGCATGCGCGCGACGATGTCTCCTTGGATGGCCCGACGCTGCGCGACGTACTGAAAGCCAGTGGCGACAAGCGCCGTCGATAACGGCGGGCCGTCACCTCGCACCAGCCGCTGCGTGCCACGCGTCGCGCCCCCACCTGCGCGTGCGGACCACAACTGACCGGACCCGTCGTAGATTGCGCCCGCAAGCGCCGTCCACTCGCGCGGACGCGGCGGCCCGGAAACCGCGGCGACCGACACCGCATAGTGCTCGATCCCATACAGATAATTGACGGTGCCGTCGATCGGGTCGAGCACCCACGTGATGCCGGAGCTGCCCGAAACGTCGTCGCCCTCCTCCCCGAGGATTCCGTCGTCGGGGCGCAGCGTGGCGAGACGCTCTCGCAGCAGACGCTCTGCGGCCAGATCCATCTGCGTGACGACGTCGGCTGCGCTCGACTTGGTGGCGGCGATGTGTGCGGCGCTGCGACCGGAGACGATGAGATGGCCCGCCTCCTCCGCTAGGGCGCGCGCCACGGATTCCAGGTCAGTCGGGGTAGCCATAGTTCCATCGTGCCCTACGGCCCAGCCTCGAGCACCCGACTCTTGGCGTGGCGTGCGCGCGCTTGCCAAAGTGGCGTGGCACCCTGAACCCATGACTCGAGTCAACCTCGTTGGGCCGGCAGACGACGGGCTCCATCTCGTCGTCGAGACAGACGACGGCGACCAATTCGAGCTGCCGATTGATGACGAACTGCGGCACGCGGTGAGGTACGCGCGTCCGAAAGCGACGCCGCACGTCGAGCATGACCCCGGTACGCTCAGCCCCCGCGAAATCCAACAGCGGATTCGCGCCGGCCTCACCGCCGCCGAACTCGCGGAGGTCACTGGCATGGCGCTTGATGCGCTCGAGAAGTTCGAGCCCCCCGTCATGGCCGAGCGCGCCTACATCGCGGAACTTGCGCAGTCGACGCGCATTGGACGTGACCCATCGTCGCCTCTGCTCGGGGACCTTGTCTTGGACCGGCTCGCCGGGCGGGGTGTCGATGTCGACACCGTCGTCTGGGACGCGTGGCGCGAAGTCGACGAGCCGTGGGCGCTGGCGGTCGACTTTGGCGTTGATGGACGCACCGTGAGGGCTCAGTGGGCTTTCGACCACTCGACGCGCAGTGTGACGGCCGAGGATGACGAGTCCCGGTGGCTCACGGAAACCGAACTGCTCGACGTGCCCATTCCTCGTCGGCACCTGAGCGCGGTGCGCGGTGACGACGCCCGCCCCTTGCCTGAATCGCGACCGGTCGTCCCGCACGCCGACGCCGCAGAAGCGGCGGAGATTGGCGAAGTCGGTCACACTGAGGCCCTGCTTGACGACCTGGACGGGCGCCGCGGCAAACGCGAAACGATCCTCGAATTGGACCTTGACGTCGATGACGAGTTCGAGGGTTTCGGCCCTGCCTCTAAGGCCCGTTCCGGCGACGTTGGCTTCGCCGCCAACGGTCGGACGACGCCGACGGAGCGCGCGACGACTCCGGCCGCGAAACCGAGCGTCGACAAGCGGACGGCACCTCCGGCGAAGCGCGGCCGCGCCTCAGTTCCGAGTTGGGACGAGATCGTCTTCGGCGCTAAGCACGACGTCGACTGACCCGCAGTAATGAGCGTTAACGCGGTTGGCGTTCGCTCAGCGTCAATGACCTCCGGCGTATAACACGGGGACGAGAACTTCCTCAGGGGTGAGGGAGCCGTGCACTCCGACGAGCGCCATCGACTGCTCGGACTGCGTTCGTGAATCAACGACTGTCGCGCGACCGCACATCGCGACAACGAGATCGCCAATTTTTTCAACATTGCGGTCGAGTACCGGCCCAAAGAGCCCCGCATCCATCGCTTCTGCTCGCGTAGCAACGACCGCGTTCGTGCCGAGCACGTCTTGCCACCGCGCCGCCGCAACAGCGGGGTCCGCCCCGCCGCGCAGGTGCAGGTGGAGAGCGCGTGGCTCTCCCGCGACGAGCCGGATGTCGCGGGCGAGTGCGGGCTCATCCGCGATGTCCCACCGCGGTGCCCCCGTGATGTCAACCATTCCGTGATCAG
>JAHEMW010000138.1 GCA_024643505.1 Demequinaceae bacterium
CCCTCAGCTGAGCGATCTGTTCGTCGGCTAGGCCGTTGCGCTTGGCCTCACGCAGGAGCTCCGACGTGAGCGAGGGCGCGTGTGAGACCTCGTGGGCGATCTCGTTCATGAGCAGGATCTGGTCAAGGAACCAGGGATCGATCTTCGTGGCGTCGTAGACGTCCTCGAGGCTGGCGTGACCCGCGCGAACGGCGCGCAGCGCTTGTTGCACCTGGACGAGTCGGCCTTCGGTCGGCGTTCGCATCGCTTCGAGCAGGTCTGCGAGCGCGTCGCCCGTGGGGAAGTCACCGTTCCAGTGGAAGTTGGCGGCGCGCTTGTCGATCGAGCGCAGCGCCTTGCCGAGGGCTTCGGTGAAGTTGCGTCCGATGCTCATCGCCTCGCCCACCGACTTCATGGTGGTGGTCAGCACGGGATCGGCGGCGGGGAACTTTTCGAAGGCGAAGCGGGGAACCTTGACCACCACGTAGTCCAGCGTGGGTTCGAAGCTGGCGGGAGTCGAGCCGGTGATGTCGTTGGGGATCTCGTCGAGCGTGTACCCGATCGCGAGGCGGGCGGCGATTTTTGCGATCGGGAAGCCTGTCGCTTTCGACGCCAGCGCCGACGACCGCGACACCCGGGGATTCATTTCGATGACGATGATGCGACCCGTTGACGGTTCGATGGCGAACTGGACGTTGCAGCCGCCTGTATCGACTCCGACTTCGCGAATGATCGCGATGCCGACATCGCGCATGCGCTGGAACTCACGGTCGGTGAGCGTGAGCGCGGGCGCGACGGTCACCGAGTCACCCGTGTGGACGCCTACCGGGTCGACGTTCTCGATCGAACACACGACGACCACGTTGTCGTGCTTGTCGCGCATGAGTTCGAGTTCGAACTCCTTCCACCCGAGGATCGACTCCTCGAGCAGCACCTCGGTGCTTGGCGAATAGTGCAGGCCGGCACCGGCGATGCGTCGCAGGTCGTGTTCGTCGTACGCGAAGCCGGAACCGAGGCCCCCCATGGTGAACGATGGTCGAACCACCACCGGGTAGCTGAGGTCTTCCGCTGCCGCGAGGCATTCTTCGATCGTGTGGCAGATGTGCGAGCGGGCGCTTTCCGCGCCACAACGTTCGACGACGCCTTTGAAGAGTTCGCGGTTCTCGCCGAGGTTGATCGCCTCAAGGTTGGCGCCGATGAGTTCGACGCCGTAGCGGTCGAGGATGCCTGCCGCGTCTGCGGCTATCGCCGCGTTGAGTGCAGTCTGGCCGCCGAGCGTCGGCAGCAGGGCGTCTGGACGCTCCTTCTCGATGATTGACTCGATGACCTCGGTGGTGATCGGCTCCACGTACGTCGCGTCGGCGAACTGGGGGTCCGTCATGATCGTGGCGGGGTTCGAGTTGAGCAAAATGACGCGGATGCCCTCAGCCTTGAGCACGCGGCACGCCTGCGTTCCCGAGTAGTCGAATTCGCACGCCTGGCCGATGACGATCGGGCCGGAGCCGATCACGAGGACCGAGGAAATGTCGGATCGCTTTGGCATCTAGCGCTCCCCCTTCATGAGGTCGATAAATCGATCGAAGAGGTAGGCCGCATCGTGCGGGCCCGCCGCAGCCTCCGGGTGGTACTGCACCGAGAAGGCCGGGATGTCGAGGCATTCGAGGCCCTCGACGACGTCGTCGTTGAGGCACACGTGTGACACCTTGACACGCCCAAAGCCCGCCGGCGACAGAGATTCGTCGTCGAGCGGGGCATCAACCGCGAAGCCGTGGTTGTGTGCGGTGACCTCGACCTTGCCGGTCGTGCGATCCATCACCGGCTGGTTAATCCCCCGATGCCCGAAGGCGAGTTTGTAGGTGCCGTAGCCGAGGGCGCGGCCGAGCATTTGATTGCCCAGGCAGATACCGAAGAACGGCGTCTTAGATTCCAGCACTCCCTGAAGCGCCGCGACCTGGTGCGTCGCCGCGCCCGGGTCACCGGGTCCGTTCGAGAAGAACACGCCATCCGGCTTCTTGGCGAGGATCTCGGCCGCGGTGATCGTCGAAGGCACGACGGTGACGCGAATACCGCGCTGCGCCATCATCTCCGGGGTCATCGCCTTGATCCCCAGGTCCACCGCGACCACATTGGCAACTGTTGCCACGCCCTCGGGAGGTTCGACCACGTACTCGTCGGGCACCGTGACCTCGTCGGCCAAGTGGGCACCCGCCATGCGCGCGGAATCGCGCACGCGCTCGAGCAGTTCAGAGGTGCGCGCACGTGCGTCGCCAGAGAAGATTCCAGCGCGCATGACGCCGGCGCTACGCAGGATGCGCGTGAGTTGGCGGGTGTCGATGCCGGCGAGGCCCACGACGCCCTGCTGCGCGAGTTCCTCCTCAAGTCCGCGCTTGGACCGCCAGTTCGAGGGTCGCCGCGCGGGGTCGCGCACAACAAAGCCGGCCACCCAGATGCGCCGGGACTCGTTGTCCTCGTCATTCATGCCGGTGTTGCCGATATGGGGCGCCGTCATCATGACGATCTGGCGGTGATACGAGGGATCCGTGAGGGTCTCCTGGTAGCCCGTCATCCCGGTGTTGAAGACGATCTCGCCGAGCGTCTGACCACGCGCGCCGTAGGCAACGCCCTCGAATACTTGACCATCCTCGAGGACGAGGATGGCACCATCGTTTGCTTCACTCACGAGGCTGCTCCTTCGAAACGGGGGTCCAGATGCGTGGCCGTGCCCCGCAGGAACGTCGCCACCGCGCGACCGGGCAGAGTGACACCACCGAATGGCGAGTTGTTGCTGCGGCTGGCCGTAGCGCCGGCGTCGACCACCCAGGCGTGTGTGGCATCGACGAGGGTCACGTTCGCGGGTTCGCCGACTGCGAGCGGACGGCCGTGATCGACGTCGCCACCGATCCTGGCGGGCGCCTCAGACATCACGCGCGCGACGTCACGCCAGGTCAACCGGCCCGTGTCAACCATCGTGAGTTGCACGATCCCGAGCGCGGTCTCGAGCCCGAGCATGCCCATGGCGGCCGCCGCCCACTCGCAATCCTTGTCTTCGTCAGGATGCGGCGCGTGGTCGGTTGCGACGACGTCGATGGTGCCGTCGGCGAGGCCGTCTCGCACCGCGTCGACGTCCGCCTGAGTGCGTAGCGGCGGGTTGACCTTGAACAGCGGGTCGTAGCCGCGCACGGATTCGTCGGTCAGCAGCAGGTGGTGCGGCATGGCCTCGGCGGTCACGGAGATGCCGCGCGCCTTCGCCCAGCGGATGATGTCGACCGAGCCCGCGGTCGAGAGGTGGCACACGTGAACGCGCGAGCCAACATGGCCGGCAAGCAAGACGTCGCGCGCGATGATGCTCTCTTCCGCGACGGACGGCCAGCCCGTGAGCCCGAGCTCCGCAGAAACCACGCCCTCGTGCATCTGGGCCCCGTCCGTGAGGCGCGGATCCTGAGCGTGCTGCGCGACCACACCGTTGAAGGTCTTCACGTACTCGAGGGCCCTGCGCATGAGCACCGGGTCGTGGACGCACTTGCCGTCGTCGCTGAAGACGCGCACCCGGGCTCGGGACATCGCCATCGCGCCCATCTCTGACAACTGGGTTCCGCCGAGTCCGACGGTGACGGCACCGACCGGGTACACGTCGACGAGGCCAACTTCACGCCCTCGCG
>JAHEMW010000042.1 GCA_024643505.1 Demequinaceae bacterium
CAGGGACACCGTAGTGTCGTGTCACACTTTCGCCCCGACGAAGAGGAGAAGTCATGGATCACGCTCTTGCCAGGCTCCGGCCATTCAATCTCATCGCTGCGCTGCTGCACCTCGCCTCCTTGGCGGGAATCCTGTTTTTGGCGAACTCGGTCTCGCTCCCGGTCACGGCCACGTATCTGAATGGTCCGCCGGGGACCGATGCGTTCTCAGACCCGGTCAACCTTTTCAACCTCAACATCAGCAACATGGTCATCGCGTTCTTGGGACTGTCTGCGTTCTTCCACCTGCTGGTGATCTCGCCCATGTTCTTTGGGCGTTACACGGCAGGCCTGCAGCAGCACCGCAACACGTTCCGCTGGGTGGAGTACTCACTGTCCTCGTCGGTCATGATCGTGGTGATCCTGCAGCTCAACGGCATCGCCGACTACGGCGCCTTGCTAGGGCTGTTCGCCGCGAACGTGGCCATGATCCTGTTCGGCTGGCTGCAGGAAAAGTATGTTGAGCCTGGTAGCGGTGACTTTCTGCCGTTCATCTTTGGGTGCATCGCCGGGGCGGTGCCCTGGATCGTGGTGGTCATCAACCTGTTCTCACCGGGGGGTCCGGACACCGCCACCATTCCGGGATTCGTATACGGCATCGTGATCTCGCTGTTCGTATTCTTCAACGCGTTCGCCGTGGTGCAGTGGAAGCAGTACCGCGCCAAGGGCAAGTGGGCCGACTATCTTCGCGGCGAACGCGTTTACATCGTGCTCAGCCTGGTCGCCAAGACTGCACTCGCGTGGCAGGTGTTCGCGGGGACGCTCGCCGGGTCGTAGGCGAGCACGATGTGCGGCGAAGCGGCTGCTCCCGACGTGCTCGCGAACGTCAGTTCAGTCGTCAGACTCCTCGCTCAGGTCGGCAGTGTGACAATGACCGAGTGAAGGTCCAGGTACTGCACATCGACGCGTGCCCGGGCTGGGTGCAGGCGACCGGGCGGACGCGTGATGCACTTGACGCACTGGGCTTCGCGGACGTGCCCGTCGAGCAGGTCCTGTTGCGATCCGCAGCCGAGGCCGCCGCGTTTGCCTTCGGAGGGTCGCCGACGATACTCGTCGACGGACGAGACCTTTTCCCGTCAGCGGGTTCGTTGCTCGCGCTCGCCTGTCGGCTCTATGCGTCGGATTCCGGACTGGCGGGCGCTCCGAGCGAAGCACAGATTCGGGCGGCCCTCGCGGAGCACGTCACGTTTTAGCGTTCCAAGCAAGCCCGACGCCGGGAATCCGAGACCTCGATTGGCGCCTCTTGCGGTGCGCGTGCGGCGGGCGTCATCATGTGTCCAGGGTTCGCGGCAGTCTTCGGTCTAGACACGGAACTCGGTTGGATCATCGGCATGCTTGCGATTCCGGGCGCCACTGCATGGTTCATCGCGCTCGGCGTCATCTTGCTGCGCCGCCGATTCCGCGAAGCGCCCCCTGTCATCGCGGTCGAAGCGGCCGTGGCTTGAGCGCCGTCATTGACCTTATGCGGCCCTCGTCGCGGCTCTGGATAGTACGCCCACTGAGGCTCCGCCGAGCAGGTCGCCTGCGTTGTATCTACGCGCGGTGCGCGCGGTAGTACTCGATCAGCGCGCGCGTTGACGCGTCCTGTGCGGCGAGAGCGTCGGCGTCGCCTTCGACGGCCGGAGCGATTTGCAGCGCGAGCTGCTTGCCGAGTTCCACGCCCCACTGGTCGAACGAGTTGATGCCCCAGATGACGCCCTGCGTAAACGTGATGTGCTCATAGAGCGCAATCAACTGACCCACCACGGAAGGCGTCATTGCGGGGGCGAAGATAGAGGTCGTGGGCTTATTGCCCGCGAACGTGCGAGCGGCGACCAGAGCGCCGGTGGTGCCTTCGGCTTCCACCTCCTCGGCCGTCTTCCCGAACGCGAGCGCCTTGGTCTGCGCCAGGAAGTTAGCCAGGAACAGGTTGTGGACATCCTGGCCGCCGTCGCTCAGGGGGTACGCGGGGTTGGCAACCGCGATGAAGTCTGCCGGGATGAGCTGCGTGCCCTGGTGAATGAGCTGGTAGAACGCGTGCTGGCCGTTGGTGCCGGGCTCGCCCCAGAAGATTTCGCCGGTCTCGGTGCCGACCGGCGTGCCGTCCCAGCGCACCGACTTGCCGTTTGACTCCATCGTGAGTTGCTGGAGGTAGGCAGGGAACCGGTGCAGCTGCTGTGCATAGGGCAACACGGCGTGAGCCTTGGCGCCGAGGAAGTTGACGTACCAGACGTTCAGCAGACCCATCAGGACGGGCACATTGTGGGCCAACGGCGTTGTGCGGACGTGCTCGTCGACCGCGTTGAAGCCGGCGAGGAACTCCCGAAAGACGTCAGGCCCGAGCGCGATGGCCAGCGAGGTGCCGATAGCGGACTCGACCGAGTAGCGGCCGCCGACCCAATCCCAGAAGCCGAACGCGTTGGTGGGGTCGATGCCGAAGGCAGCGACCTTGTCGAGCGCAGTCGAAACAGCGATGAAGTGGTGTGCCACGGCGTCGGACTTGGAGGCGTCGTCGCCTGAGATCGCGCCAGCGTCCACGAGCGACGCCCACAGCCAGTCGCGGGCGAGGCGGGCGTTGGTCAGGGTTTCGAGCGTCGTGAAGGTCTTGGAGGCGACGATGAACAGCGTGGTCTCGGGGTCCAGGCCCTTGAGCTTCTGGCCCATGTCCGTGGGATCGATGTTCGAGACGAAGCGCGCGTGGATTCCCGCGTTCGCGTACGGCTCGAGCGCCTCGTAGACCATCACTGGGCCGAGATCCGACCCGCCGATGCCAATATTGACGACGTCCGTCACGGCTTTGCCCGTGATGCCCATCCAGTCGCCTGAGCGGACGCGCTCGGCGAAGGCGGTGACCTGCCCAAGCACTGCCTGAACGTCCGCGTCGATGTCCTGGCCGTCGACGACGAGAGGCGGCGTCGCCCCGGCGGGCCGACGCAGCGCCGTGTGCAACACGGCTCGGTCCTCAGTCGTATTGATGTGCTCTCCCGCGAGCATCGCGGAGTAGCGCTCGGCGACGCCCGTCTGTTCAGCGAGCCGCACGAGCGAGGCAAGCACGTCGTCGGTGACGAGGTTCTTGGAAAGGTCAACGTGAAGGTCTGCCATCGTGAGGCTCATGCGCCCGACGCGCCCCGAGTCCGCGGCGAACCAGCCGCGCAGATCGGGGGTGAAGGCAGACGTGTGGGCGTCGAGCTCGGCCCAGGCGGAGGTGGCGGTGCAGTCGACAGGTGCGTTCACAGGCACCAGGCTATAGCGCGCATCGTCGCCGCACACGTGGGAGTTCGTGGACGAAAGAAGCCCCGCCGAGGTGTGTTCCTCGACGGGGCTTCAAGCCGGGCCACTCACGATGGCGGGTGGACCCGCCACTAGCGGATGTCGTAGACGGAGGTGGCCTCCATCGCTGCCAGAACTTCGTCGCGAACCTGCGCGGGCAGGTGGGCGTAGGCGTCGGCTTCGCGCTTAGGCGAAAAGGCCGAAAGGAATGTGGTGATCAAGGATCTCCTCGGGTTGAAGGTCGGAACCCGGGAGTCTCACGTGGAGTCCGGGATTCCGGAGCCCCACGTTGGGACCAAAAGAAGCCCCGGTTGGCCGGTGTCTTTGCGACGTTGCCAAACGAGACTTCTCCATGAGAATACCACCCGCACTCGCCGAAGTCTCCGGTCATTGCCTCATTTCGCCCACAACGGACATCGAAGAAACATCGCTGGTCGTCGGCGCCTCGTGCGTATGTGGGAGGAATCGGGGCCCGAGTGCGTGGTTGCTCAGCGCGCCAGGTCACGCCTGCGGAACCCCGCGAACCCCACCGCGAGGAATCCGAGCGTGACCAGCGAGACCCACAGCAGTCCGCTGTAGTCGGGGTTCGCCGCGCCCGTGTGGGGCACGTGCCAAAACGGACTGACGCCCAGCACCCAGTCGTCAAGCCCGAATGTCGGCCCGAGCAACGTGAGGCCGAACGAGACGAGAACACCCAGCCACGCCGCCAGAATCACCTTCGGCCGCGCACCGATGATCGCGGCGGACAGCGCGACGACGGTCCACACGGCGGGCACGACAGCAACGGCCTGCGCAAAGGTGTCGCCGAACGTGACTCCAAGGTCCGCACCGGACGCGAGTGCGGCAATCACCGTCCCAGCGATGAGCACGAGCACCGTCGGCCCCATAAATGCGACGATCACGTTCGAGCCGAAGTAGCGTGGACGAGCCACCGCAGTTGCCAGCACCGGCTCGACGCGGTCCGCCATCTCTTCGGTTCGCACCTTGATCATGGTCTGGACACCGGAGATCGACGCGATGATTCCCACCATCGACAGGATGGTCACGAGGAAGGCGGCCACGAGTTCGTCGGCTGAGGTTGCGCCCGCCGCGAGCACCTTCTGGATGGTCGGATCCGACGCGAAGAGGTCGGGAACCGACTTTGCGAGGAATCCGAAGACGAATCCAAAGGCGACGAAGGCTATCGACCACGTGATGAATGGTCCGCGGCTGAGCCGCGCGGCGAGCTTGAGCGTGCTGCGGTCCTTCCCTCGCGAGGGCCCGGGTCCGGGCTTGATGGTGCCCTGGCCGAAGTCGCGACGCGCCTCAAGGGTGAATGCCACGACGAGCGCCACCGCCGTAAAGCCGACGGCGAGCGCGAGCGGCCACCAGTGATTGCCCGACGCCGGGCGGGTCTCGGTCATCCACGCCAGGGGATTGACCCACGAGGTCCAACTCGGCGCCTCGATCGAGTACAGGAACCCGCGTAAGACGAACAGTGATCCGAGGACCGCGACGGCGATGGAGTTTGCGGTGCGGGCATCAGAACCGATCTGCGCAGCGACTGCCGCGACCGCACCGAACATCCACCCGGTGGCGGTGAACGTGGCGCCGAGCAGCATCGAGGATTCCACCTGGCCGCCCAATGCGATCGTGAGACCGCCGGCAACGACTCCCATCGCGATTGAGCCGATGAGAGCGATCGCGACGCCGGTGAGAAGCCGGCTTGACCTTCCAAGCACGCCGGATGCGAGCAGTTCGGCCTGCCCGCTGTCCTCCTGGCCACGCGTGGCACGGATGACGGCGAAGATTGCGCCGAGCGCCGCGAGGAAACCGCCGAGGGCGAGTGAACGCCACGCGGTGAACCCGTCGGGGGTTGACAAGTCGAACGCTGGACCGAAGATAAGGCCGAGAGCGGGGTTGGCGCCGACAGTCGTGGTGAGGAATGCGCGTTCGGCCTCGGTGGGAAACACCCATGGATAGACCAGCACCGACGATCCCGCCAGCACCGATGCGATGAGGATCCACGGCGCGAAGAGTCGCCCGTCATGTTTCATCGTGGTGTGAAGCAGCGGCCGCGTCCCCGTCAGCGATGCGCTCATGGCGCGTTACCCGTGCCGTTTTCTCCGTCGTAGAGTCGGAGGAAGAGGCTCTCAAGCGACGGCGGCTCGACCGTGAGGGCCGTGAGGCCATGAGCGGTGAGGACGGACATCGCCTCGCCGATGCGCGCCGAGTCGACAGTCGCTGCGAGGCGCCGGCCATCGACGTTGACGTCGTGCAGCATTGAAAGTTCCGCCGCGCTCGGCGTGGTCGTGAGCGTCGCGTGCACCGTCGTGCGGGCGCGCGCCCGGAGGTCGTCAAGCGTGCCGGTTTCCACGATGACTCCATCGCGGATGATGCTCATGCGGTCGGCGAGAGTCTCTAGTTCAGACATGATGTGGCTCGAGAGCAGCACGGTCGCTCCGCGACTCATCGCTTCGCCGATGACCTGCTGGAAGACCTGTTCCATCAGGGGGTCAAGACCGCTGGTCGGTTCGTCGAGGATCAGCAGTTCGGCGTCCGACGCGAGCGCGGCGACGATCGCCACCTTCTGCCGGTTCCCTTTCGAGTACTGACGACCGCGCTTCGTGGGATCCAACTCGAACCGCTCGACGAGGTCCGCGCGGCGCGCGTCGTCGAGCCCGCCGCGCAACGTGCCGAGCAGGTCGATCGCCTCGCCGCCGGTCATCCCGGGCCACAACGAGACGTCCCCCGGCACGTAGGCGAGGCGACGATGCAACTCGACAACGTCGTGCCAGGGATCGGCGTCGAGCAATCGGACGGTCCCTGCGTCGGCCCGCAGAAGCCCAAGCAGCACTCGGATGGTTGTCGACTTACCCGCGCCGTTGGGGCCAAGGAACCCGTGGACGGTGCCGCGCTCCACGTGCATGTCTATGCCGTTGAGCGCCCGGAACTTCCCGTAGGACTTGGTCAATCCCTCGATCGTGATGACCGCGCCGTCGTCCGCCATGTACTCGTCCTTTCGAGCGTGGGGCGGCCATGCGCCCCTCATGAAACCCTATCGGCGTCGTCCAAACCTGCTAGCGGTACATCGGCGTGAGTTCCTCATAGCCCTCGACCGTGGCGTCGGCCATGCACGCCTCGATGATCCGTCGTCCGAGCTGATCGAGGTCGTCCGTGAGGAACTGCGCCAGCTCCGACTTGAAGAAACCGGTAAGGATCGCGCAGCCAGCGTCGTAGGCAGCCTCGCCCACCCAGCTCTGCATCTCGGGGCGCAGGAGGGTTCGTCGCACGGGCTGGCCGTCGAGCGTGATCTCCTTCGGCGCGTACCCAAACAGCGCGCAGCGCGCGGGCTCCAGCTGGTCCGCGCGCATACGACCGCCACCCTTGCGAGCGAGCCACTCGCGCGTGAGCCACTCGGCGGAGAATCCCACGTGATACGCGCCGACGTGCTGGTTCGGCGTGAGCACGTAGCGCGTGCGCGGGTACTCCAGAATCTGGCGCAACAACAAGTTCGCGGCGGCGACTTTCGTGCCGGTGGAGAAGGGCCAATAGGAGCCGACGCCCTCGGCGATCATGCCGCCATGTTCCAGTTGCCGGTCGGCGTCGGCTGACTCCCCGATCGACGGGTTCTTATCGCCGCGCGGCGCAATCAGCCGCCACAGCCAAGCGATCGACGGCGGCACGAAATGGGTGAGCCCCATGATTCCGTAGGTGGGGTTGTCTCTGGTACATGGCGGCATTCTCACGCCGAACGTGCGTACGTCCACCGGTTCAGGCTGGCTCAATACCCCCGGCAACTCGGTGCGCGGGACGACGACCCGGGGGTTCGGGCACGGCTTCCCGTTGGAATCGAGAGTGTGCTCCCACGGCAACACCGTGGCATCCGGAACCCCGTCAAGGTTGAAGAAGACGAGCTTCTCGTTCGGATGGAAGACGGCACGCTCGAAGTCCACGTTGGCGCCGTACGCCTGCAGGTTGTCCACGCGCACAAACCAGCCCGCTTCGGCGTCGGCCACGACCATACGACCATCGCCTGTCTGAATCGCTGGGTGGCACAGGGTCATGTCGTCGGTGACAGGGTTGAGTTCGCTTGTCTCCGACAGCGTGATGAAGTACGGCTCGTCGGTCACCACGTTGGTACCGAGCAGGATGCGACCGTCGTCTTGGCGGCGAAACTCCTGACACATCTCGGACTTGCCGCCGCCAGAAGCTCCCTCGTGCATGATCACGGTCTCGTTGTCGTACGGCGTCGTCACGCGCACCGACGACGCGTGGGCGGTGATCCATCCGTCCTGCTCACCAACGTCGAGCAACACGGAGAAGACCCCTTTCTTCGCACTTGGCCCTGGGTAGAGGTTGTAGGCGAAGATCTCGTGCAAGGTCTCGGAGCGGTCATGCACGACGACCTGCTTGCCGTCGAAGTGCGTGTGGCGAAACGGGGGAGCGACGTAGAGAATCGAGCGTGGCGTGAAGGAGCCGAGCTCGTCGAACGTGACCCAGCCCTGCAGGTCGACGAGCGCGAGGGCAAAGAACGCGGCGTTGGCGGGAACGATCGCGAGAGACGCGTATCCATACGTGAGTCCGCCCGCCTTGAAGGGCACCACGAGGAGGTCGTGGTGGGACAGCCAGTCGAGGGTTTCCTGCTTGACGTCCGCGAAGTCGTGACCGAACGCCTCCCGGTAGTGGGTCTTGTCGGTTGGGCGATCATCCGCAATGTGCATGCACCCGGGGTCCCTTCGGCGCATGTAGTCCTCGGGATAGTTCACTGCGAGTCCGTTGCGGCACCGTGTCACCGTGGCCTCCGTGATGACTTCGCCATCGACGTCGTAATCGACGCTGAACGCCGGGCCGCCCGCGGGTCCGAGGGCGATGTCGTAGAGCTGCGCCCGCGTCGTGGGAACGATGACTCGCGAACAGGAGTCGAGCGCCGCTCGCACCGCGGGCGGAAGGATGACGGAAGCAAGGCTGTCGATCATGGCTGCTCCTATGCAGGGCTCGCGGGGCGACGCGGGGACGACCCTTGACTGAGAGTTTGCCTCGCGATGGGCAAGCGCGCGAGGGACGTTGGTCACGCCACCAGCGGCTCGCCCACATGAGTGGACCTACACTGTCCGCATGTGGGGCGCGACGAACCTCGAAGTGCTGCTCGCCTCGATGAGCCCACAGCGTCGGCCAGGGACCACCGCGTCGTCGTCGCCGTGGATGTTGGAACCCTTCATGGGCTCGCACATGGCATCGAGGCGGCAATGATCGCCCTCATGGTCCAAGCCAGAATTGGCGCTGGCTTTACCGGTGCCGTCGCGAACCCGCTCGCTGGCGACGCAAGCAGCGGCAACGTCGTCGCCGTGTCGCAGGCATGACAGTTCTGTTCGCGCGCCGGACGTCGCTCACTCGCTGGGCCAGCGCCGTGTGGGCTGCGGCCGTTCTCGCGGTCCTCGCGGGCTGTGGGCGTGCCGCGCCCGATGACCCGTCACCGAGCGCCACTGAAACTCACACGGCGACGTCGTCTCCAAGCGTGGCCGCGACGCCCGAACCGCCGATTCCGACCGACGTTCGGGTGATTGACCGCGGCGAGAGAGGGTCGTACGCAGTCGTGACGCTTCCACTTGCCGCCTGGGATGTGCGGGTCGATTGGCCGCAGGACCCGGCGGGAACGGACCTCGCGGCATACATCGCCGACCACCCTGGAGTAGCGGTCCTCACCAACGCGGGCATCTTTAGCGACAACCTGCGACCCGGGGGGCTGCTCGTTGCTGACGGGACGGAGCTGCGCGCGCTGAATCTGTCAGGGGGTGGGGGCAACTTTCACCTGAAGCCGAATGCGATCTTCGAGATTCGCGCCGACGGCACCGCGGCCATCGTCGAATCCTCCACGTACGACCCTCGGGGAGTGACGCAGGCGACCCAGTCGGGACCAGCCCTGCTGCTCGATGGTGAGATTCACCCCGCCTTCCGTGAAGGCAGCGCCAACGTCACCTCGCGCTCGGGGGTAGGCGTGAGCCCAGACGGGCGCACGGTCTACCTTGCGATCTCGCGCACGTTTGTGAACTTTTGGGACTTCGCCACGATGTTTCGGGATGAGCTCGGCGTGAAAGATGCCCTGTACCTCGACGGCCAGATCTCGCAGCTGTGGGTGTCAGGTGCGCAGGAGCCAACGCCGTTCCTCGGCCCGTACGCGGGTGTGATCGCCGCGTACCCCCGATAGTCCAGGCCGCGGCGCGCGGCATGGGGTCGTCGAGCGACCTTCTCGTGGGATCGGCGCGCCCTGTGGGTGCGCTCCGTTACATTTCGACTCATGAACGCGACCAGCGGCCCGCTCGACGCAGCGATCGGAGCGTGGCTCCACGGAGAACTCGCGTCGCCGGCGCGCGCGGTGTTCTTTGAGGCGCACTCGATGTCTGATGTGTGGGGTGTTGAACTCGCGGACGGCCGCCGCGTTGCGGTGAAGCGACGCGGCGGCGGCGACCGCCTCGCGATCGTCGCCCAGGCCCATCGCGCGGCGCAATCTGCCGGGATCGACACCCCAACGTTGCTTGCGGGTCCGCACGAACTCGCTCACGACGTGTGGCTCACGATCGAACAGTGGCGTCCCGACGGTGCACCGATGCCCGCCGGTGACGCTCCGGTGCTCTTCGCGAACCTCTTGGCTCGCCTCTCTGGCGCGCTCAAGCACCTCGACGCCACTGGACTGACCGCGCCACCGTGGCTTCACTACGACCACGGGACGGATCGAATCTGGCCGCCGCCGGCGTCAGCGCGCTGGGACCCTCACCGCATCGAGAGCGAACTACCCGATGACCTCGTTCGCGTTGCCGCCGCTGCGCGTGCTCGACTCCTCGCCTCGGACTTGCCGGTAGTCCTTGGGCACGCCGATCTCAACGGTCTCAACGTGCGGTGGCTCGGCGACCACCCCATCGTCCACGACTGGGACTCGGTCGCACTGCTTCCGGAAGCCGTCCTCGTCGGCGCCGTGGCCGTGAACTGGGTGGAGCAACTTAACGCAGGGGCAATCTGCGACATCGCGACTGGCCACCGCGTCATCGCCGCCTACGAGCGTGCTGTGGGCCAGACCCTCAGCGCGGACGAACGAGAAGTAGCGTGGGCGACGACCGCCTGGCTTGCGTGCTACAACGCCGCTTTTGAATTCCTCCACGGGGCGCCGGGCGCGGTGGCTGAACACATTCTCCGAGATGGCGACGCACGACTGGCGCTCGCCAACGCTTAGGGCGGCGCGACGCGAGTAGCGTCGGATCATGGGCAATCACGCGGGACTCACGGCGCAGATCATGCTCGCGAACGAGCGCACCTTCCTGTCGTGGATTCGGACCTCGCTCGCGTTGATCGTCACCGGCGTTGCGCTCGTCGCGTTCACCCTGCCAATCCACATCATGTGGCGCTCTGCCTCAGCAACCGTGTTTGTCGCGCTCGGTATAGGCGCGGCGATCCAAGGATGGCTGGGCTGGCGCGCGACTGATCGAGCGATCAAAGCTGGCGCAGAATTGCCCGCGCCTGCCGCGCGGGTGTACATCACCGGTGGCGTCATCGCAGCGGTGGCCGTCTTGGGCCTAGGAGCGCTGTTGACGTGAGTCGTCGCGTACTACGCGCAAATATCGCTGCCGCAGAGACGCTCCTCTCGTGGCGCCGCACGGCCCTGCAACTCGCTGTGGGCGCGATCGTTGCGACACGTGCGCTCGTGGGCGATTTCGGCTCATGGCTGGTGCTGGGAGGGCTGCTCGGAACTGGTCTCGCATTCACCGTGCACGCATCAGCGTCGCGGGCGTATGACGAGGCGCGTGAGGGCATCGAGCGCCGCAGCGGTGGTCGCGGTACGCGCCTTGGACACCCTCACGCCCGCCTGGCACCCGTTCTCATCGGCACGGTGGCGATCGGCGTCGTGGCGCTGGTGTGGGTGTGGAATCCCGAGTAATGACGAGCACGGCCGAGCGCGCAGTCCCGGTGCGCCCCCGCGCGGGGTTCCGCCTACCGAACATGCCCCAGCCCGACGACAGGCTGGGCTTGCGCAGTGAACCTGCGGTAGCGTCGAACGCATGGTCGCCGCACTTCACGCCATCGTCGGAGATATCACCACACTCGATGTCGACGCCATTGTCAACGCCGCGAATCCCGGGCTCACCGGTGGCGGCGGGGTGGACGGCGCCATTCATGCTGCCGCAGGACCAGAACTCCACGAAGAGTGCTTGGCGCTCGATGGCTGCGCGACGGGAGACGCAAAGATCACCCGTGGCTACGACCTTCCCGCCAGGTACGTCATCCACACCGTTGGACCGGTGTGGCACGGTGGCGAGCACGGCGAAGCGGAGTTGCTGGCGTCGTGTTACCGCCGTGCGATCGAAGTCGCCGCGCAAAATCACCTCTCGACTCTCGCGTTTCCCAACGTGTCGACGGGCGTATACGGCTTTCCGCGGGAGCTCGCGCCACCGATCGCCGTCGCTGCCGTGCGCGACGCGCTCGACCACGCGCCAAGCATCCGGGGCGTGATCTTCTGTTCGTACACGACGCGCGACCAGGTGCTATACGAGGACGCGCTGCTCGACCACCCGTAGTCCCGCCCAGCGCCCGCGTGCTCGATGGCGCGCTGCGAGGGGTGGGTGGCGGTTGCGCCGCACCGGTCGGTGCGGCGGCAATGTTAGATTGTTCGGCGTGCCGAACAATGGTGTCGACAGTGCCCGTGCTCGGCGCAAAGGAAAGCCGGAACGCGGCCTGTGGAGGCTTCTCGGGCCTGCGTTCGTCGCGGCGGTGGCCTACGTCGATCCTGGCAACGTCGCAGCAAACCTCACCGCGGGCGCCTCGTACGGATACTTGCTCGTGTGGGTTCTCGTCGCGTCGAACGCGATGGCCGTGCTCATTCAGTACCTCTCCGCAAAGCTCGGGCTTGTCACCGGTTTGAGCTTGCCTGAACTGCTCGGAGGTCGCCTGGGGCGCAGAGGTCGGCTCGCGTATTGGGTCCAGGCAGAGGTCGTCGCTGCAGCCACCGACGTCGCAGAAGTCATCGGTGGAGCGCTCGCGCTCACACTGCTGTTCGGCCTCCCGCTCGTGTGGGGCGGCCTGATAGTTGGCGTGGTGTCGATGGCGATTCTCGGGTTCCACAGCCGACAAGGCCAACAGCCGTTCGAGCTGGTAATCATCGGGTTCCTCGCGATCATCGCGTTCGGGTTCCTGGCAGGGCTGTTCGTGTCGGACGTGTCGTGGTCGGAGGCCGCCGCCGGACTCATCCCGCGGTTCGACGGATCGGAGACGATCCTCCTCGCCGCAAGCATGCTCGGCGCCACCGTGATGCCTCACGCGATCTACCTGCACTCCGCGCTCGCGCGGGATCGCCACCGCGCGGACGGGCTCCCCGACGACCCGCACGACGTGCACGTGGCCCACACCCGGCGCCTGTTGCGCGCAAACCGCTGGGACGTCGGATGGTCGCTGCTGATCGCCGGAGGAGTGAACATCGCGATGCTCTTGCTCGCCGCAGCGAGCCTCCGCGGCGTGTCCGGCACCAACACGATCGAGGGCGCGCACGCGGCGATTGAAGCGGCGCTCGGGCCAGCGATTGCGGTGATCTTCGCCGTCGGCCTGCTCGCTTCTGGGCTCGCGTCGACGTCGGTCGGTGCCTACGCGGGCGCCGTGATCATGGGAGGACTTCTCCGTCGCCGGATCCCGCTCGTCGCGCGCCGCGCCGTCACACTCATTCCTGCGCTGATCATCTTGGCGGCGGGCGTCGACCCGACCTGGGCGCTCGTACTCAGTCAGGTGGTGCTGAGTCTTGGCATCCCGTTCGCGCTGATTCCGCTCGTGAGACTCACGAGCGACGAGCGCGTCATGGGCCATTTCACCAACCCGCGCGCAGTACGCGTCGGGGCGTGGCTCGCGGTGGTGCTCATCGTGGCGCTCAACGTCGCGCTGATCGCGATCACGGTTGCGCTGGGATGACCCAAATCGACTCGGCGTCGCCGGTTCTCAGGGCATAGGCCCGACCCGAGACCTGTAGCGACGGCTCGTCGGCCGCGAGACTGACCACCGCGTCGGGCACGAGGCCAACGGCCGCGAAGGCGCGAAGGCGGTCGGCATCGGCGTCCGAAACTCGCGCCACGACGCCCGACGCGCCCAAACCTAGCCGCGTGAGCGGTATGGCAGGCGGAAGGTGGGCGGCGCCGTCGGCCGACGGAATCGGGTCGCCGTGCGGGTCGCGCGTAGGGTGGCCGAGGCGCACGTCGATGCGTTCGATGAGTCGATCGGTGACGGCATGCTCCATCATCTCCGCCTCCTCGTGAACTTCATCCCACGAATACCCCAACTCCTGAACGAGATAGGTCTCGACAAGTCGATGGCGTCGCACCATGGCGACGGCGTGTGCGCGCCCCGCGGCGGTGAGGAGGATCGCGCCGTATGGCGCGTGCTCCACAAATCCTTGCTCTGTCAGCTTCTTGAGTCCGTCCGACGCCGTTGACGTGCGCACACCCAATCGCTCTG
>JAHEMW010000043.1 GCA_024643505.1 Demequinaceae bacterium
TCGCCCGTCGCATTAGTTGGCGTGGAGGGCTGCGTTCAACACGACTCCGTGCCCGGTGCGCGCCACGACCTCAAGCGCGCCTGTCATCGAGTTGCGCCGAAAGAGCAACCCGGCGACGCCCGCGAGTTCGCGCGCCTTCACCACGCGCGGACGGCCCTCGTCGTCGCTCTCGCCGACCACGAGCACCTTCGAACCCGCCGTGACGTAAAGCCCAGACTCGACGACGCAGTCATCGCCGAGCGGAATGCCGAGCCCTGCGTTCGCTCCGAGCAGCGAGCGCTTGCCGATCGAGATGACGTGAGTTCCGCCGCCGGAGAGCGTCCCCATAATCGACGCGCCGCCGCCAATGTCAGAGCCGTCGTCAACCGTGACCCCTGCTGAGATGCGGCCCTCGACCATCGACACGCCAAGCGTTCCGGCATTGAAGTTAACGAACCCCTCATGCATCACGGTCGTGCCTTCCGCCAGGTGAGCGCCAAGGCGGACGCGGTCGGCGTCGGCGATGCGCACGCCCGATGGCACGACGTAATCGACCATGCGGGGAAACTTGTCGACGCCATACACGGTGAGGTAACGCCCCGCTGCACGAAACCGCGCCCTGGTGTCTTCGAATCCCGCGACGGCGCACGGCCCCTCGGATGTCCACACCACGTTCACGAGGGTGGCAAAGAGCCCGTCAAGGTTGATCGACCTTGGCGTGACGAGGCGGTGGCTCAGCAGGTGGAGCCTGAGGTAGGCGTCGGGCACGTCGGCGGGCGGGGCGTCGAGGTCGATCTCGCGGTACACCACTTCGGTGGCGACCCACCGCAGGTCGTCGCTGCGCGGGATGAGCGACGCCCGCGGCGTGTGGCCCGGGGCCGGCGCACCGAGACGCGGAGCTGGGAACCACGTGTCAAGGATGACCCCCGTCGAGTCGATCGTGGCGAGGCCGTAGGCGTGAGCGGTGCGCGTCATGGCGACCATGGTACGTGGCGCGAAGCTCCTGACACCGCGCTCGCTAGGCTGACGTCATGACCGAACTCGACCTGGACGCTTCCGTCGCCGAGCTCGCTCGACAGCTCGTTGACATCCCGTCGGTCTCGGGCGATGAGGCCGCTATTGCCGATGTCGTCGAAGCAGCGCTCGCGCGCTTCGGGCATCTGGAGGTGACCCGCAGCGGCGATGCGGTCGTCGCACGCACGTCGCTTGATCGGGAGCGGCGCGTGCTCGTCGCGGGCCACCTCGACACTGTGCCCATCGCCGGGAACGTGCCGGCGCGATGGAGCGCGGATGGCACCGAACTGATTGGGCGCGGCTCCGTCGACATGAAGGCGGGCCTCGCCGTGATGGTGTCCCTCGCCGCGGCGCTCGACGAACCCGCGTATGACATCTCGTGGATCTTTTACGACAACGAAGAGGTCGAGGCGCCTCGAAACGGCCTCGGGCGACTGGCTCGCGAACACGCGGACCTGTTGGCGGGCGACTTCGCGGTGTTGTGCGAACCAACCAGCGCGGTCATCGAAGGTGGCTGCAACGGCACGCTGCGGGCCGAGGTCCGTCTCGCTGGCCGCGCGGCGCACAGTGCGCGCGCGTGGAAAGGCGTCAACGCGATCCACCGTGCCGGGTCGCTACTCGCGGGACTCGCGGCATACGAGGCCGCGACAATCACGGTCGACGGTCTCGACTACCGCGAGGGCATCAGCGCCGTGGGAATCCGCGGCGGAATCGCGGGAAACGTCGTGCCCGACGAGTGCATCGTGACGATCAACTACCGCTTCGCGCCGCAGTGGTCGCTTGCTGAGGCAAAGCAGCGGCTGGAGACGGTGGTGGCGGCCGCGACGGTGGGGGATCACTCCGTCTCGTTCGTCGATGAGGCGGACGCGGCGCGGCCCGGCCTTGACGATCCTTTGGCTCGCTCGTTTGTGGCCGCAGTTGCGGCGACCGGCGCGGGCGCACCGCGCGCGAAGCTCGGGTGGACTGACGTCGCCCGCTTTGGGGCGTTGGGAATCCCCGCCGTGAACTTTGGACCTGGCGACCCGGAACTCGCCCACTCCGACGATGAGCGATGCCTCGTCGCGGACATTGAGGCATGCCGCGCGGCTCTCGCCGCGTGGCTCACGACATAGGGAGGCGCGATGCGCGAGTACCGCAAGGGGCCGGTCGTCCTGCGAGGGCAGAACGTCCCGTCCAGTTCGTCGAGCGAGCGACTGTTGCGTGACTCTCAGGAGTCGGACTGGCTCCATGGGGATCCGTGGCGCGTACTGCGTATCCAGTCGGAGTTCGTTGAAGGTTTCGGTGCACTCGCGGAAATTGGGCCTGCTATTTCGGTGTTTGGATCCGCGCGATCCGCGGTCGATTCACCCGAATACGAGGCGGGCCTCGTGGTCGGTCGGCTCATCGTCGAACACCACTACGCGGTCATCACCGGAGGCGGTCCGGGTGTGATGGAGGCCGCCAATCGCGGCGCGGCGGAGGCCGGCGGGATATCGGTTGGCCTCGGAATCGAGTTGCCGCACGAGCAGAGCATGAACGAGTACGTCAATCTCGGAATCCACTTCCGCTACTTTTTTGCGCGTAAGACGATGTTCGTGAAGTATGCGCGGGGCTTCATCGCTCTCCCGGGCGGGTTCGGCACGCTTGACGAACTCTTCGAGTCCCTCACCTTGGTCCAGACGCGCACGATTCGGCGATTCCCGATCGTGCTCATCGGTCACGCGTATTGGGATGGCCTCGTGACGTGGATGCGCGACTCGGTCGTGGCGGACGGAAAGATCTCGCCAAGTGACCTTGACTTGCTGTACGTCACGGACGATCCGGTCGAGGCGGTCGAATGGGTCATCCACGGGCTCGCAGACGCTGACGAGTAGCTTCGTCGGTTCGCACGCGGGTTTTGGAGGCCCGTTCCGGGCACGTAGAATGGAGGCCGCGCCGCGCTCCCGCGGCTGGTGATAGTCGAGGAGACGCGCAGATGGCTGCTATGAAGCCCCGTACCGGTGACGGCCCCATGGAGGTCGTGAAGGAGGGCCGCAGCTACGTAATGCGCGTGCCGCTCGAGGGCGGCGGTCGACTCGTCGTAGAAATCAGTGCAGCCGAGGTCAGCGAGCTTGGCGGCGCCCTCCTCGGCGCGCTTCCGGCACCCGCTTAGGCGGTCTTGATGGCGATGAGGATTCCATCGCCCGCCCCGAGCAGCACCGACTCGAGGCTGTCGTTTTCCCGCACGGCCTTCAAGGTCTGACGCACCGCGGTCGTGTCGTCGTCGCGCTGCGCCGGGTCCGGCACGCGACCGTGCCACAGCGCGTTGTCGATCGCGATCGCGCCGCCCACGCGGACGAGGCGTAGCGCTTCGTTCAAGTACGCGGGGTACTCCTTCTTTCGCGCGTCGATGACGACCATGTCGTAGGCGTGATCGGCGAGCCGAGGAAGCACGTCGAGAGCTTTCCCAGTGATCATGCGAGCCCGGTTTGGCGCGAAACCCGCGGCAACGATGGTTGCCTTGGCGGCCTTCTGGTTCTCGGCTTCCATGTCGATTGTCGTGACGACGCCCCCCGCGGGCATCGCGCGCAGCAGGTAGGTCAGTGAAACCCCTGCACCCGTGCCGATTTCGACGATTGACGTCGCACCGAGAGCGCGCGCGAACAGCGCGAGCGCTCTCGCAGCGCCGGGCAGCACGGGGACGCAGCCGAGCGCGTCAGCGGTGTCTCTGGCTTCGAGGATGACTCGATCCTCTGGGATGAAGTCTTCGGCGTACGCCCAATTGGCGGCGTCTGTGCTCATGGCGGCCTCCTCACGCGAATCGTATCGGTCGGGTAGGACCTTCGGGTGATGACGTACCGCGCGCGCCATGGGAACATAGTGAGGTAATCGTCCGTTCTTGCTGTCGTGGAGGAGGCAACCCGATGACATCAGTTCACGAGGCCGCCCTGTCGACGCATGCCCACGAGAGTTTGCCTGAACTCACGTGGGAGAAGATCGTGGCAGAGCACTCTGGCCGGGTGTACCGGTTGGCGTATCACCTCACCGGCAACCAGCACGACGCCGAAGACCTCACGCAGGATGTGTTCATCCGAGTCTTCAATTCGCTGTCGCAGTACAAGCCGGGGACGTTTGAAGGCTGGCTCCACCGCATTACCACGAACCTCTTCCTCGATCGCATGCGCCGCAAGAAGCGCATCCGCTTCGATTTCCTGGCGGATGACGACTCGGCAGTGCCGACGGCGCTCAGTTTCGACCGCCACGAGCGTTCGGGTCAGCCGGAAGACGCGTTTGACATGTCCCATCTCGGTGACGACATCATCGCGGCGCTCGCCGACTTGCCCCCGGAGTATCGCGCGGCGGTTGTGCTGAGCGATATCGAGGGTTTGTCCTACGAGGAGATCGCCGTCACCCTGGGAATCAAGATGGGTACCGTCCGCTCCCGACTGTCTCGCGCCCGTGCGAAGTTGCGCGAGTCTCTCGCGCACCGCGCTCCGGTGCGAGGTGGGGTGTGACCGAACGCCATCTCGGCGACAGCCTTCACGACCTCCTTGACGGTCGACTCAGCCGCGACAAGGCTCACGACGCGATGGCGCATCTCGCCCAGTGCGATGACTGCACGCGCGAGTGGAACGAGTTGCGAGCAGCACGTGAGGCGCTGAATTCGTCGCAAGCGGGCATTGACATGAGGTTCGCGCAGTCGCTGATCGACCGCGACCGCATGGCGGAGATCGCCAAGGGCGAGTCGAAACATCGCGCCCGTGCGGCGCGCGGAAGGCCGCACCGGGCGCCGTACGCGCTCATCATGGCCTCGGTGGTGGTTGCCGTGGTCGTCGCCGCCTACGTGGTCGGCGCACCGCGCAGCATCGATCCTGCCGACGAGATCCTGGCAGAGGGTGCAGAGGGTGCGGCAGTCGACACGATGGCGGCGACCGCCATGCGCGAGGGCGTCGCCATGGATACGTGGGTCCAGCCCGACTGGGAAGCCAGCGGCCTGATTCCGGTCGACGCGTCGGTCTACGAGACGACGGATGGGTCACAGCTGCTGGTGGCCCGGCTGTTGGCAGGGGCCGACGCCGTCGTTCTCATCGAGCAGGTCGGCGCGCTCGTGTCCGCGAGCGCGGACTGGCCGCGAATGCGCGTGGGCGAGCGTGACGTCTTGATCGTCAGCTCCGATCCCCTTCAAGTCATGTGGCAGTCGCGGTCGCACGTGTTGGCGGCAGGTTGTCGCTGCTCCCAAGACACGCTCGCTGCGGTCATTGGTGCCTTTCCCGCCGATGGACAGCCAGGCGCAGTGCAGCGGATCGCCGCTGGCTTTACCGAGTTTGCACACGCCCTATCCGGGGGCTAGTTCCCAGAAAGAGGAAGAATTGCCATGAATGATTCGCCGTTTGCCGCGCCGCACGAGGTCACGAACGACACCGTGCGCCTTGAGCGACGGGTGCCGGACGGCGACGGAGCGCCCGCTCCGTCGATCCCGATCCAGCCAGCCGCACAGCCATTGCCTGACATCGAGTGGCCGGCAACCGTTGCGACGACCGAGGTGCCCGCTCCTCGCATGCGGCGCTCGACCGTGGCGCTCATCGCCGCAGGCGCGCTGGTGCTCGGTGCGGCGGGCGGTGTCGGTGGCGCCGCGATCTACGACTCCACCCAGTCGCCCGCAGTGAGCACCCTGCCCGGCGCGAACGAGGCGATCGGTGCGCCAGCGGAGGGCTCCATCGCGGCGATTGCGGCTGCGGCGCTTCCGTCCGTGGTGTCGATTGAATCCACCTCTGCGCAAGGCACCGCAACCGGCTCTGGCTTCATCGTGCGCGCCGACGGCTACATCGCGACGAACAACCACGTGGTTGAGGGCGCGACCGACGGCACGGTGCGCGTGCTGATGTCCGATGGCGATGTCGTCACTGGCACCGTCGTCGGGACCGCGCCGGAGTACGACATTGCGGTCGTGAAGATCGACAGGACGAACCTTGCGCCTCTGGCGCTCGGCGACTCCGACAAGGTGGTCGTTGGCAACCCTGTCATCGCCGTGGGTTCGCCGCTTGGGCTTGACTCGACCGTCACCGCGGGAATCATCTCGGCGCTTCACCGGCCTGTCACCGCCGGGGGCGCTGATGCCCCGGCGTTCATCGACGCGATCCAAACCGACGCGGCCATCAACCCAGGCAACTCTGGCGGGCCGCTGATCAACAGCGGCGGCGAGGTCATCGGCATCAACTCGGCGATCGCCGCGCTGCCCGGGACCACTCGTGCTAGCGGAGCGGGCTCGGTCGGGTTGGGTTTCGCGATTCCGTCCAACCAAGTGCGCACCACTGTTGACCAATTGATTACCGACGGCGTCGCGACGTTTCCGGTCGTCGGCGTCCTGCTTGACCAGTCGTACACCGGCAAGGGCGTGCGCATCGCGGAGGAGGTCAACGGCCAGCCCGGCGTCGTGCCCGGCGGTCCCGCTGACGTCGCTGGGCTGCAACCACTCGATGTGATTGTGGCCTTCGACGGGCGTCCGGTGGCGCGCGCCGACGAACTCGTCGTCGCCATCCGGGCGCAGGCGCCCGGTGACACGGTGACACTCACCGTCGAACGAGGTTCGGAGACCCTCGATGTCGACGTCACCCTTGCAGCCGACAGTGCGGTTGACTTCGGCAACCAGCCGTAGCCGTCACAATAGGTGCATGTTCGGGATCAACGGCGGGGAGTTCCTCGTCCTGGCGCTGCTCGCGGTCATCGTGATCGGCCCGGAGCGGCTCCCCGCGTACGCCCGGCAATTGCGCGAATGGGTGATCAAGGGCCGCACGTTCGTGCGTCAGGGCAAGGAGACCTTGCGCGCGGAAGTGGGGGAGGACGTCGACTGGTCGCAGCTCGATCCGCGTCAATACGACCCGCGCCGAATCGTGCGGGAAGCGCTCATGGAGCCCGAGCCGCGCCCGGCCGCCGCAACGACAGCGCCCCCGGCCACCCCAGCCGCTCCGGCCCCGTTCGATCCGGACGCTACCTAGGCGCGCGGGCGCGCGGCGACCTGGAAGAATGTCCGCCATGTCTCCACGCGTGTTCTCGGCCATGCAGCCAACATCCGACTCGCTGCAGTTGGGAAACTACTTGGGCGCGCTCAAGCAGTGGGTGGCGTTGCAGGACGGCAACGACGCGATTTACAGCGTCGTCGACCTCCACGCACTGACCGCCGCTCCCGCGCCCGACGAGTTGCGGCGGCGGACCCGTGCCACGGCGGCGCAGTTCCTGGCCGCCGGCGTCGACCCGCAGCAGTCCGTCATCTTCGTCCAGTCTCACGTGCCCCAGCACGCCGAACTCGCGTGGGTGCTGAGCACCATGACGGGCTTCGGCGAGGCGAGTCGGATGACGCAGTTCAAGGACAAGTCAGCCAAGATCGGCGACGTCGGCACCAACGTTGGCCTGTTCGCGTATCCCATGCTGATGGCCGCCGACATCCTGCTGTACGACACGAATCTCGTACCTGTCGGCGAGGATCAGCGCCAGCACCTTGAACTTTCGCGCGACTTGGCGCAGCGGCTCAACGCGCGGTTTGGGGAGGGCACGGTCACGGTGCCGGAGGCTCACATCGTCAAGGCGACCGCGAAGATCTATGACCTGCAGGAGCCGACCGCGAAGATGAGCAAGTCGTCGTCGGCTTCGGGGCTCATCGAGATTCTCGACGATCCCAAGGTTGTGGCGAAGCGGATCCGCAGTGCGGTCACGGACGCCGACCGCGAGATTCGCTTCGACCGCGACGCCAAGCCCGGAATTTCCAACTTGCTGACGATCTACTCGGCGCTGACAGGACGGTCGGTCGTCTCACTCGAGCAGGACTATGCGGGCAAGGGCTACGGGGACCTCAAGGGTGATCTCGCCGAGATCGTCGTCGGGTACCTCACGCCCGTGCGCGAAGCGGCCCTCGAATGGATCGAGTCCCCGGACCGGCTCGACGAGGTACTCGCCGCCGGCGCCGTCAAGGCGTCCGCGATTGCGCAGCAGACGCTCGAGCGTGTCTACGACCGGATAGGGCTGCTGCCCGCGCTCCACAGGGGCTGAGTCGATCCGTGACGCGAACTGCGCGCATCGCTCATGCGGCCCGGCAAACCGCGCAACGCGCGACGGCGCGCGCTCAGTGGTTCGAGAAGACGCCGCCGGGGCGCGCCATCACGCGCTACACGACGCAGAACGGCAACGTCCTGTCCGGCGGAATCGCGTACTACTCGCTCACGTCGATTGCTGCCGGGCTCGTGCTTGGCGTGACCGTCGCGAGTGCGGTGGTTGGCTCGAACCCCGCGATGCGGGACGCGCTGTACGACTTCATCGCGAGTTCCGTACCCGGAATCATCAAGACGGATGATTCCCCCGGCCTCGTCGATCCGGATGCGCTCACCCCGTCCGCAACGACCGGCGTCCTCGGCCTCATCGCGTTGATCGTTCTCATCAACACTGCGACGCGATACTTCCGGGGTTTGCGCGGCGGCATCCGCGTCATGCTCGGAGACAACGCGGCTTCTCCGGTCACCGGCAAGCTCAGGGATCTCGCTGCGCTCCTGGGCATGCTGATCATTCTCGTCGTCGGTGCCGTGCTGCAGGTCCTGGGATCGCATGCCGCGTCCGCGATTGCCGCCGCGATCGGTGATGACGGCGTTTCCGAGTGGCTGTTGAGAGGTTCCGCAATCGTCGCGGGCTTCGTCGTCGACTCGCTGTTCGTCGCGCTCGTCCTGCTGGTGCTCGGACGCTCTCGCGTCAAGGCGAAGGTGCTGTTGCCGACAATCGCCGCGACCGCATTTGTCCTCGCGATCATGCGCATCTTGAGTTCGCTGCTCGTGACCGGCGCAACGCAGAACCCGGTCCTCGCGCCGTTTGCGGCGATCATCTCGCTGCTGCTGTTCGTCGACCTGGTGGCACGAGTCCTGTTGATCGCCGCCGCCTTGATCGGCGCTGTGTCTGCCCCATTGAGCCGGGAGCCCGGCGAACCGACAGCGCTGCCGAGCCCCACGCGACGGTCGCCGCGCACGGTGACCACGGCACGTGCGACGGGTCGCGTCCCGGAGGGCTAGAACTCGCCGGTCGTGAGCGCCCGCTTGACCTCTGAGATCGCCTTGGTGACCTCGATGCCACGCGGGCACGCCTCGGTGCAGTTGAACGCCGTGCGGCACTTCCACACGCCTGCTTTGTCGTTGAGGATCTCAAGGCGATCCCACTGGCCTTCGTCGCGAGAGTCGAAGATGAAACGGTGCGCGCCAACGATGGCCTGCGGTCCGAAGTACTGGCCATCGGTCCAAAACACCGGGCACGCAGTGGTGCACGCGGCGCACAGGATGCACTTCGTCGTGTCGTCGAACTTCGCGCGATCTTCCGGAGATTGCAGCCTCTCCCGCGTCGGCGCGTGGCCGGTCGTCACGAGGAACGGCATGATTTCGCGGTAGCTCGCGAAGAACGGCTCCATGTCGACTACAAGGTCTTTGACAACGGGCAGCCCCGCGATCGGTTCCACCGTGATGGGGCGGCTGGGGTTGAGGTCTTTCAGTAGCGCCTTGCAGGCGAGGCGGTTCTTCGCATTAATGCGCATGGCGTCCGATCCGCACACGCCGTGGGCGCACGAGCGACGGAACGTGAGCGAGCCGTCTTCTTGCCACTTGATGGTGTGCAGGGCGTCGAGCACGCGATCCGTCGCGTGCGCCTCGACGTGGAATTCTTCCCAGTAGGACTCGCCAGGCGCGCGGGCAGGAGTGCCCTCCGGGTTCATGCGCTTGATGCGAATGGTGACGTTGAGCGTGGCGATCTCGCCCACCGGGGCGTCCTCGGTGACCGTCATGTCAGTACTTCCGTTCCATCGGCTGGTACCTCGTCACAACAACGGGCTTGTAGTCCAGTTTGATTCCGTTCGGACGCGCATACGCCATGGTGTGGCGCATGAAGTTCTCGTCGTCTCGGGTGGGGAAGTCCTCCCGGTAGTGCCCGCCCCTGCTCTCCTTGCGAGCGAGCGCGCCGGCGACGACAACGTCGGACAGATCGAGCAAGAACCCCAACTCGATCGCTTCAAGCAGGTCTGTGTTGAAGCGTTCGCCTCTGTCGTGGATCGCGATTGACGCGTAGCGCTCGCGCAGCGCAGCGATCTTCTTCTTCGCGTCGGTGAGCGACGCGTTCGTGCGAAACACCTGCACGTCACGGTCCATCGTCTCTTGGAGCGCCTTCCGGATATCCGCCACTCGTTCGGTGCCAGCGCCGCCGACCGTTGCGCGCATGGTCGCCACCTGCGTCGTGACGGCGTCAGCTGCGTCGGCTGGCATCGGGGGAGCCTCGGCCGTGGCGGCATACTCGGCCGCCGCGATGCCCGCCCTGCGCCCAAAGACATTGATGTCGAGCAGGGAGTTGGTGCCAAGGCGGTTCGCGCCGTGGACCGATACGCACGCGCACTCGCCGGCGGCGAATAGGCCCTTCACCACGTCGGTGTTGTTGCGAAGCACCTCGCCGCGCACGGTCGTGGGGATGCCTCCCATGGCGTAGTGCGCAGTGGGGAACACCGGCACCGGCTCGTAGTAGGGCTCGATGCCGAGGTAGGTGCGCGCAAATTCCGTAATGTCTGGAAGTTTCGCGTCGATGTGAGCCGGCTCGAGGTGGGTGAGGTCGAGCAGAACGTAGTCCTTGTGGGGACCGCAACCCCGCCCTTCTCGGACCTCGTTCGCCATCGCCCTCGCGACCATGTCGCGCGGTGCGAGGTCCTTGATCGTCGGTGCGTAGCGTTCCATGAAGCGCTCGCCGGTGGAGTTGCGCAGGATCGCTCCCTCCCCGCGTGCGGCCTCAGACAGGAGGATGCCGAGGCCGGCCAGGCCGGTGGGATGAAATTGGAAGAACTCCATGTCCTCAAGCGGGAGGCCGCGCCGCAGCGCGAGCGCCATCCCGTCTCCGGTGAGCGTGTGTGCGTTGGACGTGGTCTTGAACACCTTGCCTGCGCCGCCGGTTGCGAAGATCACAGACTTGGCGCGGAACGTGTGGATCGCTCCTGTGCTGAGCTCGTAGGCGACAACGCCGACAACAGAGACGTCCGCACCCTTGCGGGCTTTCGTCGCGTCCGCGTCGAGAATGAGGTCCAGTACGTAGAACTCGTTGAAGAACTCGACCTCTTGCTTCACGCACTGTTGGTACAGGGTTTGCAGGATCATGTGGCCCGTGCGGTCGGCCGCGTAGCACGCGCGGCGAACCGCAGCTTCGCCGTGGTTGCGGGTGTGTCCGCCGAAACGACGCTGGTCGATGTGCCCATCTTCCGTGCGGTTGAACGGAAGCCCCATCTTCTCCAGGTCGAGCACCGCGTCGATCGCTTCGCGGCACATGATCTCCGCCGCATCCTGGTCGACGAGGTAGTCGCCTCCCTTGATCGTGTCGAAGGTGTGCCACTCGGCGTTGTCGTCCTCGACGTTCGACAGCGCCGCGCTCATGCCACCCTGGGCCGCACCGGTGTGAGAGCGGGTGGGGTAGAGCTTCGTCAGGACGGCCGTGCTCGCGCGCTGCGAGCTCTCGAGCGCCGCGCGCATGCCCGCGCCGCCAGCGCCGACAATGACGACGTCGTATTCATGTGCGGTCATGTCGGTCCTTAGAGGTCGAAACAGAAGCCGGGAAGCAGAGCTGGGTCAGCTCCCACCGGGCACGGGTCGAAGGTGAAGATGACTAGCGCGCCGAGCAGGATGATGACCGCGACCGACGTGGCAAGGGCCCCGAGCAGCAGGCTTCGGAGCCAGCGATGATGTGCGTAGTCGTTGACGAGCAGGCGCATTCCATTGCCGCCATGGACCAGCGCGAGGACGAGCATGACGAGATCCCACACCTGCCACAGCGGAGAGGCCCACTTGCCCGCAACGAACGCGAAGTCGATCTGATTGACGCCGTCACCGGTGAGCAGGTTGATGAACAGGTGAGTGAAAATCAGGACGAGGAGAAACACGCCGGAGATGCGCATGAACATCCACGACCACTTCTCGGCGTTCGGACGGGTGCGCCCGGAGCGGATGAAGCGCGGCGGGACGACGGCCGGGGCGTTCATCATGCACCCCCGAACACGTGCATCAGGTGCCGTGGCAGGAATCCCGCCATGAGGAGCGCGAAGATCCCCCAGACGATCCACACCAGCATGCGCTGGTGGCGCAGCGCCCACGCTGAGCGATCGACCGCGATGATGCGTAGCCCGTTAAAGGCGTGGAGCGATATGGCGGCGACGAGACCGGCCTCGATCAGGCCGTACAGCGGAGTCTTATAGCTCGCGATGATCTCGTTGTATGCCTCGGGAGAGACGCGAACGAGCGACGTATCGAGCACGTGGATGAGTAAGAAGAAGAAGATCGCCACGCCGGTCACGCGGTGGACAACCCACATCCACATGCCTTCGCGTCCGCGGTAGAGCATGTGTCCGGGTGACACGGGATCTCCTTCGAGTACGGCCGGGCTGTCGTGTCATTCTAATGTGGGGTATGTGACTGACAGTGACCTTGCCCCGGCACCGCGATTCGTCGCAGTCATTCCGGCCGGCGGCGTCGGCTCTCGGCTATGGCCGCTGTCGCGTCCGGACCGCCCCAAGTTCCTTATCGATCTGCTTGGCCGCGGCGCCACCCTCCTTCAAGAGACGGTGTCGCGGTTGGCTCCCCTGAGTGACCGCGTCGTGATCGTCACCGGTGCCCGGCACCGCGCCGCGGTGCTCGACCAAGTTCCTGGCGTCGATCCCGCGGACGTGCTCGCGGAGCCCAGCCCCCGTGACTCGATGGCGGCGATTGCGCTCGCTGCGGCGGTGGTCGAGCATCGGTGGGGCCCGGCGATCATGGGCTCGTTCGCTGCGGACCAGACCATCGCGGACGACGACGCCTTCGCAGCGGCCGTGGCGACGGCGATTTCTGCTGCCGAGAGCGGCGACATCGTGACGATCGGAATCGAACCGACCCAGCCGTCGACCGCTTACGGCTACATCGAGGTTGGCGAGCCGCTCGCGAGCCCCGTCGGCGCGTATCGCGTCGCCGCGTTCACCGAGAAGCCCGACGCCGCGACCGCGACCGACATGCTGGCGCGCGGCGGGTTTGCGTGGAACGCCGGCATGTTTGTGGCGCAGACATCAGTGTTGCTCGGCCATCTCGACCGACGTCAGCCAACGCTCGCCGCGGGCGTTCGCGACATTGCGCGGGCGTGGGATACGCCCGAGCGCGAGGAGACGTTGGCTCGCGTGTGGCCGACGCTGACGCGCATCTCCATCGATCATGCCCTTGCCGAGCCGGTGGCCGCAGAGGGTGGGGTTGCGGTCGTTCCGGCCTCGCTCGGTTGGTACGACGTCGGTGACTTCGCGACGCTCGCCGACGTGAGCGAGCCCGACGATCAGGGCGTCATCCGAGTCGCTCACGACGGACCGATCATCGCGGTTGACGCGGAGCGCCCGGTTGTCGTGGGGGGAGCCGGGCGCACCGTCGCTGTCGTCGGCTTTGACGACGCCGTCGTTGCGGTGACGGATGACGCGATCCTCGTGCT
>JAHEMW010000139.1 GCA_024643505.1 Demequinaceae bacterium
TGCCGGGCGTGACCGCGACAAAGCCAGGGTCGGCCATGCGGGCCATCCCGGGAGTCGAGGCCGACGTTGTCGACGACGAGGGCACACCGGTCGGTCACGGGCATGGCGGGTACCTCGTTCTCACCGAGCCGTGGCCGTCGATGCTGCGGGGAATCTGGGGCGACCGCGAGCGCTACGAACGTACGTATTGGTCGCGCTTTCCCGGGCGCTACTTCGCCGGAGACGGCGCGAAACTCGACGACGACGGCGACATCTGGCTACTCGGCCGCGTGGACGACGTCATGAACGTCTCCGGACACCGGCTGTCGACCACCGAGATCGAACACGCCCTCGTGTCCCACCCCTGGGTGGCTGAGGCTGCGGTTGTCGGCGCGAGTGACGACACGACCGGCCAGGCCGTCGTCGCTTTCGTGATCATCAAGTCCGACGCCGTTGACCTGGCCGAAGGCGGGCACGAGATCGCGGTCGCGCTGCGCGCGCACGTGACCCACGAGATCGGCGCTCTCGCGAAGCCGCGCACCATCCTCGTCGTCGCGGAGGTACCCAAGACGCGGTCCGGCAAGATTATGCGCCGATTGTTGCGCGACGTGGCGGAACATCGCCCCGTCGGCGACGTCACCACCCTGGCGGACTCGTCGGTCATGGACGCGATTTCCGTCGGACTCGCATCCGGCAAGGCCGACGAGGACTAACGTAAGACTCATGCGCATGACGCGTGTGGCCGCGGTTGCCGTGCTAGGGCTCCTTCTGGTGGGATGCTCCACGGTGAGCGACCCGCCCGCCTCGGAGGGCACGCCGATCACCGTCGCCGAGCACGAGTATGAGATCGTGCTCTCGCAGGAGACTTTCACGCCGGGCTCCTACTCGTTCAATCTCACGAACGACGGCACGGTTGTCCACAATCTCAACATCTCGGGGCCGGGAGTGTCGGACGCGCAGTCGGACGACATCGCCCCCGGGTCGACGGGCACGCTCACCGTGACGCTTGAGTCCGGAACCTACGAACTGTGGTGCTCAATCGGCGCGCACAAGTCAAACGGGATGGACATCACCATCACCGTGAACTAGTTGTCGCGCTCCCGCGCGACCATCGCCTCCTCAAGCGTCGCGGGCACCTCCGTGAGGTCGGCCTCGAGTCCCGCGGCGTTCAGTGCGGCGAGCACGCTGTCGCGACTCGCGTCGACGGCGTGCCGAAGGCGTCGTCGACGAATGCGAGGTTCTCTTCGACCGTCAGGTCATCCCACAGGCCGAGGCCCTGTGGCACGTAGCCGAGCCGCGCACGCGTTTCCCGTGAGTGCTACCCGCCGAACAGCGCGAGCGTGCCCGACGTCGTCGGCAGCAGGCCGAGAGTCATGCGAATGAGCGTTGTCTTACCTGCGCCGTTCGCACCGAGCAGGCCAACGATTTCGCCGCGGCCCACCACGAGCGAGACGTCATCAACGGCGGTGAACGAACCGAAGCGCCGCGTCACGCCCGTGGCGGCAATGAGCTGATCACCCACGGTGCGCTCCCTTCGCAAGCGCCGCCGCGACGACTGCGTCTTCAAGGTCGAGCGCACGGCTCGCGCCAGGTCCCGGCGCGTCGGCTCACGTCGCGCGCGACACGCGGTCGCCGGCATCCCGATCCGTGCGCTCCGTCAGGCGGCCACGGCGCGACGCGCGTCGGTCCAACGCACCAACACGATCGTGAGCCCGAGCACGCCCACGCCAACGCACGCCCCGGCCATCACGTCCGTCAGGAAGTGATAGCCGAGGTAGAGCCGACTCATCGCGACGAGGGCGATGATGACGACGCTCGCGACCACCCACACGACGAGCCGCAACGCCGAGTGTCGCCGGTGCCACACGAGGTACCCCCCAACGAGGACCAGCGTCGACGCCATCATCGTGTGCCCCGACGGAAACGAGGCCGTCGACACCAGCCCCGGCACGACCATGAGGTCCTCCTCCGGGCGAGGCCGGCCGACGGCGACTTTGAGGACGAGAGACAGGACCGAGGCGAACACCATGGCTCCGCCGAGCACGAGCGGCTCGAACCAGCGGTGCGTGACGCGACCCCACACGAGAACCGCGATGCCGACAGCGATGGGCAACATCACCGGACCGAACAGGTTGGTGATGACCGTCATCACGGTGGTCAGGCCGTCCGTGCGATGCGCGGCGAGCCACTCGAGCACGGGCTGGTCAAGGCTCCACAGCCGCTCTTGCTCGGTGACCCAGTCGAGCAGCACAAAGAAGCCGAGGAAGCCGATCGCGGCGACAAGCAGCCCCGGCCACGTCGCGCGGGCGAATTCACGTGCACTCACGGTGCCACTGTAGGGCGGTTGCTAGTCGTGGAGATCGCGGCGCCCATAGGTCCACACCCCGGCCGCAAGCAGCGCGACGGCCGCGCCCATGAGGACGGCGATCCGCCACCAATCCATGCCGTTGTCGAGCGGGTAGTTGGACGCGTAGTAGTAGAACGGCGAGAGCTTCGCCCACGGCTCAAGAGAGTCATTGATCGGCAGGAAAGCGTTGACGCCCCACCCGAGGATGGAGACCCCGATCCCAGCACCCGTCGCCACGCGCATCCGGCCTGACATCCCACCCGCGAAGAACGCGACCGCGCCAAGCACGCACCCGAGGCCGGCGAGCAAGGCCCCCGACGCCGCGATGTTGCCGTAGTCCATCCCAAGACCGGCGATGAAGTTCCCGAGGGCAATGCCGGCAGCGGCGACCGCGCCGACGATCGCCGACATCACGAGCATGGCGACGCCGTTGCGCCACGCGACATACGAGCGCGACACCGGCGACCCGAGCAACGCCCAGATCGTGTGATTGCGCTCCTCGCGGGTCAGAGCCGCGCCCATGGAGATCGCGACGACGGCAACCGCGACGGGGGCGACGATGGACAGTCCCTCGCCGTGATACCAGCCTTCAGGACGCGAGTAGTCGACGAATCCGACCATGCTGAGGAGGGCGTCGGGCAACGACGCCACGAGCTCGCCGACGACGTCGTTGACGGATCGATACAGCGGTCCCATGGCGACGAAAAACACGAACAGACTCCCGGCGGCGATCGTCGTGATTGCGCGTCCCTCACTGAGCGCCTTGACCGAGACGCCACCGGTCACCGCGCTACCGCGGAGAGCCGCGAGCGCCTTCGCGAGGTGCTCGTCTTCACGCAACCGCGCGAGCACCGTGACGCGCTGGATACCGGCGCGCAGGTCGCGACGGCGTAGCCCCCACCACGCGAGGACCAACAGCCCGACACTCACGCCAAGCACGAGCGCGATCTGCGACCACTTCACGCCGTTCACGAGCGGGTTCGCGGAATTCAGGTAGTACCAGGGAAAGAGCTTCGCGAGGTCTTCCCAGCCGGCGAACAGCGGGAGCAGTCCCGCGCCGAGGAACGACGCGAGCAGGAAGGCCGTCGAGGCGCCGGAGGCGAGCGACTCCTTGCCGGTGATCGCTCCGATCGCGAGGGCGAGCGCGCCGTACAGCACACACACCGCGACCGTGTGGATGGTCGCGGCGAGCAGTCGAAGTCCCTCCCCGCCCGTGCCCGTGACGTAGATCGAGCC
>JAHEMW010000044.1 GCA_024643505.1 Demequinaceae bacterium
TGTGGTGCGCCTGGGCAGATTCGAACTGCCGACACCCGCTTTAGGAGAGCGGTGCTCTATCCCCTGAGCTACAGGCGCCAGGGCGGATATGAGCCTACCTGGCGCCTGTAGCGGGAGTCACTGCGTCAGTGGGTGACGCGAACGTAAATCGGGTTGGACTGCCAAATGGAACGGAACTGGATCGTCTTGCCGGGCACCGGCGCGTCGATCTGGAGGTTCGGTCCCGCATAGATCGACACGTGCCCAGGAGACACGATGATGTCTCCGGGCTGAGGGGTCGAGACTCGCACGCCGACGTTGTAATAGGCGCCGGAAGAGTGCGGGAGGCTGATCCCAAATTTCGCGTACACGTACGACACGAAGCCGGAGCAGTCAAAACCAGCTGGGGTCGAGCCGCCGCTGAGGTAGGGGGTTCCCACGTACTTTGCGGCCTCCGCGACAATAGCGCTTCCGGCAATCGCGGCCTTGACGGACGCCGACGGCTGCGCCTGACGAACCGAGGACACTGGCGTCGCAACGCTGTTGGCCTTCACCTTGATCGCGGGGGTGTCGACCGTGAACTCGGACGTCTTCGACGCCACGACTTCGGGTGCCACCTCGAGTGAGTCAGACCCCAGTGGGGCTGCGGCGACAACGTCGCCTGAGAGACTCATCGCGTCGGGTGTTGACACCAAGGCCGCTGCCGCTGCACCCGTGAGGGGTACTGCAACAAGTGCCGCAACCGCTCCAGCGGTCAGCGCACGGGTCTTGGCGCGTACATAGCCGTACCTCAAATTACCGTTCCTATCGGCGCATCATGCGCGGGTAGTCGCGAGCCCCTTTTGAGTCGCAGGCGCGACTCAATCCCCCGCACTAGCGGGCTCGAGAAGGATCGTCTTCGATAACGTTTTGATAAACGTAGACCTCAAGGATGACGGAAATGTCACGGAAGTGCAACAAAAAGATGTCGAGCCACATCTGTGTCGACCGCCATGCTGCCGTGTTCGGTGGACAGCCGTACGCCGCCATCAAGCGGGGTCACCGTCACAGCCGCGCCAGGTAACAGGCGAATGTCCGAGAGCTCAGCGAGGAACTCAGGGGAGGTCTGGGGCGTCTCCCCGATGCGCGTGAGCGTGTGCGAATCGCCGTGATCGTCACCTAGGTCGGCGATAGACATTTCGTGCGTATGCGGCAAAGCGGGCATCGTGACGCCCAACTCGTCAAGCCCCGGGATCTCGTTGCCGTAGGGCGAAACACGCGCGTCGGGCACGAGTTCAAGAACTCGACGCTCGACGCGTTCGCTCATCACGTGTTCCCAGCGACAGGCCTCCTCGTGGACGAATGCCAGTTCCATGCCGATCACATCCGTGAGGAGCCGTTCCGCGAGGCGGTGCTTGCGCATCACGCGCATCGCGAGTTCCTCGCCGTGCGGCGTGAGCTCCAGGTGACGGTCTTGGCTGACCTCCACGAGGCCGTCGCGCTCCATCCGCGCCACCGTTTGTGACACAGTCGGTCCGGCGTGCCCCAAGTGTTCCGCGATGCGGGCTCGGAGCGGGATCACGCCATCCTCCCGCAGCTCATAAATCGTCCGCAGGTACATCTCGGTCGTGTCGATGAGGTCACTCACGCGGCGTACCGCCCGAGCCCGCGATACGTCCAGCCCGCCGCGACCCACGCCGGCGCGTCAAGGCAGTTTCGCCCATCGATGACCCGGCGGGCGGCGACAAGTCCGTCGAGGTCAGATGGGATGAGGTCTCGGAATTCGCGCCACTCCGTCGCGACGATCACGAGGTCCGCGTCTGAAACCGCGGCGCGGAGGTCGTGCGCATAGGTGAGGGTCGGCGACACCGCTCGCGCGTTGTCCATCGCCTGCGGGTCGTAGATGCGAACGTCCGCGCCCGCGAGGTGCAACTTTCCGGCAACATCGAGCGCCGGGGAGTCACGCACGTCGTCCGAATTCGGCTTGAACGCCGCTCCAAGAACGGCGATCCGAGTGCCGTTGAGGGAACCACCGACCTCCCTGCGCGCCATCTCGACGACGTGCTCGCGCCGGCGCAGGTTGACGGAGTCAACCTCGCGCAAGAAGGTCAGCGCCTGATCGACCCCGAGCTCGCCGGCGCGGGCCATGAACGCGCGGATGTCCTTCGGCAGGCATCCGCCACCGAAGCCGAGACCGGCGCCCAAGAACTTGCGGCCGATGCGGGCGTCATACCCAATGGCGTCAGCAAGCTCTGCGACATCGCCCCCGGAGACTTCACACACCTCGGCGATCGCATTGATAAAGGAGATCTTCGTCGCCAAGAACGCATTCGCGCTGACCTTCACCAGCTCCGCCGTCGCGAGGTCGGTCACGATAAACGGCGTGTCACGGGCAAGGATCGTCGCGTAGACCTCGCGAACCACGTGTTCAACATGTCCGGGATTCGCGCGGTCGACGCCAAGCACGAGGCGGTCGGGGCGCAGCGTGTCTTCGACGGCGAAGCCTTCGCGCAGGAATTCAGGATTCCAGCCGAGCTGCGCCGCCTCGCCGACGGGGGCGAGTTCGTTGATGCGGTGCGCGAGCCTCGCGGCAGTACCGACAGGCACAGTCGACTTTCCAAGAATCGTCGCGGGGCGCGTGAGGAGCGGCGCGAGCGTCTCGATCACGGCATTGACGAACCGCATGTCCGCGGCGTTCTCACCCTTGACCTGCGGAGTACCGACGCCAATGAAGTGGACGTCGGCGAACGCAGCCGCGTCGGCGGCATCGGTCGTGAAGCGGAGGCGCCCCGACTCGACGTGCTTGCGCAAGAGTTCAGGCAGTCCGGGCTCGTAGAACGGCACCTCGCCGCGGGACAATCGCTCGATCTTGACGGGATCAATGTCGACGCCGACGACCTCGTGCCCAAGTTCCGCCATCCCCGCAGCGTGCGTCGCCCCCAGGTAGCCGGTGCCGAAGACCGAAATTCTCATGCGCCCAGCGTAGCCGTCGGCCTATGGGTGGACGGCGGCCGGGACGCGCGCGACGAACACCACGCCGCCGGTGCTCACGCGAAGATCGCCGTCGCTGGCGGGCACGAAGACCGCGTCGCCCGACTTGAGGTTGGCTCGCTCACCCGACCCCGTGCGTAGAGACGCGGCGCCCGCCAAGGTGAGCGCGATCCGTGGACCGGCTGGCACGATGCCTTCGCCCGAGCGCACGACGGTGAGCGCGAACTCCGCTGCGCCGGGCTCGAGCAGATGGGACCCGGCGGATGCCGACGTCCCCACGAGCTGTGGCGCGGAGGAATCGAGGTCCGCGAGCCGCATGACGAGCGGAACATCGACGCGCTTCGACGTGAGTCCGCCGCGAATCACGTTGTCCGAGTTCGCCATGATCTCGACGCCGATCCCCGATTGGTAACTGTGCACTTGGCGCGCCGGAACGTAGAGCGCATCTCCCGGCGCGAGCTCGAGCGGGTTCATCGCGAGCGCCACGAGGGCGCCCGGGTCTCCCGGAAAGTGCAGCGCCGCCCGCCGCGCCGCCCCAAGCGCCTCGCCTTCGCTCGCGTGTGCGGCAACCGCAACGAGGGCGTCTGCATGGTCGTCGGTGAGGCAGGACTCGACATAGGCAGATATGCCGCCGCGAGCGAGCGCTGCCGCGAGCTCGTGTGCGACGCCGCCAAGCCGCTCCAGGTCGCTCGCCAACTCGTCCGCCGGCCTGAATCCCGCAAGCACTTTCATTGCGGTGACGGCCACCACCATCTCTGGCTTATGAGACGGGTCCTGAAAGGATCGCTCGCCGTCGGGCACATCGGCGTCATTCTCACGCGCAAATCCTTCGCGAGCCTGCGCGACGTCGGGGTGAACCTGGATGGACAGCGGCTTGGCGATCGCGAGGATCTTCATGAGGTAGGGCAGCTGTCCGTCGAAGTCGCGGGCGACATGTGGTCCAAGGGCCGCGATGGGGTCCTTATGAATAAGGGTGTCGAGCGTGACGCCGAAGAGGCGACCCGTCCGCGACGGGCCGCGCACATGAGCTCCCCACCAGGCCTCGGCGATGTGTCCGTCAACCCAGTTCAACCCGAGCATTTCCTGGATGGCTCCGGTCATTCCCCAGTCATAGTTCTGGAGAGCGGGCCGCAGGCGAAGCACCCCGCAATCATGGCAGAACGCCGCAAGTACGCTGTGAGCCATGTCCGACGTGATTGCGATTCCGCCCCACCTCCTGCCACGCGATGGGCGCTTCGGCGCTGGGCCCTCGAAAGTGACAGACGCCCAACTCGCGTCGCTGCTCGCAGCGCAGCCGCTCGTGATCGGCACCTCCCACCGTCAGGAACCCGTCAAGCGCCTAGTCGGCGACGTACGCGACATGCTGCGCGCTTTCTTCTCCCTGCCCGACGGCTACGAAGTCATCCTCGGCAACGGCGGCTCCACCCTCTTCTGGGATGCCGCGACGTTTTCACTGGTTCGGGAGCGCGCCCAACACTGCGCGTTCGGTGAGTTCGGCGCGAAGTTCGCCGCCGCGACAACGGCCGCGCCGTTCCTCGCGCCGTCGAGCGTGCGCACGGCAGAGCCGGGCGACGTCGTGCTCCCGGAGGCCGAGGCGGGCGTCGATGTCTACGCCTGGGCGCACAACGAGACCTCCACTGGCGCGATCGCGTCGGCCGCTCGCCCACACGGCATCGGGGACGCGCTCACGGTCATCGACGGCACCTCGGCCGCCGGGGGGACCCACCTCGACCTCAACGGCGTCGACGTGTACTACTTCGCGCCCCAGAAGAGCTTCGCGTCAGACGGCGGCCTTTATTTCGCCATTGTCTCGCCTGCGGCGATAACGCGCATTGAACAGTTATCGGCGAATTCTCGCTATATTCCGGAGATCCTTTCCCTTTCGGCTGCGCTCACCAACAGTCGCGCGAATCAAACGCTCAATACCCCTGCGATCGCAACACTGTTGCTCATGCGCGCCCAACTTGAATGGTTGCTCAACGAGGGAGGCATGGCCTTCGCCGCCGCCAGAACTGCCGATTCATCAGGGCGTTTGTACCGCTGGGCCGACGCAAACCCCCTCGCTGAGACCTTCGTCACATTCTCTACAAATCGGTCACCGGTCGTCGCTACCATCAACCTGTCATCGAGCGTCGACGCGTCCGAATTGCGTCGGCACCTGAGGGCACAAGGCGTCGTTGATATTGACCCTTACAGGAAGCTTGGCCGGAATCAAATCCGGGTCGGAATGTACCCAGCAGTGGATCCGGATGACGTAAGCGCACTCACCGAGTGCATTGATTTCTTAGTGGAGAGATTGGTGACATGAGCATTGAGCAGGAGAACCCGGAATCCGGCCGCGAACAACGCCGCCGCACCCCGGCCCTCCTGCTCGGAGCCCTTCCCTTCGCCATCGCCGGCTCGCTCGTCATTTCTAGCGCCGGCCTGAGCCCCGTCACCGCCGCGACCGCGCCCCAACAAAGTGCAGCTGCGGCCATTGTTGACCAGCGACCAGATGTCGCCAAAGGTGTGATCGCCCCCGGCGCCATCAAGGACGTCGACTTCACGGCGCTCGTGCCGACCATCAAGGTGACGCTGCCGCCGAAGCCGAAGCCGAAGCCCGTCGTGAAGGTGACGACTTACAAGGCGCCAAGCACCTACGTGGCGCCGAAGACCACGACGACGAAGACGACGACAACGACGAAGACGACGACGACCACCACGACGAAGACGACGACCAGCTACACGGCCTACTGCTCGAGCCCTAAAGCGCCATACCTGACCGGCGGGGACGCCAAGGCAATGCTGTCGGCCGCGAACAAGGAGCGCGCTCGCATCGGCGCTCGGCCTCTCACGTGGTCGTCAAACCTCGCATCTGCGGCCCTCAAGTGGTCGCAGACGATGCTCGCCAAGGACATGAAAACGACGACTCTCATCGATGGCTTGTCGCACAACCCGTACCGCCCCGGTGCCGAGAACGTCGCTGTGGTTTACCGCTCGATCGGGTACTCAGCGTCGGCCGCGATTTCAAAGATGCACAAGAACTACATGTACTCGAACGGGCACTGCAAGAACATCATGAATCCCGCGTACCGCTACATGGGCGTCGGCGTCGCACACAGCTCTGACGGCGCGACCTGGTACTCGACCCAGAACTTCACGTAGGCCGTCAACGCGGCGGGCGCACAGCGACCCGCGGGGGAATCCACGCGGCGAACGCGCCAAGGGTGGCGAACCCGACGACGCCGATGACGGAGACGCCAAGCGCGAGAGAGACGATCGCGCCGGCGGAAATGATCGCCGGCCCAGCCAGCCCGCCACCGTCCTGCAGTGTCATCCACACGCCGGTGAACATCGACCGGCCGACGCGGGGTGCCACGTCGGCGCCGAGTGTCATCACGAGGCCAGAGCCCCAGCCATTCCCAATTCCGAGGATGACCGCCGCAATCGTCACCGTTGCCACCCCATGAGACAACGGCAGCATGATCATTCCCACCGCGAGTAGAGCCGTTGACGGCAACGCCGTCCAGCGGCGCCCCCAGCGATCCATCACGTATCCGGCGGGGTAGAACAGCATCATGTCGACGGCGGCCGACACCCCGTAAATCAATGTCGCGACTTGCGGACTCAACCCGATATGAGTCGCCCAAAGTGGAATCACCGCGACGCGCGCGGCGCGTAGCGCACCGGTCGCGACGATAGCGACGCCGAGCGTGCGCAGGATCGACGCGTTGTCACGGACGACGGCGACGATGGTCGCGGACTCGTGCGCGGGAACAGGCGCGCTCAACCGCCAGGCCGGCGCGGCCCTCAGCGCCACCATGCCGGCAACGATGCACACTGCCGCGAAGACGTAGGTGGCGGAATGCCCAGCCGCGACGAGCAGCGCCGACGCGACGACGGGACCAATGAAATTGGCGACCCGGAAGACCCCCGCAAGAGTCGTGAGCGCACGGGCGCGCAAGGCGACTGGCACGAGCGAGTTGATCTGCTCCTGGCGCGCAACGTGGAAAGCGGCGTGGCCCAATCCGATGATCGCTGCGCCGACGAGAAATAGCGCGATCCCGGGCACCAACGCACATACGACTGCCCCGGCCGCGAGCGCGGCGAGCGACAGTACCCCGGCCGCGGCGGGGCCGGCCCTGTGCGCCGCCACTCCCCCGAGGCCAGAGCCCGCCATCCGTCCGGCGGAGTACGCCCCGACTGCTGAGGCCGCGACGGCCGCCGAATAGTCAAGGTCAAGCACGGACAGGGTGAGAACGGGCAGTATCGCTCCGACCCCGATCTCAGCGAGGAAGGTCGGCAGGTAGGCCGCGCTGACGAGTGCGCGCGCGACGCTGCGTGCCGACCCCGCGGCCGCCGAATCAGGTGGCGTCGTGGGCGCGCTCCTCGCCATCTGACGGAGCCGGTTCGGGCGCCTCCGACGGAGCCGCTTCCGGCGCCTGTGAAGATGTGTGGTCGTCCGCAATGACGGCGGGCTCTGGCTCGCGGTGCGCGGGCGGCGCGGGCGGCGCGGGTGGCGCGGGCGGCGCCGTGAGATCGAGCGCCTGGAAGGTGTCGCTCTCAAACACCGGGTCCGGTACCGGCCAGACCGACGAGCTATGGTCAACATCAGTCTGTGAATGCGCGCCACATCCGTGGTCGACGCTCACGACTTTCCCGTCGGACGGCGACCACTCGTTGGCGCACGCCCCGAACGTCAGCCTCATCGAGCCGGTCAAGGGGATGAAAAATGCGCACGTCGAACAGTGAGCTGCGGCGTTGACGGCAGACGAGGCCGACGGACCGTGGCTGCCGCGGTACCAACGCGCCGCGACATCGGCGCGTCCATGTGAAGCAAGAATTCGCTCGCGACCCAACCCGATCTCCCACAGCTGGGCAAGATCGTCATCGACCGTGCCCTCGTAGCCATAGACGAGTCTCGCGTCGTCCGGAATGAGTGGCAGCACCATCGGAGCTTCGAGGTCGCCCGGACGGACGCGCTCCGCCCATGGAATCCACGTTGGCGCGAGCAGTGCGTCGTCTGCCGGCACCAGCGCAGCCTCACACACGGTCGCATCCTTGGCTCGCGGCGCGCGCGCAAGGGTGACCGCCCACACCCAGCCACGGTAACCAGCAAGTTCGCACGCAAACAGGTGGGTGACGAGCCGATCACCGGAAGGCGAGGCGGACAGGTGCTCCCCGACGGCGTCGGCGTCGTCCGCAGTCTCGACGGCGGCCGCGCGCGCGAGGTCGATCGCGTCGGAAAGCACGGCGTCGATTGCCATCTCAGGCCTCCAGCTGCTCCGAGACAGCGCGCAACACCGCGGCCACCTGCTTGCCCTTCGCGGGCTCGGGGTAACGGCCCTTGCGCAGCGAGTTGGACACGCCGTCGAGCATCTTGATGAGGTCTTCGACGATCACCGTCATCTCATCGGGCTTCTTGCGCATCGTCTGCGACAGCGTCTGCACGGGTTCAAGAACCGTCACCGACAGCGCGGAGGGACCACGGCGGCCGTCTGCGACGGAGTACTCCACCTTTGTGCCCGGCTTCGGCGCGGCGGTGCCAGCAGGCATCGCGCTCGCGTGGAGAAAAACCTCTTCACCCTCGTCGCTCGCGATGAAGCCGAACCCCTTGTCGGAGTCATACCACTTCACTTTTCCGGTGGGCACATCAACCTCTTGCAGTCACATTCAGCACCGCGAGTTCGGCGCGGCCACAAGTCTAGCGGCAGGGGCGAGGCTCACTTGCGAGCTCCGACTTTGCGCGCGCAGCCCGAATGGGAGCAGACTGGGATTGTCCGTGACGCTCGCACTGAGGTGATGATGCACTCCACCCCCGCTCCAGCTTGGCTCCTGCCTGCGTACATGCGCGCCGCGACCGGGGTCGGCGCCACGGCCGCGCACGGTGACGTCGAACTCGCTGGCGGCCGACTGTTGGATCGCTGGGAGGACGCGAGCCGCCACTTCCACAACGTGCGACACCTCGTCGACCTGCTTCAGCGAGTCGACGAGCTTCAGCAGGAGACCCACGATGCGCATGCGGTGCGACTCGCCGCCTGGTACCACGGAGCCGTATTTACTGCCGACGCTGCGGCAGCCTACGCACACAAGGGCGGTGAGGACGAGGTGGCGAGCGCCGAGTTTGCGCGAGCAGAACTCGCAAGCATCGGCGTTCCCGACGCGGCTATCAACGACGTCACCACCATGGTTGAGGCCCTCGCGCGACACTCGACGAATCCCGAAAGCGCGGACTGCGCGGTGCTGTGCGACGCGGACCTCGCCGTCCTCGCGTCCGATCCTCAGAAATACAAGCAGTACTTGCTTGACGTGCGCGCGGAATACTCCCACATCCCTCCTCGCCGGTTCGTTCTCGCCCGCAAGGCGATCGTCGAGAAGTTGCTGAGCCGCCCGAAGCTCTACATCAGTCCGTTTGCGCAGCCTTGGGAGGCGCCGGCGCGCCAGAACCTGAAGGCAGAACTCGCTCGTTTGGAGCGCGAATTGGACACGTTGCCACCGGACGACGACGAGACCGACGCATCCACAGCCTGACGTTCGCCGAGCGAGACTGAGCCGGTCACGTCATAGCGTCGGGGCATGACGGAGTCCCCATGACGCAGTACCACGTTGACGCGGCCGAGATCACCTCGGCGTCCGCACTCGCCGCGCGATCCGCGGATGACATCCGCGCCCAAGTCGTAGCCATGCTTGGCCACCTGACCGCGCTTGAGGCCACGTGGCAGGGCGGTGCGGCGCATGCCTTCGCGGACGTACTCGCCGAGTGGCGCTCCGCCCAGCACCACGTGGAGGCCGCGCTTGATGGCATCACGCGCGCGCTCGCTGGTGCGGCGAGCCACTACGTCGAGGCCGAGCAGACGGTGGCGCGGATGTTCGGTCGCTAGCCTGAGGGCGTGGCCATCCTCATCGACCCCCCGCTGTGGCCGCGCCACGATCGCGTCTGGGGCCACATGGTGTCAGACCTTTCGCTCGCGGAGCTCCACGCGTTCGCCCGGCGCGCCGGGATTCCTGAACGCGGTTTTGACCGAGACCACTACGACGTTCCGGAGGAGCGCTACGAGGCGTTACAGCTACTCGGGGCCCAGCTTGTTTCGACGCGCGAACTGATCACTCGCCTGCGCGCCTCGGGACTGCGAGTGACATCTGCAGCGCGACACGGGCGCGATCCGCATGAGCCCAGTTGAGAAATCGCCGTGCCGGGTGAAGGCCCGAACCGAGGCCGCGCGATTCAGGATCGCAGCCAAAACCTGATCGCGATCGCACGGCGATGGCCGGCCCCCACCCGCCCGTCGGACTAGAGACGGCGAAGGCCCCCGAGTTTTCCCTCGGGGGCCTTCGCTTTGGCTTGATCGCGCAGGCTAGAAGCCCATGCCACCCATGTCGCCGCCACCGGACGGCATCGTCGGCTCCGGCTCGGGCTTGTCGGCAACCACGGCCTCGGTCGTGAGGAACAACGCGGCAATCGACGCGGCGTTCTGAAGCGCGGAGCGCGTCACCTTGACCGGGTCGTTGACGCCAGCGGCGAGCAGATCCTCGTACACGCCGGTCGCGGCGTTGAGGCCGTGACCAACCGGGAGGGTCTTGACCTTCTCGACGACGACGCCACCCTCAAGGCCAGCGTTGATCGCGATCTGACGCAAGGGCGCAGAGATCGAGAGTTCAACGATGCGCGCACCGGTGGCCTCGTCACCCTCGAGCTCGAGGGCTGCGAAGGCGTGAATGCCCGCCTGAATGAGCGCAACGCCGCCACCGGCGACAATGCCTTCCTCGACAGCCGCCTTGGCGTTGCGAACGGCGTCCTCGATGCGGTGCTTGCGCTCCTTGAGCTCAACCTCCGTTGCCGCACCAGCCTTGATGACGGCAACGCCGCCTGCCAGCTTGGCGAGACGCTCCTGGAGCTTCTCGCGGTCGTAGTCGGAATCCGACTTCTCGATTTCCGCGCGAATCTGACGCACGCGGCCCTCGATCTGATCGGTGGCTCCGGCGCCTTCAACGATTGTCGTCTCGTCCTTGGTGACCACGACCTTGCGGGCCTGGCCAAGCAGGTCGAGCGTGGCGTTCTCAAGCGAGAGACCAACCGACTCGGAGATGACCTGACCGCCCGTGAGGATCGCCATGTCCTGGAGCATCGCCTTGCGGCGGTCTCCGAAGCCGGGCGCCTTGACGGCGACGGCCTTGAAGGTGCCGCGGATCTTGTTGACGACGAGGGTCGCGAGGGCTTCACCCTCGAGATCCTCGGCGATGATCATGAGCGGCTTGCCCGCCTGCATGACCTTCTCGAGCAGCGGGAGCAGGTCCTTGATGTTGGAGATCTTCGACTCCATGAGAAGCACGTAGGCGTCCTCAAGAACGGCCTCCTGGCGCTCCGGGTCGGTGACGAAGTACGCCGACAGGAAGCCCTTGTCGAAGCGCATTCCCTCGGTGAGCTCCAGCTCGAGGCCGAGCGCGCTCGACTCCTCGACCGTGATGACGCCTTCCTTGCCAACCTTGTCCATCGCCTCGGCGATCAGCTCGCCAATCGCGGGGTCGCCAGCAGAGATGCCCGCAGTTGCGGCGATCTCTTCCTTGGTCTCGACCTCTTTGGCGGCCTTGAGCAGCTCGGCGGTGACGGCCTCGACGGCCTTTTCGATGCCCTTCTTGAGAGCTATCGGGTTGGCACCAGCGGCGACGTTGCGAAGTCCCTGCTGGACCAGCGCCTGAGCGAGCACGGTAGCGGTGGTGGTGCCGTCACCCGCGATGTCGTCGGTCTTCTTGGCGACCTCTTTGACGAGCTCAGCGCCGATCTTCTCGAACGGCTCTTCGAGCTCGATCTCCTTGGCGATCGACACACCATCGTTCGTGATGGTGGGCGCGCCCCACTTCTTTTCCAACACAACATTGCGGCCCTTGGGGCCAAGCGTGACCTTGACGGTGTCGGCGAGGATGTTCATCCCACGCTCCATACCGCGTCGGGCCTCTTCATCGAAGGCAATGATCTTTGCCATGGGGGTAATTCCTCTTTCGATGGGGTGATGGCTCCACAGCCGCCCGCGACGGACGGCGGCGGCCCCGGCGTTCACGTCACGCCGCGGCCACTCACCTCGACGGTGGAGCCGAGGTAAATTGGCACTCTCCATTGCCGAGTGCTAAGGAAGATATTGGCACTCTCGCCTTGAGAGTGCAAACGCGTTCATGCGCGTTTCGCTGCCAGCGTTGCGAACTTACGCTGCGGGATCCGTCACGAGCTTGACGAGCACCTCGATGCCAGCCGGCGTTGACCCTTGCTCGACCGCAGAGATGCCCAGTTCCTTGGCGACTGCCTGCGCGGTCGCGGCCTGATCGTCCTTGGCGTAAACCACGACATTCGCGGTCGGCTTGGTCCCCGTGAGGTTGGTCGCAGTGACTTTGGTGAAGCCAGCATTGAGCAAGATCGCCTGCTGCTTTGCGGCAAGGCCCTGGATACCTGCACCGTTTTGCACGCCAACGGGCGCTTCGTAGTCGATCTCGAGAGTCGGCGAGGGGGACGGCGTCACCGAGGGCGAGGCGGTTTCGCTTGCCGACGCCGACGGACTCGGCGTCGCAGTGGCGGTCGCGGTCGCGGAAGGCGTGGCGCCGGCTCCAGAGTCAGCGACATCGCGGCTCCAGAAGTAGCTGGCGACGACGTACGCGAGCGCGCCTGCGAGCAGAAACGCGAGCAGCGGAACCACGACGCGCGTCCACCACGGGCGTGGAGCGCGATGGACACCGACGGGACCGCCCTTGGCGGCGATGTCGTCGAATTCGTCAGGCTCGAAGGACTCGCTCACGAGTGAACTGTACCCGCCTAGTCCGTCCACTGACGCGAGCGGCCACGCGTGCGAGCCGCGCGCATGCGACGAAGGCGCTTGACCAGCATGGCATCGTGCGCCAGCGCCGATTCAGTATCAATAAGGGCGTTGAGCACCTGGTAGTACTGCGTGGCGTTCATCTGGAACAGGTCGCGAATCGCGTCTTCCTTGGCGCCGGCGTACTTCCACCACTGGCGCTCGAACGTGAGGATGTCGGCGTCGCGCTCGCTGAGTTCGGGCACGCCGGCGTGCGTGGGCTGTGTCAGCCGCACCACGTTGTCCGCCATGCTCGCTCCTGCCGTTGCGCTCGCGCCCACATTACCGGCGAACTACACCGTTGTCATTCAGGCACGCACGCTCACGCCGCCGGGCCTCAGCGACCCCGCCCGCGCGCTATGAGTACATGAGTGCCGGATCGCGCCGATTTGTGGCACTCATGTACTCCCAGCGCGCGGGGGCGCGGCCAGCGCGCGGGGGCGGGGCCAGCGCGCGGGGGCGGGGCCAGCGCGCGGGGGCGG